>NZ_AYWB01000004.1:0-478787 GCF_000503035.1 Mesorhizobium sp. LSHC412B00 | reverse complement strand
CAAAACCCCTTCGGGCCAAAAGTGTTACCCATGTCTCCGATATAAACCGTAACCTATGTGTCCGGAATGGACCCTCGGTAAGCTGGCGCACCCGACAGGATTCGAACCTGTGACCTCTGCCTTCGGAGGGCAGCGCTCTATCCAGCTGAGCTACGGGTGCCTTCAGGGAACCTGAAAACGAACCAGCCGATAGGCCGGCCAGCCACGGCTTCTTAGCGGAAGCCGGCGCGGGCTTCAACGGGCAATTGGCGTGGCGATATTTTCGAAGCCACGTCGCGCGGCTCGGCAACTTCGCGTCCGCCTTGCAGCCTCAGCCCGGGACTCACCCCGCCACCTCCACCTTCGCCACCCGCCTGCGCACCCTGCGCGGCGCCCGCTTCGCCTTCTTCGCGCCGGTCAGTTCGTGCATCGCATCCAGCTGCATCTGCTGCATTTCGGCCAGCCGCGTCCATTGGCGCGAGATCAGATAGTCGAGCTTTTCGTGCAAATGGCGCACTTCCAGCTCGGCTTTCAGGTTCACCCGGTAGTCGTTGAACGAGCGCAGGCGGTCCTTGGCCTCCGTCCGTCTCTGGCTCATCATGATGATCGGCGCCTGGATGGCGGCGATACAGGAGAGCAGCAGGTTGAGCAGGATGAAGGGGTAGGGGTCGAAGGCGCTGCTCACGCCCGCGATCAAATTGATGCCGATCCACACCGCAAGCACGCTGCCGAACGAGATCAGGAACCACCAGCTGCCGCCGAAAGCCGCCATGTTGTCGGAGACGCGGTCGGCGAACGAGCGGTGCTCCTCGAACTCCTCTTCCGAGTTTTCCGAAATCGTGTCCTGCCTGGCGATCGATTCGACCACCTGGCGGTCGAGCTCGGAGAATTCGCCATGCTCCTGCTGCAGCAGCTCCTCCATGTAGCGCATGCGGTAGCGGCCGAGCTCCTCCCGGCTGATGCGGGCGCCGCGCGGCAGGTCGGGATGATCGGAGCGGATGCGGTCGGCCAGGCTCGGCCTGAGGTCGTCGATGCGCACCAGGTCACGCTTGCGAAACTTTCTACCTGATATCGCCGACGGTTTTCGCTTCGGCTTCAGGCGGCCATGGGGTTCGGAGTCCGGCACATCGGGCGCTTCCAGCGCCTCGTCGGCAACCAGTTCGGCGTCGTGGGCGGGCGGCGCCTCGAAATACTCGCCGCCGCTGTCGTTTTCATTGTCGGCCTGTTCGGATGGTTTTGGGCTCATGATGCCGGCTCCTGCTGTCGCGCCCACGATACGCCAAGGCGAGGCGGCATAGCCACTGTGGCGGTGAAGATTGGGGGCTTGTGCATGCTTGTGATGAATGCCTGCTGCAATTGCCTGTGGCAGCGCAGCCCCCCGGGGCCTCGCTCGCCTGCTGCTCGGCAACCAGACCGCCGAAGTGCTGTTGCCGACGGAGGTCGCGCCTGCTGCAGAGTTAAGATGAGGCAGCGATCCTTCACGACCCCCCTCTGTCCTGCCGGACATCTCCCCCTCAAGGGGGGAGATCAGATGTCGCCATGGCTTCGCCAAACACGAAAAAGAGGCGAGACGCCGAAGCTGCTAATCTCCCCACTTGAGGGGGAGATGGCCGGCAGGCCAGAGGGGGGTGCTGTCCCGCCGGCGTTTCAGAGTTCCTCCACCCAACGACGGGTTCTATTGCGGCGGTAAACCAGGCAACTGCGACCCCTGCGCCGGCAAACCAGGCGGCGGCAGGCCGGGCGACGCGGCCGGCTGATCTCCCGCAAACATCAGCCGCGTCTTCGTATCGGCCATGGCGGGCGACAGACTGCGCTGGATCAGCGCTTCGACATGGTCGTTGCGCTGCCTAGCGCTGTCGGCGCCCATCACCACCACGATCAGATGCCGGCCGTCGGCATTGTAGGACGTGACGATATTGTAACCGGATGCCCTGATATAGCCGGTCTTGATGCCGTCGACGCCGCGCACCCGGCCGAGCATGTCGTTGTGGCCGCGCACCAGCCGGCCGCGGAACATGAAGTCGCTTTCGGAGAAATAGTGGAACTGCTGCGGGAAGCGGGCGCGCAGCGCCATCCCCAGCGTCGCCATGTCGCGCGCCGATGTGTGCTGGCCACCGTCGGGCAGGCCGGAGGCATTGCGGAAGACGGTGCTGCTCATGCCGATCTGGCGCGCCTTGGACGTCATCATGGCGGCGAACTGGTCCTCCGAGCCGCCGAGATATTCGCCCACCGCCACCGCCACGTCATTGGCCGACTTGACCACGATCGCCCGGATCGCCGAATCGACATCGATGCTCTCGCCGCGCTTGAAGCGCAATTTGGTCGGCGGCTGCCGGGCGGCATTGTCGGAGACCGGAATCTGCGTTTCCTTCGAGACGCGGCCGGACTCCAGCGCCTCGAACAGCAGGTACAGCGTCATCATCTTGGTCAGCGACGCCGGATAGCGTTGCGCCCTCGAACTGACTTCGAACAGCGTCTTGCCACTGCCGGCATCGACGACGATGGCCGCATATTTCTCCTGCGGCGCCGGCACCGCCAGCACGCTGTCGGGCGGTGCGGTGGTGCTGCAGCCGGCCACGAAGACAAGCAGCAGGAGGGCTGCGAGAAATTTCTGGGCGGGGGAGGGGAAATGGAAATTTGGCAAGTCAAGTCCGGCGTTGCTGAGAGGGCCGGAACCTAGCCTAACCCATTTTGTTCGTCCATTTGGTTAACGGCGGAGCTGCCGATGACGCTGCCAATCTCCCCCGCAAGGGGGGAGATCAGATGTCGCTTCGGCTTCGCCAACCATCGGCGCTCAAACGGCAACCTCCCGAAATCGCCTGCTTCCTGTCCTGTTTTGCCTGCGGGGTCGCGGTGCTGCTATAGAGGCGGCAATTGCTTGGGGGATTTGACAATGACCGGTGACATCGGCGCGGCTGCGCCATCTCTTATCAGGGCTTCGCTCAGCCGCACCGGCAAATGGGCCGGCAGCGTCGCTTTCATCGGCGGCGCCGCATCCGACATCCTCAATCCGCTGGCGCCGTTCGCCGCCTATATCGCGCTGGTCGCTTCGGTTGCCGCCGCCGTCATCGCCATTGCCATCGTTCTGCGGCTGGTGCTGGCCGCCAAGGCGCTGCCGGCGCTGATCTTTGCCACCAGCGCTGCCGCCGTCGCCGGCGGCGTCTATGGCCTGCAGCAGCAGTCCAATTCGCAGAACGGTGTGATCGCCGGCCTGGTGCCGGCCATCGCCCAGTTGCAGCAGCAGATGGGCATCGTCTCGGCCAGGGTGGCCAGGATCGAGCAAACGGTAACCGAGACGAAGCTGGCGGTCGACCAGGTCAAGCAATCGACCGACGCGGTGGCGAAGAAGACCGAGGAAATTGCGTCGACCCAGCAGCAGCAGGCTGAGCAGGGCGCGCAGACGCAAAAGTCGGTAGAGGCGGTCAAGCAGACGACCGAAACGCTCGCTGCCGGCCAGCAGAAACAGGCCGAGCAGGCGGATAAGCTTCAGGCGACCACCGAGCAGATCGCCGCCTCGATCGACACCATCGCCAAGGGCTTTGCCGCATTGGCCGCGCAGGGCGGGACGATCGCCGAGCCGAAGCGGCCGGACGAATTCTATCACAATGCCCGCGTCTACGAGCTTTCCGGCGACATGCTGAATGCGCGGCGCTCCTATCTCGCTTTCGCCGGTTTCGACGTCGACGCCGTCGATCCCTACACACGCTTCGCCACCCTGCTGCGCGTGCAGGACGGCAAGGCCGGCGCCCGCGAAGTGTTCGGCGCCCTGGCCGACAAGGCCAAGGCGCTGTCGATCAAGCTGGTCCATATCCTGCAGTTCGACGATGCCCGGCGTCTCGACAAGCTCAACGCCTTCATCGCCGCCAATCCGGATTTCGCACCGGCCTATTACCTGCTCGCGCAGGAGTTTTCCGAGGATCGCCTCGGCGTCCAGTCGCTGTCCGACAAGCGCAGCGAGGCCGAGGCGCTGACCAGGTTCGTCTCCTATGAAAAGGAAGGCGGGCTGCTCAAATATTTCGTCGACCAGACGCAGCTCGCCGACTGGCTCGACCGCAGCCGTACCCGCCTGACGGCGCTTGGCGACGTGCTCGACCCAGCACGCTTTGCCCCGACGCTGACGCCGATGCGCTCCAATGCCGGCTGGACGATCTCCATCTCGCTGCCCGAGGCCGCGACCGGCATTTCCTGGCGCATGGGTGTGTCAGGTCCGTTCACCGACACCGGGCTGATGGCGATGAACGACCAGCGCACCGGCAAGCCGATGCCCAATCCGAGCTTCGAATTGCCCGACAGCACCACGGCCACCACCATCGGGGTCAAGTATCTCGATCTCAGGGGCCGCGAGACCGGGCCGTTCAACATAAGTTTCGATCCGGACGCAGCGCTGCAACAGGGCAACAAACAGATCCTCGACCAGTTCTGGACGTCGTGGATCGCCTTCGACGCCAGCGGCAATCATGGCCTGGTCTATTTCTCCCAGATGCTGTCGTTCCGCTGCGGCATCAAGGAGGTGCGCTACAGCCTGAACGGCACGGCGCTCGACAGGGAGATCAAGCTGCCGCCTTGCGACAAGAAGGACCCGTACGCCATTCCTTATGACTACCAGCCTTACTTCAAGGTCGCCGACAACGTGACGTCGATGGCGGTGCAGGTCACCTACACCGACGGCACCAAGTCGCCGGTGCGCGAGTATAAGCGGCAGTAGGCGCCCACCCTCCCCCATGTGGGGAGGGTCGATCCGCGTAGCGGATCGGGGTGGGGGTNGCCGACCCTCCCCACAAGGGGGAGGGTAAAAATCGCCCTGATGCAAAATGCCGGTCGCTGTGCTTGCGCATCCCTCGCGGAGCGGGTTTGTTCGCTGCCATCAGAATCAGCAGGTGCGCGGATGGATACGGTCACGATCAAGGCAAAGGGCATTTCGGTCACGCTCGATCTCACTGTCGGCCATATCGCCGACATGACGGTCGACAGCGATGGCCGCCAGCTGAAGCCGCTGCACCGCGCGCCCTGGATCGATGCCGGCGAGACGCTGCCGCCGGATCTGCCTCAAGGCACGGTGCGGCTGTCTGGCGATTTCCTATGCGCACCGTTTTCGGCCAGCGACATCGAGGCCGCACCGCTGCATGGCTGGCCGGCCAACAGCCCCTGGGATGTCACCGTCAGCGAAGCGACATCCGACGGCTGGCGGGCCGTCTTCCGGTTGCGCCGCACGGTGATGGGCGCGACGGTCGACAAGATCTTCACGCTCCGCAACAGTCATCCCTTTCTCTATCAGGAGCATGTCTTTTCCGGCGGTTCCGGAGCGGTCTCCGCCGCCCACCATCCGATGGCGGCGATGCGCGATGGCGGCCGGCTGGCCTTTTCGCCGAAGCGCTTTGCCGGGACACTGGACGCACCGCTGGAGCCCGATCCGGCCCGCGGCCGCTTCAAGCTTTCCTATCCCGCCCGCTCGACCGATCTGACGCGCTTTCCAGCCACTGGCGGCGGCACGCTCGATCTCACCGACTACCGCATGGAGGATGAGCGCGAGGATTTCATCACCCTGGTCGAAGCCGATCATGACGGTCCGGGCTGGACGGCGCTGGCGCGCCGGGCCGAACAGGATCTGGTGCTGGTGCTGAAGAACCCGGCGGAGCTTCCGGTCACCATGCTGTGGTTCAGCAATGGCGGCCGCGACTACGCGCCGTGGAGCAGCCGCCATCGCGGCGTGCTCGGGATCGAGGACGGCCGCGCCGCCATCGGCCATGCCGCATCGATCGACGACAATTGGCTGAAGCGCGAAGGGGTCGCGACCGCTTTTACCCTCGGCGGCGAAGTCTCCTTCCGCCATGTCATCGGCACGCTGCCGCTGGCGAGCGGCGAGCCGCCGCGCGCTATCGGGACAGCCTCAGGTCACATGCATCTCACCGGAGCCGATGGTTCGACCCGCGATGTCGCATTCGACAGCGATTTCCTGCGGATCGGCCAGCCCGGCTGATTTTCGAACGCTGGCCCTGCCCCTCACCTGCCTGCCGGCATCCTCGACACACGGCACATGGAGCTTGTCCGCCGCACCGCCGCGCCAACCAATCTGCTTGGCGCTGCGGCGGACGCATAGGGGGAGAAGTGTTACCCATCTATCGGCTGCACACCGGCAGGGCGACGAGGGGCAGCGCTGACGTGGCGGATGTCGTGAGATTGCCCAAATCGCGGTTTGAAATTTCCTCAAACTGCCGACAAGATGCAAAGCATAACTGGAAGCGCCCAATGTCCGAAATCGCCCATCTCGCCGCCACCATCTTCAAGCGCGCTGGCAAGGCGAAACGCTTCATCGTCGCCATTGCCGGCCCGCCCGGCGCCGGCAAGTCGACGCTCTCGGCCGGCCTGCATGATCTGTTGCCGGAGGGCGCGGCTGAAGTCGTGCCGATGGACGGCTTCCACTATGATGACATCGTGCTCGACCAGCGCGGCCTGCGGTCAAGAAAGGGCGCGCCGGAGACTTTCGACTTCGCCGGCTTCGAGACGCTGTTGAAGCGCATCCGTTCGGGCGAGCCAGACATCGCCATTCCGGTGTTCGACCGCAGCATGGAATTGTCGCGCGCCGCCGCCTCCATCGTTGCCGCCGAGACCAAGTTCATCCTGGTCGAAGGCAATTACCTCCTGCTGGACGAGGAGCCGTGGTCGCGGCTGGCGCCGCTGTTCGACTTCACCATCTTTGTCGATGTGCCGCGTGCCGAACTCGAGCGCCGCCTTCTGGTGCGCTGGCACGAGCATGGCCGCTCCGACGAAGACGCCCGCGCTTGGATCGCTTCCAACGACATGCCCAACATCGATCGCGTGCTCGGCCGTCGCAGGTCCGCCGACCTGGTTGTTGGCGATCCCGCATAGTTCGCTGGACTTCGGAACGGGAACCTTAAGACTTTCAGGTCGTTATCTCTCATCGGCAATCGTGCCGCCGTGAGGGAACCGTCAGATGGCAACCAAGGCAAAAACACCCGCCAAGAGCAAGACCGCTCAACCCAAAGCCAGGCAGGCAAAGGCCACGCAGGCCAAGGCAGGCGCCGGCCCGGCGATCGCCGAGCGGTCCAAGGACGCAAAGCCGGCTTTCGGCAAAGCGGCGCCAAAGAAGGTAGAACCGGTGGCGACGGCAAAGGTGACGGCGAAAACCGCCAAACCCAAGAAGCCGGCAAGCAGCGGCTCGGTGGCCGGCGGCGCGATGCGCACCGTCAAGGCGACCGCCAATGTCGCCGCTGGTGCGGTGGCGGCGACAGCCAGGGGCGCTGCGTCGCTCGCTGCGTCCGTCATCGGCAAGGGCGGCTCGAAAAGCAAGGCCAAGGCGAAATAGACCCGGCTGCTTCGGCTGGCCGAGGTCAATTCCTGGCGGGAATGGTCAGGCCGCGCTGCACCGCGGGCCGCGCCAGCCCGCGCTCCAGCCATGCCGCGACGGTGGGGAAGTCGTCGAAGCCGACGAGTTCGCGCGCCTCGTAGAAGCCGATCAGATTGCGCACCCAGCCCAGCATCGAAATGTCGGCGATGGTATAGTCGTCGTCCATGATCCAGGTTCGACCCTTCAGCCGCGTCTCCAGCACCCCGATCAGCCGCCGCGATTCATTGCGGTAGCGATCCAGCGGCCGCTTGTCGGCGATCTCGCGTCCGGCGAATTTGTTGAAAAACCCGACCTGTCCGAAAATCGGCCCGATCGCCGCCATCTGGAAGAACACCCATTGGATGGTCTCGTAGCGCCGCGCCGGATCGGCAGGGATCAGCTTGCCGGTCTTGTCGGTGAGGTAGAGCAGGATGGCGCCGGATTCGAACAGGCCGAATGGCCTGCCGCCCGGCCCGTCGGGGTCGATGATCGCGGGTATCTTGCCGTTCGGGTTCAGCGACAGGAATTCCGGCGTCCAGCTCTGGTCCTTGCCGATATCCACCAGATGCGCCTCGTAGGGGAGGCCGAGTTCTTCCAGCGCGATCGAGACTTTCACCCCATTCGGCGTCGTCGCGGAATAGAGCTGCAGGCGGTCGGGGTGGCTGGCCGGCCAGCGCTTGGTGATCGGAAAGGCGGACAGGTCGGTCATCGAAAGCTCCGGTCGGGAATTTGGCGCGGTATCGCGCCGTCTGGCGAGTTGCGAAGGATTATCCTCGGCTTCTTTGCCGATCAACCGGTCGAAGGTGCACACACCGTCTTCGCAGTCATTCAGGGCCAGTCGCTCAGGCCAGTCGCTTGCCGTCAGACCGCCTTGAACGCCACCACGGCATTGGTGCCGCCGAAGGCAAAACCGTTGCTGATCGCCGCGCGCACCTTGCGCTCGCGCGCCACATTCGGCGTGATGTCGAGATCGCAGTCGGGGTCGGCCTGCCGGAAATTGGCCGTCGGCGGCACGATGCCTTCGCGGATCGCCATCACGCAGGCGATCATTTCCAGGCCGCCCGAGGCGCCGAGGCAATGGGCATGCATCGACTTGGTCGACGACACCGACAGCTTATAGGCATGGTCGCCGAAGACGCGCTTGATTGCCGCCGTCTCGATCTGGTCGTTGGCCTTGGTGCCGGTGCCGTGGGCGTTGAGATAGTCGACGTCCTCGGGATTGAGCCCGGCGTCCGCCAGGCAGGCGCGCATCGCCGCCGTCGGTCCCTCGACAGTCGGCGCGACGATATCGGAAGCGTCGGCGGAAAGGCCGGCTCCGGCAAATTCGGCCAGAATGGTCGCGCCGCGCGCCATGGCGTGTTCATACGTTTCCAGCACCGCCATTCCAGCACCTTCGCCGAGCGACAGGCCTTGGCGATCGGCCGAGAACGGCCGGCAGGTATCGGGCGCCAGCACCCGCAGGGCCTCCCAGCCCTTCAGGATGCCCCAAAGCAGCGGCGCGTCGGTGCCGCCGGCGACCATGACATCGGCGCGGCCGAGCCGGATCTGGTCGACCGCCGAGGCAAAGGCGTGATTGGACGAGGAGCAGGCCGAAGTGACGCCGAACACCGGCCCGCGCAGGCCGAGATTCATGCTGACATGGCCGGATGCCGCACTCGGCATCACTTTCGGCACGGTGAAGATGCCGGCCCGGTTCTTGCCGTCGACCAGGATGGCGCGATAGTTCTCCTCGATCGCCTCCCAGCCGCAGACGCCGACGCCGACAACCGCGCCCATCCGGTAGGTGGTTGCTTCAGTCGATGTCAGGCCGGCATGCTGCATGGCTTCGCGCGCGGCAATCGTCGCCAAAAGGCTGAAGCGGTCCATCGACACGGTCTGCTTGTGGCTGATGCCATGGTCGGGCAGCGTCTTGATTTCGCAGCCGACCTTGACCTTCAAATCATGCAAACCGGGATTGCTGATTTGACCGATGGCCGATCGGCCGGCCCGCATTTCGTTCCAGATTGCAGGCGCATTGGCGCCGAGCCCGCATATGCCGCCGATGCCGGTAATGACGACGCGCTTTTGCATTCAGCTCAGGCTTTTTTCGCAATCAGCGCGCGAACAGCCTCAACCATATCGCCGACATTCTTGAGATTGCTCCAGGCATCGACCGTGTTCATCTCGATCTCGATGCCGTACTGCTCCTCGAGATCGAAGATGATCTCGGTCAGTTCCAGGGAATGGATGCCAAGCGCGGTCAATTCCGTATTGGTGGTGATCTCTTCGCCACCGGGCTCCGCATGTGCCCTGATCTTGGCGATGATTTCCGTTGCCAGCTCGTCAGCCATTCGATTCCTTCCCCAATTTTATAACGTCGCGGTGCCGATTGGTTGGCGCCCCTGTTGCCCGGACTGAAATCGCCGTCGCCTTCAAAAACCCGCCAGGCGCAGCATGACCGTTCCAAAGAGGCTCCCTCTATAGAAACGGAAACGCTGTCAAGCAACAAGCTATATCAACAAGCACCATATCGACAAAGCGCCGGGAGTGCTTAACGTTAGCGCCGTGGATACGTTGCAGCATGTCTTGATCCCAGCTCTTCCGGCCCAGCGCGCGGCCGGGGCGGCCCGGCTTGCGTGCGGCGTCAGGGATGGACGCACCCGGCTTTTGCGCCTCTATCAGGACGGCTCGGCCAAAATCCGCATGCCGGCCGTTGCGGCCGATCCGCTCGAAGCCGTGCTCATCAACACCGCCGGCGGTCTGACCGGCGGCGATCGGCTCGGCTGGGAAATCGATGTCGGGCCAGGTGCCTCCGCCTCGATAACCACCCAGGCCTGCGAAAAGATCTATCGTGCCGCTAGCGACCGCGCCGAAGTTCGGGTGAAGCTCAGCGTCGGCGCGGGCGGGCGTATCGCCTGGCTGCCCCAGGAAACCATCGTCTTCGACCGCTCGGCCTTTGCCCGCACGCTCGAGGTCGAGCTTGCCGCAGGCGCCGAGGCATTGCTGCTTGAAGCCACCATATTCGGCCGCCTCGCCATGGGCGAAGAGGCCGCGCACGGCCATTTCCACGACCGTTGGCGTGTCCGCCAGGATGGTGCGCTCGTTCATGCCGAGGATTTCCGCATCGGGCCGGCTATCGCGGCGGCACTTGGCCGCCCGGCGGTCGCCGGCGGCGCCATTGCCGCTGCGACGCTGCTGATGGTCTCGCCGCAGGCCGAAGGCTTGCTCGATCCGGCCCGCGACATCGTCGGCGCCGACGGCGATGCCAGCGCCTGGAGCGTCAAAAAATCTGGCAAGCTTCTTGCGAGGCTGTTTGCCGAGGACGGCTATCAGCTGCGCAAGCGGCTGGTTCCGCTCGTCGAACTGCTCAACGGGCGGGCGGGTCTGCCCAAATTATGGTCACTCTGAGCCAAATACAGGCCAAATCCAGGAAAGCGCATGAACCTGACGCCGCGTGAAAAGGACAAGCTGCTCATCGCCATGGCGGCGATCGTGGCGCGCAAGCGGCTGGAACGCGGCGTCAAGCTCAATCACCCCGAAGCGATCGCGCTGATCACCGATTTCGTCGTCGAGGGCGCCCGCGACGGCCGCCCGGTCGCCGAACTGATGGAGGCCGGCGCCCATGTCATCACCCGCGGGCAGGTGATGGAAGGCATCGCCGAGATGATCCACGACGTGCAGGTCGAGGCGACCTTTCCCGACGGCACCAAGCTGGTGACCGTTCACGAACCGATCAGGTGAGGAGAAAACGATGCTGGAGCTGCGACCGAATTGCGAATGCTGCGACAAGGACCTGCCGCCGGAAGCGGCGGACGCGCTGATCTGCACCTTTGAATGCACCTTCTGCGCTGACTGCGCTGAACATGTGCTGGGCGGCGTCTGCCCGAACTGCGGCGGCAATTTTTCCGCACGCCCGATCCGCCCAGTGGAGAAACTGGTGAAATATCCGGCCTCGACCCAACGCGTGCTCAAGGCCGAGGGCTGCGGCCCGCGCAAGGCTGCGTGATTGTTTTCGTGACTTCGAAGGGAAGACCGATGATCTCTGCTTCAACCAAACGCACCACGCTTGCAGCGATCCTGCTGCTGGCGGCGGCGATGCCCGCTTATGCCCATGTCGGCATCGGCACGACCTCGTCCTTCGCGGCGGGCTTCGCGCATCCGCTGTCCGGCCTCGACCATATGACCGTCATGGTAGCCGTCGGCCTGTGGGCGGCGCTCAAGGGCGGCAAGGCAATCTGGGCCTGGCCGCTGGCCTTTGTCGGCGTCATGCTGGTCGGCGGCGCGCTCGGCATGCTCCACGTGCCGGTGCCTTTCGTCGAACCGGGCATCCTTGCCTCCGTCGTCGCGCTTGGCTTGCTGGTGGCGTTGGCGGTCGATCTGCCGGTCTCGGCCGGAGTCGCCATCATCGGCCTGTTCGCGCTGTTCCATGGCCATGCCCACGGCACCGAAGTGCCGGAAAATGCCGGTGGACTTGACTATATGGCCGGCTTTGCCGTTGCCACCGCACTTCTCCATGCCATGGGCATCGCTGCCGGCCTTGGCCTCGGCATGCGCTTTCGCGGGCTTGCCCGCGCCGCTGGCGCCGCTTGTGCTGCAGTCGCCGTCGGCCTGGTCTTCGGCGTTTTGTGAGGCTAACGATGATTCCCGGCGAAATCATCACGGCAAGCGGCGACATCGAGCTCAACAAGGGGCTGCCGACGGTGACGCTGAAGGTGGCCAACAGCGGCGACCGGCCGATCCAGGTCGGCAGCCACTACCATTTCTTCGAGACCAATGAGGGGTTGAAATTCGATCGCGACAAAGCGCGCGGCATGCGTCTGGACATTGCCGCCGGCACCGCGATGCGCTTCGAACCGGGACAAGAGCGGGACGTCACGCTGGTGCCGTTCGGAGGAAAACGCGAGGTCTACGGTTTTCAGCAGAAGATCATGGGCAGGCTGTGAGATCGACGGGGTCGGGCGCCCTGAGGTCAGTTCGACGGCCTGGCCGCCGCGTAGATGACGATTCTTGCCGAGCCGTCGAATTCCACCGCAAGGACGTCTTCCGTAAGCACGCGCCGCGAATCGATGGCGTTGAACAGCAAGGCGTTGGCGTCGATCTCCTTGCGCAGTTCCGCAATGTCATCCTGATGCTGTTCGACCTTGCTCTCGACCGCCGGCGGCGGGCCGCCTTCGCTGCGCGCCGCGTCGGTGAGGAAGACGATATCCACAGTATCGAGCTTGGACGTCTTGCGCACGGCGCCGATGTTCTCACGCGTCCGCTCGATCGCGGTGATGATCTTGTTGGTCTGTGGTTCCGTCCGCGCCTCCTCCTGCCGGACATCGGAGCCGACGATCCTGTTGACGGTATCGGCCCGGTTGACGGCGTCAGCGCTTTCAAGACCTTGCGCGGCTTGCGGGCCGAAAGCTGCGAGAAATGTGCAGGCAGCAAGGCTCTGGAGCCATCTGGTGTCGGCAAAGACAGGCATTGCTCGCTCCTGGTGGACTTTTCTGTGCAACGCCGTTCGGCGCCAAAGGAACGAAACGCCTCCTGTCGGGCGAAGGTTCCCTGTGGGCTGGCGGGCCGGGTGCCGGCCCGCCAAGCGCTTCTTTCAGCTTGCCTTCTTGGTGACAAGGGTCAGCGCGCCATCGGTGGTCATGCTGGCGGCGACCACCTGTGCCGAGGTGAGCCCCTTGGCTTCGAGCGCCGACTTGATCTGCGGCGTCGCGTCGATCGAAGAGCGCAGTTTCTGCAGCCCGGCATCGCCACGCTGGGCGATCACCTGATTGACCTGCGTCTGGGTGGCCTTGGGCAATTCGCTGATATCGACGATGTTGACCTTCTGGATCGCCGGCGCCGCCGGCTGAGCGCTGGGCGCCGCCGGCTTCGGTTGCGGCGTGGGCTGCTGCTGGGCGCCGGCTACGGTTGCGGAGGCCAGCGTGGCGGCGGCTGCAAGAACGATGATTTTGCGCATGTATTTTCCTTTCATCGATTTGGCCAAGGGTTTGGCAAACGGGCGGTTTGGGGTGGCACGGCCACCTCAACGGCCAAATGGGATCAGAAGGTGTCGCCGAGCGGGTCATTGCATGACCATTGGATGGCGACGATGTGGAGTTCGGCTGCGGCCGGACTCTCGTTTGGGGAGCATTGACTGATGGCTAGAATTACCCGCGCCGCCTACGCGCAGATGTATGGCCCGACGGTCGGCGACAGAGTGCGCCTGGCCGACACCGAGCTGTTTATCGAGGTCGAAAAGGACCTCACCGTCCATGGCGAGGAGGTGAAATTCGGCGGCGGCAAGGTCATCCGCGACGGCATGGGCCAGAGCCAGGTGTCGCGCGCCGGCGGCGCGGTCGACACGGTCATCACCAACGCGCTGGTGGTCGATGCCACGGCCGGCATCTTCAAGGCCGACATCGGTCTCAGGGACGGCCGCATCGCGGCGATCGGCAAGGCCGGCAATCCCGACACGCAGGACGGCGTCACCATCATCATCGGCCCCGGTACAGAGATCATCGCCGGCGAGGGCAAGATCCTCACCGCCGGCGGCTTCGACGCGCACATCCACTTCATCTGCCCGCAGCAGATCGACGAAGCGCTGATGTCGGGCATCACCACCATGCTCGGTGGCGGCACCGGCCCGGCGCATGGCACGCTGGCCACCACCTGCACGCCGGGACCCTGGCACATGGCGCGCATGATCCAGTCCTTCGACGCTTTCCCGATGAACATCGGCCTGTCGGGCAAGGGTAATGCCTCGCTGCCGGCAGCGCTGGAGGAAATGGTGCTGGGCGGCGCCTGCTCGCTGAAGCTGCACGAGGACTGGGGGACGACGCCGGCGGCCATCGATTGCTGCCTGTCGGTTGCCGACGATCACGACGTGCAGGTGATGATCCACACCGACACGCTGAACGAATCCGGCTTCGTCGAGAACACCGTCGCCGCCATCAAGGGCCGCACCATCCACGCCTTCCACACCGAGGGTGCCGGCGGCGGCCATGCGCCTGACATCATCAAGGTTTGCGGCCTGCCCAACGTCATCCCGTCCTCGACCAACCCGACCCGGCCCTACACCGTCAACACGCTGGCCGAGCATCTCGACATGCTGATGGTCTGCCACCATCTGTCGCCGTCGATCCCTGAAGACATCGCCTTTGCCGAAAGCCGTATCCGCAAGGAGACCATCGCGGCAGAAGACATTCTGCACGATATCGGCGCCTTCTCGATCATCTCGTCGGACTCGCAGGCCATGGGCCGTGTCGGCGAGGTGGCGATCCGCACCTGGCAGACCGCCGACAAGATGAAGCGCCAGCGCGGGTCATTGCCGCAGGAGACCGGCAACAACGACAATTTCCGCGTCCGCCGCTACATCGCCAAATACACCATCAACCCGGCCATCGCGCATGGGCTCTCCAGGGACATCGGGTCGATCGCGGTCGGCAAGCGCGCCGATCTGGTGCTGTGGAACCCAGCCTTCTTCGGCGTCAAACCGGACATGGTGCTGATCGGCGGCATGATAGCCGCAGCCCCGATGGGCGACCCCAACGCCTCTATCCCGACACCGCAGCCGATGCACTACCGCCCGATGTTCGGCGCCTATGGCAAGGCCAGGACCAACTCGTCGGTGACCTTCGTTTCCAAGGCGGCGCTGGAGTCCGGCCTGCATGGCAGGCTCGGCGTCGACAAGCAGTTCGTCGCGGTCGAAAATACCCGTGACGGCATCGGCAAGCACTCGATGATCCTCAACGACGCCACGCCGCATATCGAGGTCGATCCCGAAACCTATGAGGTTCGCGCCGATGGCGAACTCTTGACTTGCGAGCCGGCAACCGTGCTGCCGATGGCGCAGCGGTATTTCCTGTTTTGAGGCGAGGGGCGATTTGATCGACCCGGCAAATTCCATTGCGAGCCGGTCGGTGCCGCCGCAATATGCGGCTCAAAGAAACCGCGTAGCAGGTCATGGCCACCGAAATAGCCTCCGCCCACGACATCTTCCCGCATATCCGCATCGTCATGGGCATGGTGATCGGACTTGGCGTCGCTCGCCTGCTGTCGGGGGTGGCGCGCATCGTCCAGCATCCCGGCCAGTACAGGCTCTATCCCGTGCACCTCGGCTGGGTCGCCTCCATGCTGTTGCTGCTGGTGCATTTCTGGTGGTGGGAGTTCGGCCTCTACACCATAGAGGTCTGGACTTTCGGCAAGTACCTGTTCCTGATCTTCTACGCCATCACGCTGTTCCTGCTGTGCGCGCTGCTGTTTCCGGATTCGATGCTCGACTACACCAGCTACGAGGATTTCTTCTATTCGCGCCGCGGCTGGTTCTTCGGCCTGCTGGCGGCCACCTATCTGCTCGATGTCGTCGACACGCTGCTGAAAGGTCCCGAGCATTTCGCCCGCTACGGCAATGAATATCTGTTTCGAACGCCGGTTTTCGTGGTGTTGTGCATAGCCGCCATACTGGTGCGCGACCGCCGTTTTCACATTGCCTTCGTCGTCGGCACGCTGATCTATCAGATATCGTTCATCCTGCGGCTCTTCGACACCATCGTCTGAACAGTGGCTATGGTTTAGGGTCGCAGGAAAGAGGGTTCGACCATGTACAAGGCTATCGGATCGCGTGGCTCCCGCGTCAGCCGCGTTCTGTGGATGCTTGAGGAACTCGGGCAGCCCTATGAATTCGTCGAGGTCAAATTGCGCTCGCCGGAAGCCTATGCGCTCAACCCGTCGGGCAAGGTGCCGATCCTGATCGATGGCGAACTGACGGTGACGGATTCGGCGGCGATCTGCGTCTATCTCGCCGACAAGCACGCCGACAAAGGCATGGGCGCCAATCCAGGTGTGGCCGGACGCGCCGAAATGGATTCCTGGATGCATTTTGCCCAGTCCGAGTTCGAAGCGCCGCTGTGGAACAAGCTGCGCCACCGCTTCCTGTTGCCGAAGGACGTGCGGGTCGATGTCGGCCCCGCCGCCGCCTACGATTTCGCCTCGGAGGCCAAGGCGCTCGACGGCCGGCTGGGGGATCGGGAGTTTGCGCTGGGCGACCGGTTTTCCGCCGTCGACGTGCTGTTGGGCGACATGGGCGGCTGGGCCCGCGCCGGAAAATTTCCGATCGAATCCGAGCGCGTCAACGCGTATTTCGACCGCGTCCTGGCGCGGCCTGCCCGTGCGAGAGCCCAGGCTAACGGTGGAGCCATGCAATGAAACTCAACCTGAACACCGACTTCACCAAGTTCCCGCGCGCCGTCTCGGTGGTGGCTGCCGGCACTGCCGGAACCACGGCCCCAGCCGGCCGTGCCGTCCTGCCCCATGACGAGCGTCATTTGCGCCGCCGCGCCATCGAGCTTGCCGACGGCAGCAAGGTGCTGGTCGACCTGCCCGAGCCTGTGACCCTGAACGATGGCGACAGGCTGGTCTTGGAAGACGGCCGCCATGTCGAAATCACAGCAGCACCCGAAGAGGTCTATGATATCCGCGCCCGCGATGCCGTGCACCTGACCGAGCTTGCCTGGCATATCGGCAACCGCCATCTGGCGGCTGCGATCGAGCCCAGCCGCATCCTGATTTTGCGCGACCATGTCATCAAGGCTATGCTGGAAGGGCTGGGCGCCACGGTGCGCGAAGTCTCCGAACCGTTCAAGCCGGTGCGCGGCGCCTATTCCGCCCAAGGTGCGCATGGTCACGATCATGGCCATGCGCATGCGCACGCCGAAGCGCATTCCCATGATGGACGTTCCCACGCACACAGCGAGTCGCATTCGCACAGCCATTCCCATGACGGGCATCATCACGATCATGACTGACCAGCCATCCGGCATCGCTTTGCTGCGGCTCATGGCGTGGCTGTCGCCGGCCTTTCCCGTTGGCGGCTTTGCCTACAGCCATGGACTCGAGCGTGCCGTGCAAGACGGGCTGGTTGCCGATACCGCCAGCCTCGCCTTCTGGCTGGAGACGCTGGTCGAGATGGGCTCGGGCTGGAACGACGCCGTGCTCTTCGCGGAAAGCTGGCGCCGCGCCCGCGACGGCGGCGACCTCCATGAAGGCGACCTCCATGAAATTGCCGATCTCGCCGAAGCGCTGGCCGGCTCGCGTGAGCGCCACACCGAAACCATGCTGCAAGGCGCCGCCTTCCTGAAAGCGGCAGCGGCGTGGGCGAATCCGGTATTGGGCCGCCTGCCGGCCGAATGCGCCTACTGTGTCGCCGTCGGCGCCGTTGCCGGCGGCAACGGCATCGCGCTTCAGGACGCGATGTCGGCCTTCCTGCAGGCCTTCTTCTCTAACCTCGTTCAGGCGGCGATCCGACTCGGAATCGTCGGCCAGACGGACGCCATGGCCTTGCTCGCCGGCTTCGAGCCGTTGGCGCTGTCGACGGCCGCGCGCGCCGCCGGCTCGACATTGGACGATCTCGGCGGCTGCGCCTTCATCTCCGACATCATGGCGATGAAGCACGAGACGCAGTATTCCAGGCTGTTCCGCTCATGATCGTCCTCGCCTTCGCCCTCTCGGCCGTCCTGCTGCTGATCACCGCGCTGCATGTCTATTGGGGCCTTGGCGGCATCTGGCCGGGCAGGGACGGCGTCTCCTGCGCCCACGCCGTCGTCGGCTTTCGCGGCGTCGACGAGATGCCGACGCCGTTTGCCTGTTTCGCCGTTGCCGCGTGCCTGTGCCTGGCGACACTGTGGCCGCTGGCGCTAACAGGGGTCTTCGCCACCCCCTTTCCAAGGGAAGGCCTTTCCGCCACAGCGCTGCTCATAGGGCTGGTCTTCCTCGGCCGCGGCATTGCCGGCTTCACGCCGTGGTGGCGCCGTGTGGCGCCGGAACAGCCTTTTGCGCGGCTCGATATCAGCTTCTATTCGCCGCTCTGCCTGTTGATCGGGCTCAGCTTCGCCATCCTCGCCATCACGGAGTTTTCGGCATGACGGAGTTTTCGGTATGACTCAGGCAAACGGTCCCCTGCGTATCGGCATCGGCGGTCCCGTCGGCTCCGGCAAGACGACGCTCACCGAAAAGCTCTGCAAGGCGCTGCGCGACGATTTCTCCATCGCCGTCGTCACCAACGACATCTACACCAAGGAAGACGCCATGATGCTGGCCCGCCTGCAGGCGCTGCCTGAGGACCGCATCGTCGGCGTGGAGACCGGCGGCTGCCCGCACACCGCCATCCGTGAGGACGCCTCGATCAATTTGCAGGCGATCGCCGGGCTGAACAGGAAATTCCCCGATCTCGACATCGTCTTCATCGAATCCGGCGGCGACAATCTTGCCGCCACCTTCTCGCCGGACCTTGCCGACCTGACCCTCTATGTCATCTCGGTTTGCCAGGGCGAGGAAATCCCCAGGAAGGGCGGGCCGGCGATCACCCGTTCCGATTTCCTGGTCATCAACAAGAGCGATCTGGCGCCCTATGTGAACGTCAACCTCGATGTCATGGAGAGCGACGCCGCCCGAATGCGGGGCAAGCGCCCGTTCGGCTTCACCGACCTGTCGCGCGGCAAGGGACTGCAGGAAGTCATCGACTTCATCGTCGAACATGGCGGGCTGCAGTCGGCTCGCTCGGCGGCCTGACCCAGTACTTACCGGTTGCTGGTCGGCATTGGGCGCGGCATTCTCGGGGAAATGGAGGATTTTTTGATGAGCATCGCCCGTTTGCAGAAAGAGCCGCTGACCAACCTGCCCTATTATGAGGGGCGCGTCGACCTTGCCGCCGCCTTCCGCTGGACGGCGCGGCTCAACATGCATGAAGCCGTGGCCAACCACTTCTCGCTGTCGGTCAACGAGGCCGGCAGCAAATTCCTGATGAACCCCAACCAGGTGCATTTCTCGCGCATCAAGGCGAGCGACCTTTTGCTGATCGACGCCAACGATCCCGAGACATTGTCCGGCCCGAATGCGCCCGACCCGACCGCCTGGGGTCTGCACGGCGCCATTCACCGCAACGTGCCGCATGCGCGCTGCGCCATGCATGTGCATTCCATTCATGCCACTGTGCTTGCGTCGCTGGCCGACTCGACTCTGCCGCCGATCGACCAGAACTCGGCCATGTTCTTCAACCGCCACGTCGTCGATGCCCACTATGGCGGGCTGGCCTTCGAGGAGGAAGGCGAGCGCTGCTCGCAACTGCTCACCGACCCTAAGGTCAAGGTGATGGTGATGGGCAATCACGGCGTCATGGTCATCGGCGACACCGTTGCCGACGCCTTCAACCGCATGTTCTATTTCGAGCGCGCCGCAGAGACCTACATCAAGGCGCTGTGGACCGGCCGGCCGCTGCGCACGCTCTCCGACGCCATTGCCGAAAAGGCCGCCAGCGAAATGGACGACTATCCCGGCCAGGCGGAGCGTCACCTTGCCGAGCTGAAGGCGATCCTCGACGAGGAGGAGCCGGTGTACCGCAGCTGAATGAGTTCACCCTTCTCCCCGTTCACGGGGAGAAGGTCCCGGCAGGGGGATGAGGGGCAGCGCCGACGTTCATAGGCTCACTCAGAGTCCCAACTGAGCCCGCAACTCTTCCGCACTGTTGATCACGACAGCGCCCTTCGGTCCTGCCATCGGCGCTTCCGGCCAGAAGATCGTCCGCATCCCCGCGGCCAGGCCTGATGTGGCGCCGGTAGCGCTGTCGTCGACGGCCACCGCGTCTGAAGGATCGACGCCGGCCAGCCACGCGGCGCGCAGGAACGGTTCGGGATGCGGCTTGCCTTCGCGCACGTCGTTTCGGCTGATCGTGCGCATGCCGGGATAGATCAGGCCGACGGCGCTCAGATTTGCATCGACGATCACCCGGTCGGAATTGGACACCACCGCCTGCTGCACGCCGAGCGCGCGCAACTCGTTGAACACTTCGATCGCGCCGGGGCGCGGCTTCAGCGTCTCGGCCATCGGCATGTAGTGATCGTATTTGCGCACGATCCAGTCGTCGAAGGGCAGGTCGAGGCCGAACTCGCTGCGCAGCATCTCGTAGACCGGTGCGGCGGCGACGCCCAGCACCCGCTCATGCAGGTCGGCCGGCGGCGTGATACCGACGCTGCGCAGCGCCGCCACCAAGGCCGCCTCGTGCAGCGGCTCGCTGTCGACCAGCGTGCCGTCCATATCCCAGAAAACCGCTTTCGGCGTCATGCGAGGCTCCTTTGCCGATCCCCTTAAAGCGTTTGTATCAGGAGATAAACCGCCGAGCCCGTCCGCTGGCGATTTTCGCTGGGTTGGTTGCCGCGCGGCGGCCGGATCGAAGCAGCAAGCAATTGTCTTCCCGATTGAACAATTGCGCGCCGACACATTCCCTGCAAGACTACGACGCTTCGCCCAAGGGCGCGCAAAGGGGCAGGGCTGGAGGCACATTTTGAATTCGCGGCAAGATGGCGGCAGCAGCAGGCTGGACGAGGCAGCGCGCGCCGGCTGGCTTTATTATGTTGCCGGCAACACCCAGGACCAGATCGCCGCCACGCTCGGCATTTCCCGGCAGACGGCGCAGCGGCTGGTGTCGCTGGCGGTGTCGGAGGGGCTGATCAAGGTTCGCGTCGATCACCCGATCGCCAATTGCCTTGATCTCGCAGCTAGACTGAAGTCACGCTTCGCGCTCGACCTCGTCGAAGTGGTGCCGAGCGATCCAACCTCATCCTCGACCACGATCGGCATTGCCGAGGCGGCCGCGGCCGAGATCGAGCGGCGGCTGCGGTCACCGACGCCCATCGTCTTGGCCATCGGCACCGGCCGCACGCTGAAGGCGGCGATCGAGCAATTGCCGCCGATGGAATGCTCGCAGCACAAGGTTGTGTCCTTGACCGGCAACATCTCGCCCGACGGTTCGGCCGCCTTCTACAACGTCATCTTCACCATGGCCGACCGGGTCAAGGCGCGCTCGTTCCCGATGCCGCTGCCGGTCATCGCCTCGTCGCCGGAAGAGCGCGAGATGCTGCTTGCCCAGCCGATGATCCAACCGACGCTGGCGCTGGCCGCGGAAGCCGACGTGACCTTTGTCGGCATCGGCGATCTCGGCCCGAAGGCGCCGCTCTACGAGGACGGTTTTATCTCGGAAAGCGAGCTGAAGGCGTTGCAAAAGGCTGGCGGCGTCGCCGAGATCGTCGGCTGGGTGTTCGATCGGGAAGGCCGCATGATCGAGGGCATCACCAACGACCGGGTATCGTCGGCAGCCTTGCCGTCACGCGAAAAGTCGCTGGTCATTGCGCTCGCCATGGGCGAGCGCAAATTGCCGGGCATCCTGGCCGCTGTGAACCGCCGGCTGGTCAATGGCCTCATCACCGACGAGCGGACCGCCACGGCCTTGCTCGACGGTTCCTGATAGATTAAGCGGCCCATCGATAAAATCCAACACGTTTATTTGCAGCGCCCGGACGGGTCGTTGCCGTCGAGAAAACCCATGTCGCGCTGCAGATGCGGCGACAACTCCCGGACGTCGACGTAGCCGCGCCGGCGGTGCACAAGCAGGGAAAATTCATGCACCAGCAGGGAAAACCGCCTCTGCGCCGGGGTCGAATGGAGCTTTTGCTGTACCGTGGTCATGATCTTCAGCCTCCGCTATGCTTGAACTTGATTGATCGTTGACACCAGATATCGGCCTGATTGGCTTTTGCCGCCAATCAAACGTCGATCACGACCCATAAGGAGGGCTTATGCCCGATCTCAAGGCACCACAGCTCGCCCAGTTGCCGCCGCTGCAGGCCATCAGGGTGTTCGAAGCCGTCGCGCGGCATCTCTCCTTCACCAAGGCCGCGCAGGAACTCGGCATGACGCAGGCCGCCGCCAGCTACCAGATCAAGCTTCTGGAAGAGCGCATCGGTTCGCCGCTGTTCCTGCGCCAGCCGCGCCAGATTGTGCTGACGGAACCCGGCCAGCGCCTGGCGCCCGCCGTCAGCGAGGCGTTCAGCCTGCTCTCAAGCGCCTATTCCGCCGCGCGTGGGGGCGCCGATGGTGTGCTGTGCGTCTCGACGCTGCTGACCTTTGCCTCGAACTGGCTGGCGCAGCACCTCGGCTCCTTCCAGGTCGCGCATCCGTCGCTGGCGGTGCGCGTCGATACCTCGAACAGGGTGATCGATTTTGCCCGCGAGGACATGGACATCGCTATCCGCTCCGGCAGCGGCAAGTGGCCTGGAGTGGAGACCCATCTTTTGTTCAAGGCCGATTTCACCCCGGTGCTGAGCCGGCACTCGCTGCCACCATAGGTGGCGTCCACGAACCCGCCGACCTGTTCAAGCTGCCCATTCTCGATCCCGGCGACATCTGGTGGCGGGAATGGTTCGCCCTTGCCGGCGTCCCGGCGGACGAACTTGCCAGGCGCACCGGCACCAGCATGGGCGCGCAGGCCTATGAGGCGAACGCGGCCATCGCCGGCCATGGTGTGGCGATCCTGACCACCGCATTGTTCAAGACCGAGCTCGCCGCCGGCCGCCTGATCCAGCCCTTCGACCTGGTCGGCGACGACGGCCACGCCTATTGGCTGGTCTACCCGACGGCGCGTCGCAACGTGCCGAAGATAAAAGCCTTCCGGGACTGGATCCTGGCCGAGATCGCCTGCGCCTGAGGGCGAGCGATTCGCGGATTGATTTCCGAGATGCAAAGCGAGCCATGGATCCGCGACGAATGCTCGCTTTCGCGGACAAACAGCTGCGATCGGGCCACCCGGTTAACCAAGCTTGACAAAAACGCTGTCGATATCACTCGCCCGGCATAGGCTTGTGCTTGTGACGACCCAATTGAGCAGGATCAATCGTCTGCAGATTGAAACAGGGTCGATCAGCCGGCTGATGAAAGTCTATCGCGTCGAAGAAATTGAAAACAACACCGTGCGCACGACGCAGGTGATCGAAGCATTTACGCCGTTTCAAGCTGCCGTGAAGGCAATCGGCCGGGAAGTTAGGCTGCGCAAGGACGAGCCCAGCTGGATCCAGGTGACGGAAGTGCTGACCAGAGCCAAGCAAACACGCGACGGCAGGGTTTTCGAATATTCCGTGGGAAGCTACCCGTCCCACGGCTGATGGACTCGGCCCTATCGCTCCCCTGGCGCGACGATTGGGTTGCGATGGGTCGGCATCAACGCGCTCTCACATCCCCTGCAAACAGCTTCCCAAATCCGTTCAATATCCTCTACGCGCGCAACGCCGCGCTCCGCCTTGCGTGCTGCGCTGCAGCATCGAATCTGGCTTGACATAATTTATGCCAAGTGAGTAATTGCCCATTACCAAGGCAAATGCTCATCTTGGTTCATGGGAGGAATTTGATGAAACTGCGCACGCTCACCCTGGGCTTGTTGTCGGCCAGCGCTTTCGCTTTTGCCGCACACGCCGAATCCATCACCATCGCCACGGTCAACAATGGCGACATGGTCCGCATGCAAAAGCTGACGGACGACTTCACCAAGGCGAACCCCGACATCCAGCTGAACTGGGTCACGCTCGAAGAGAACGTGCTGCGCGAGCGCGTCACCACCGACATCGCAACCAAGGGCGGCCAGTATGACGTGATGACGATCGGCACCTACGAGGTTCCAATCTGGGCCAAGCAGAACTGGCTGTTGCCGCTCGACAAGCTCGGCGACGACTATGACGCCAAGGACATCATCCCGGCCATCGCCGGCGGCCTCTCGGTCGACGGCAAGCTCTATGCCGCGCCCTTCTACGGCGAAAGCTCGTTCGTCATGTACCGCAAGGACCTGATCGAGAAGGCCGGGCTGAAGATGCCCGACGCCCCGACCTGGGACTTCATCAAGCAGGCCGCCGACAAGATGACCGACCGCGCCAATGGCGTGAACGGCGTTTGCCTGCGCGGCAAGGCCGGCTGGGGCGAGAACATGGCCTTCCTCACCGCCATGTCGAACTCCTTCGGCGCCCGCTGGTTCGACGAGAACTGGAAGCCGCAATTCGACCAGCCGGAATGGAAGAACACGCTGCAGTTCTATGTCGACCTGATGAAGGCCGACGGTCCCGAGGGCGCCTCGTCCAACGGCTTCAACGAAAACCTGGCGCTGTTCCAGCAGGGCAAGTGCGGCATGTGGATCGACGCCACCGTCGCCGCCTCCTTCGTCTCCGACCCGAAGAACTCGACCGTCGCGGACAAGGTCGGCTACGCACTGGCCCCCGACAATGGTCTGGGCAAGCGCGGCAACTGGCTGTGGGCCTGGTCGCTGGCCATCCCGGCCGGCACGCAGAAGGGAGACGCCGCACAGAAGTTCGTCTCCTGGGCGACCAGCAAGCACTACGCAGAACTGGTTGCTTCGAAGGAAGGCTGGGCCAACGTTCCTCCGGGCACGCGCTCCTCGCTCTACGCCAATGCCGAGTATCAGAAGGCGGCTCCGTTCGCCAAGATGACGCTGGACTCGATCAATGCCGCCGACCCGACGCATCCGACCGTCAAGCCGGTGCCCTATGTCGGTGTGCAGTTCGTCGCCATTCCTGAGTTCCAGGGCCTCGGCACAACCGTTGGCCAGCTGTTCTCGGCGGCGCTCGCCGGCCAGACCAGCGTAGACGACGCGCTCAAGCAGGCGCAGGACGCCGCCACCGCGACCATGACCGAAGGCGGTTATATCAAGTAAGGCTCCTCCCGGTGCCGAATGCCGGCCGCCTCCTTGGCCGGCAACGGCCGCCCGAATCCCAGTTCGGGCGGCCCCTTTCACACACCTGAAAATTTGGCTGACCTTGAAGGGTGACCGTCATGGCTACTCAGCAGACCCGTTCGCTTGCCCGCTTTATGTTGGCGCCATCCGTGGTGCTGCTGTTCGTCTGGATGATCGTGCCGCTGGCACTCACGATCTGGTTCTCCTTCCAGCAGTACAATCCGCTCAATCCGATCCGCGACGGGTTTGTCTGGTTCTCGAATTACTCGCTGTTCTATTCCAACCCGGCATTCCTGCAGTCGATCCTCAACACGCTGGTCCTGGTGGGCAGCGTGCTGCTGATCACCGTCATCGGCGGCATCATGCTGGCGCTGTTGATCGATCAGCCGATGTGGGGACAGGGGATCGTCCGCATCCTCGTCATCTCTCCGTTCTTCGTCATGCCGCCGGTGGCTGCACTTGTCTGGAAGAACATGATCATGCACCCGCAGTACGGCGTCTTTGCCGACATTGCGCGCTTCTTCGGGGGTCAACCGATCGACTGGTTCGGGCAGCATCCGATGCTTGCCATCATCATCATCGTCGCCTGGCAATGGCTGCCCTTCGCAACGCTGATCCTGCTGACCGCATTGCAGTCGCTCGACGGCGAGCAGAAGGAAGCCGCCGAGATGGACGGCGCCGGCTTCGTCAGCCGCTTCATCTATCTGACGCTGCCGCACATGTCGCGCGCCATCACCGTCGTCATCCTGATCCAGACCATCTTCCTGCTGTCGGTCTATGCCGAAATCCTGGTCACCACCAATGGCGGACCCGGCTATGCCTCCACCAACCTGCCCTTCCTCGTCTACCAGAAGGCATTGCTGGAGTTCAAAATCGGCCAGGCATCGGCCGGCGGTGTCATCGCCGTCATTCTCGCCAACATCGTCGCCTTCTTCGCCATGCGCGCGGTCGGCAAGAACCTGGACAAGTAAGGGAGGATACGATGGCACGTGCAGTCACCACCCAACACAAGGTCATTGCGACAGGCGCCGCCTGGATCGTCGCGCTGCTGATCTTCTTCCCGATCCTCTACACGATCATCACCTCGTTCAAGTCGGAGCAGGAGGCCATCCAGGGCTTCGCGCTGATCCCGTCGGGGACGTTCGAGAGCTATACCGAGGTCCAGGCGCAGAGCGGCTACTTCAAGTTCTTCTTCAACTCGGTGCTGCTCTCGGTCGGCTCGACCATCCTGGCCCTGATAGTCGCGGTTCCGGCCGCCTGGTCGATGGCCTTCTCGCCGGGCAAGTGGACCAAGGACATCCTGATGTGGATGCTCTCGACCAAGATGATGCCGGCGGTTGCCGTGCTGTTCCCGATCTACCTCATCTTCCGCGATGCCGGACTGCTCGACAGCCGCATCGGCCTGATGATCATGCTGATGCTGATCAACCTGCCCATCGTGATCTGGATGCTCTACACCTACTTCCGCGAAATCCCCGGCGAGATCCTGGAAGCGGCACGCATGGACGGCGCCACCTTGTGGGGCGAGATCGTCTATGTGCTGACCCCCATGGCCGTGCCGGGCATCGCATCGACCATGCTGCTCAACATCATCCTGGCGTGGAACGAAGCGTTCTGGACCATCCGCCTGACCACCACCGAGGCAGCGCCGCTGACGGCCTTCATCAGTTCGTTCTCGAGCCCGCAAGGCCTGTTCTGGGCCAAGCTTTCGGCGGCCTCGACGCTGGCCATCGCCCCCATCCTGATCATGGGCTGGTTCAGCCAGAAGCAGCTGGTGCGCGGCCTGACATTCGGCGCGGTAAAATAACGGACGTTGCCTGAAGCAATCCGGCCAAATAACCCCTCGGGGAGGAAACCATGGGAAACATCACGCTCAAGAACGTCTCCAAGCATTTCGGATCGACGGTCATCATTCCAGGCCTCGACCTGGTCATCGAGAATGGCGAGTTCGTCGTCTTCGTCGGGCCGTCGGGTTGCGGCAAGTCCACGTTGCTGCGCCTCATCGCCGGGCTCGAGGACACCAGCGGGGGCACCATCAACATCGATGGCCGTGACGTCACCGGCGAGGCGCCGGCCAAGCGCAAGCTGGCCATGGTATTCCAGTCCTATGCGCTCTATCCGCATATGACGGTGGCCAAGAACATCGGCTTCCCGCTGAAGATGGCGGGCGAGGATGTGGCGACGATCGACAAGAAGGTGAAGGACGCAGCCCGGGTCCTCAACCTCACCAACTATCTCGAACGCCGGCCCGGCCAGCTCTCCGGCGGCCAGCGGCAACGCGTCGCCATCGGCCGCGCCATCGTGCGCCAGCCCTCGGCATTCCTGTTCGACGAGCCGCTGTCCAATCTCGACGCCGCACTGCGCGGCACCATGCGGCTCGAAATCAGCGAGCTGCACCATCAGCTCAAGACGACGATGGTCTACGTCACCCACGACCAGATCGAAGCCATGACCATGGCCGACAAGATCGTCGTGCTCAACGCCGGCAACATCGAACAGGTCGGCTCGCCGATGGAACTCTACAAGTCGCCGAAGAACCTGTTCGTGGCGGGCTTCATCGGTTCGCCGAAAATGAACCTGATCGAAGGTGCGCCGGCGGCCAAATACAACGCCAAGACCATCGGCATTCGTCCCGAGCATATGGGGATATCGACCACCGCGGGTGACTGGAAAGCCCTTGTCGGCGTCGCCGAGCATCTGGGCTCCGACACCTTCCTGCATGTCCAGGCCGACGGCGTCGGTCCGCTGACGGTACGCGCCGATGGCGAACTGGCCGTACGCCACGGCGACACCATCTATTTGACGCCGGACAAGGTCCGCATGCATCGCTTCGGCCCCGACGGAAAGGCGCTGACGCAGTGAGACTGAAAGGCAAATCGGCGCTGATCACCGGATCCGCGCGCGGCATCGGCAGGGCTTTTGCCGAAGCCTACACGCGCGAGGGCGCCACGGTGGCCATTGCCGACATCAATCTGGCGGCTGCCGAAAAGACGGCCGCCGAGATTGGCGCCAACGCCTATCCGGTCAGGCTCGACGTCAGCGACCTCGCTTCGATCCAGGCGGCGGTCAATGCGGTCGAAACAAAGACCGGCGGCCTCGACATACTGATCAACAACGCTGCCTTGTTCGACCTGGCGCCGATCGTCGAGATCACCAAAGCAAGCTACGACAGCCTGTTCTCCGTCAACGTCGCCGGCACCTTGTTCATGCTGCAGGCAGCGGCGCGTTCGATGATCGCAAGGGGCAAGGGCGGCAAGATCATCAACATCGCCAGCCAGGCAGGACGGCGCGGCGAGCCGCTGGTCGCCGTCTATTGCGCCACCAAGGCCGCGGTGATTTCGCTGACCCAGTCCGCCGGGCTCGATCTGATCAAGCACCGCATCAACGTCAATGGCATCGCGCCCGGCGTCGTCGACAGCGACATGTGGGATGAGGTCGATGCGCTGTTCGCCAAATATGAGAACCGGGCGAAGGGCGAGAAGAAGCGGCTGGTCGGCGAGGGCGTGCCCTATGGCCGCATGGGCAAGCCGGAGGACCTGACCGGCATGGCGGTCTTCCTGGCCAGCGACGACGCCGAATACATTGTCGCCCAGACCTACAATGTCGATGGCGGCCAATGGATGAGTTGATGGGCCGGGATCACGCAGGCCGCAGCCCGGCCAAAAGGGTAGAAAAATGACCGTGAAACTCTCCTCCTCGATCCTCTCGGAACTCCCCGCCAAGGTCGCCGGTCCCAGATATGATCGCTCCAGGCTCAAACCCGGTATCGTCCATTTCGGCGTCGGCAATTTCCATCGGTCGCATCAGGCGGTCTATCTCGACGATCTCTTCAATGCAGGGATCGGCCATGACTGGGCTCTGGTCGGCGCCGGGGTCTTCGAGGGCGAAAAGCTCGGCCGTTCCAAGCTGCAGGAGCAGGACTGGCTGACCACCGTGGTCGAGCAGGATTCCGACCATATGAGCGCCCGCGTCACCGGCGTCATGATCGACTTCCTGACGCCCGGCGATGCCGATGCCATCATCGACCAGCTCGCCGATCCGGCGATCAAGATCGTCTCGTTGACCATCACGGAAGGCGGTTATTTCATCGATCCGGCCTCCGGCAAGTTCAACCCGACCCACCCCGACATCGTCGCCGACGCACAGGCAGGCACGACGCCGAAGACGGTGTTCGGCCTCATCCTGGCCGGGCTGAAGCGCCGCCGTGCCGACGGCATCGTGCCGTTCACCGTCATGTCTTGCGACAACATCCCTCACAACGGCCATGTCACCTCGGATGGCGTCATCGGCCTCGCCCGCCTGATCGATGAGGATCTGGCGAACTGGGTCAGCGACAATGTCGCCTTTCCCAACGGCATGGTCGACCGCATCACCCCCGCCACCTCCGACCGCGAGCGCGGTATTCTCGCCTCGGAGTTCGGCCTCGAGGACAACTGGCCGGTGTTCTGCGAGCCGTTCAAGCAATGGGTGCTGGAAGACCGTTTCACCGACGGCCGCCCGCCGCTGGAAAAGGTCGGTGTGCAATTCGTGAGGGATGTCGCGCCCTATGAGCTGATGAAGATCCGCATCCTCAATGGCGGTCATGCCACGATCGCTTATCCCGCAGGGTTGATGGACATCCATTTCGTCCATGAGGCGATGCAGGAGCCGCTGGTGCGCGGCTTCCTCGCCAAGCTCGAGCATGACGAGATCATCCCGACGGTGCCGCCGGTGCCGGACACCGTGCTGGAGGATTATTACCAGCTCATCGAGCACCGCTTTTCCAACCCGAAGATCGGCGACACCATCCGTCGGCTTTGCCTCGACGGTTCCAACCGGCAGCCGAAATTCATCATCCCGACCATTGCCGACCGGCTGAAGGCCGGCAAAGGCGTCGCGGGTCTGGCGCTCGAGTCCGCGCTGTGGTGCCGCTACTGTTTCGGCACCACAGACAGCGGCGCGGTCATCGAGGCCAACGACCCGAGTTGGGACCGGCTGCAGGCAAGCGCGAAGGCGGCGAAGGATAAGCCCGGTGCCTGGCTTGCGATGGAGGATATCTATGGCGGTGTCGGCCGCTCGGCGCCGTTCGCCGAGGCCTTTGCCCATGCGCTCAACGTCTTGTGGGCGAATGGCACGCGCGCGACGCTGACGCGCTATATCTCCGGCAAGCTCTGACGCCAGCCGCAATGACGCCCGAACTGGTCATCTTCGACTGTGACGGCGTGCTGGTCGACAGCGAGGCGCTGTCGGTTTCGGCTCTGCTCGGCATGATCTCTGCCGCCGGGGGCTCGGTCAGCGAGGATGCCGCCTACGAGCATTTCCTCGGCAAGAGCATGAAGAGCGTGCGCGAGATACTTCTTCGCGATTTCACCATCGACATCACCGACGTGCATCTTACCGACATGCGCGTCGAACTGATGCGCAAATTCCGCGAGGAGCTGAAGCCGATTCCCGGCATCAGCGACATCCTGCCGAGGCTGGGCGTACCCTGCTGCGTCGCTTCCTCCGGCACGCTCGACCGGATACGCTACGCGCTCGACGTCACCGGTCTGCTCGGCCTGCTCGAGCCGCATCTGTTCAGTGCCGCCATGGTCGCGCGCGGCAAGCCGGCGCCGGATCTTTTTCTCCATGCCGCCGCCGCCATGGGCGCGCATCCCGGTAATTGCATCGTAATCGAGGACAGCCCTGCCGGCATCGCGGCGGCGCGTGCGGCCGGCATGCGCGTCTTTGCTTTCACCGGCGGTTCGCACGCCGGCAACCCGGCCTTGAAAGCGCGGCTTGCGTCGAGTGAACCGGACTTTATATTCGCGGACATGCTGCAATTGCCCGATCTGATTGCAGGCTAGAGCATGATGCCGAAAAGTGTGAAGCGGTTTTCGGACGACATCATGCTCTACTTCTTTGATTTAGAGACGGATTCAGATTTCAGGTCGAACAGACCTGAAATCATACGGCTCTAGGGAGCGAGAGTAAAAGCATCTTGACGAAGAGCTTCGTTTGCGCGGTCGATGTCGGCACCGGGAGCGCCCGCGCGGGCATTCTCGATACGTCAGGCACCTTGCTCGGCCGCGCCGAGCATCCGATCGTCATGAACCAGCCGAAGGCCGATCACGCCGAGCACAATTCGCAGGATATCTGGTCGGCGGTCTGCATCGCGGTGCGTGCCGCGCGCGAAAAGGCCGGTGTGTCAGCCGACGATATTGTCGGCATGTCGTTCGACGCCACCTGCTCGCTGGTGGTGCTGGACAGGAATGCCGGCCAGCTCAGCGTCTCGGTGACGGGCGAACGGCGCTGGGACACCATCGTCTGGCTCGACCATCGCGCCATCGCCGAGGCAGATGAATGCACCGATAGCGGCCACGCCGTACTCGACTATATCGGTGGCGTCATGTCGCCGGAAATGGCGACGCCGAAGCTGATGTGGCTAAAGCGCAATCTGCCGGGAACTTGGCATGAAGCCGGCTACCTATTCGACCTCACCGATTTCCTGACCTGGAAGGCGACCGGGTCGCTGGCGCGCTCGCAATGCACGCTGACCGCCAAATGGACCTATCTGGCGCATGAGGAAACCGGCTGGCGCCGTGACTTCTTCGACAGGGTCGGGCTTGGCGATCTGTTCGAACACGGCAGCCTGCCGGAGAAGGCAAGTGCTGTCGGCGCAGGCATCGGCACGCTCACCCCTGAAGCGGCGGCGGAGTTGGGCTTGAGCGAAAACTGTCGGGTCGGCGCCGGCGTCATCGATGCCTATGCCGGCGCGCTTGGCGTGCTCGGCGGCTTTGCTGGCGACGAGCAGAATATCGGCCGCCATCTGGCATTGATCGCCGGCACCTCGTCCTGCGTCATGGCCATGTCGCCCGATCCGCAGCCTTTCGCCGGCGTCTGGGGTCCATACTATGGCGCCGCACTGCCAAAGCTCTGGCTGTCGGAAGGCGGCCAGTCGGCTACCGGGGCTTTGCTCGACCACATCATCCGCTGGCATGGCGCCGGCGGCGAGCCGGATGCGGCCATGCATGCCAAGATCGCCAGGCGCGTCGCTGAACTGCGCAGCACCGAAGGCGACAAGCTGGCGGCGAGGTTGCATGTGCTGCCGGATTTCCACGGCAACCGCTCGCCGCTTGCCGACCCGCATGCCGTCGGCGTGGTCAGTGGGCTGACGCTGGATTCCTCCTTCGACAGTCTGTGCAAGCTGTATTGGCGCACCGCCGTCGGCATCGCGCTCGGCGTGCGCCATGTGCTGGAGGCGCTGAACGAGAACGGCTATCTCATCGACACGCTGCATGTCACCGGCGGCCACACCAAGAACCCGTTGCTGATGGAGCTTTATGCCGACGCGACCGGCTGCGCGGTGATCGAGCCGCTGGCCGACGAAGCCGTTCTGCTCGGCACCGGCATGGTCGCCGCCACCGCGGCCGGTCTGTTCCCGGACCTGAATGCCGCTTGCGTCGCCATGCAGCAAGGCGGCAGGGCGCGCACCTCGAACCCGGCCGCGTCAGGCCGCTTCGACCGCGACTACAAGATTTTCCTCGAAATGCACCGCCAGCGGCAGGAGCTCGACGCCATCAGCTAGAGCAATTCCAGGAAAAATGTGAAGCGGTTTTCCGTCCGGAATTGCGTACCAAATCTAGGCCTCCTCTCGCCGGCGCAAGGATACGCCGGTCGCCGCGTCGAACAGATGCACGCTCTCCTCCTCGAATGTGTAGCGCACAGGCGCGCGCAACGCCGGGCATTCGCGGGCCGATACCAATGCGCCGACCTCCTTGCCGCCGCAGGCGAACGTCACCAGCGCGTCATTGCCATGGAACTCGATGAGGTCGGCGGTGCCTTGCAGAAGATTGATGCTCTGAGCGACGGCGGTCTTCAGGTCCGGCGGTCGGATTCCAAGCACGGCGCGCTGGACGCCGCGTAGATCGAAGCCCGAGCCTTCTATGGAGAAGCTCGAGCCGCCGCCTGTCAGCGTCCAGCGTTCGTCCTTCCGCCCGACGACCACGTCGATGAAATTCATGTTCGGCGTACCGATGAAGCCGGCGACGAACAGATTGCCCGGCTGGCGATAGATCTCCGCAGGCGAGCCGATCTGTTCGATAACGCCATCCCTGAGCAGCACGATCCGGTCGGCCAGCGTCATCGCTTCCAACTGATCGTGGGTGACATAGACGGTGGTGGTCTTCAGCGACTGATGCAGCCGGGCGATCTCGACCCGCATGTGGTTGCGCAGCTTGGCATCTAGATTGGACAGCGGCTCGTCGAACAGGAACACTTTCGGCGTCTTGATCATGGCGCGCGCAATCGCCACGCGCTGCTGCTGGCCGCCGGAAAGTTCGGTCGGCTTGCGGGCGAGGTAAGGTTCGAGGCCGAGCGTCGTTGCCACCGCCTCGACCCGCTTCCGGATCTCGGCCGGGGGCACTTTCTGTCGCTTGAGCCCAAAGGCGATGTTGTCGAAGATCGTCATATGCGGGTAGAGCGCATAGTTCTGGAAAACCATGGCAATGCCGCGCTCGCCGGGCTCGAGATCGTTGACCACTTTGCCGCCGATCGACACTTCCCCGCCGCTGATATCCTCCAGTCCGGCCAGCATCCTGAGCAAGGTCGACTTGCCGCAGCCGGACGGGCCGAGGAATACGACGAATTCGTGCTCCTCGATCGAGAGATTGAGGTCGCGGATGACGGTGGTGGCGCCGTAAGCCTTGTCGACATGGGAGCAAACGATCGCGGACATGGTCAGCCCTTCTCGCCGGTAAGAAGGATTTGCAGCTTGACGTCTTGCGGCTTGCCTTGCGCCGCCCGCTCGAAGGCCTCGATGCTGTCCGAGAAATCATAAGTGCCGGTGATCAGCGGCTTGAGGTCGACCTTCCCCGAGGCGATCAGCTGCAGCGCGCGGTCGAAGATGTTGGCGTAACGGAACACCGTCTCGATGCGCACTTCCTTGGAGATCGCCGCCGGAACGTTGAGGCTGACCGGTTCGACCGGCAGTCCGACCAGCACCACCGCGCCGCCCGGCCGCACGACATCGAACAGGTCGGCGAATGCCTTCGGGCTGCCGCTCGCCTCGAACACGATATCCGCGCCCCAATTGTCGGTCGCGGCGGAGACTGCGTCGACCAGCGATTGCTCACCTATATTGACCGGCACGATGCCGGGATATTGTGCGGCAATCTCGAGCTTGGGTGCGGAAAAATCGGAGATCAGCACCTTCGAGCAGCCGCCGGCCAGCGCCGCCAGCGCGATCATGATGCCGATCGGGCCGCAGCCGACGACGACGGCGACGTCGCCAGGCACGATGCGGGCGCGGCTCGCCGCCTGCATGCCGATAGCAAAGGGTTCGACCATCGCGCCTTCGGCGAAGGTGACATTGTCCGGCAGTCTGTAGGTGAAGGCGGCCGGGTGCACGGCATAGGGCGCCAGCACGCCATGCACCGGCGGTGTCGCCCAGAAGCTGACATCGGGATCGACATTATAGATGCCGAGCCTCGTCGCGCGCGACGACAGGTTCGGCACGCCCGGCTCCATGCAGACGCGGTCGCCGACCCTCAACGTCTCGACTTCGGCGCCCACCTCGACAACGGTCCCGGCGGCTTCGTGGCCGAGCACCATCGGCGCCCGCACGACATAACTGCCGATCGCGCCATGCGTATAATAGTGCACGTCGCTGCCGCAGACGCCGACCGTGTGGATGGCGATCTTGACATCGCCCGGTCCGACGTCGAGCGGCAGCGCGATCTCGCGCAGCGACAGTTCGCCTTTTTTCTCAAGCACCAGTGCCCGCATAGGTAAGTCCTCGCATCAAGTCTTTTTTTGCCGGAAAACGGAATTCAGGAAGCCGCTGAGCACGCCGAGGAACAGCAGCGGCGGTAGCGACAACAGCACGACCGAGGCGTTGAGGATTCCCCACGGCACGTTCATGCCTTGCTGTGAAAGTTCGGAAGCGACGATCGGCAATGTCTTGGCGTTGGAACTGGACAGCATCAGCGCGATCAGGAATTCGTTCCACACCAGCACGAAGCTGAAGGCGACGGCGCCGATCAGCGAGCGCGCCGCTACCGGCAGCGCAATGCGCCAGAACACCGAGTAAGCGCCGTAGCCGTCGAGGAAAGCGGCTTCCTCGGTTTCCTTCGGCACGGCCTGGAAGGCGGGAATGGCGAGCCACATGATCACCGAGATGGTGAGCAGCGAATAGGTGACGATCAGCGCCGGCAAGGTGTCGTAGAGCCCGATCTGCAGCCAGATCACCATCAGCGGAATGGCGACTGCCACCGGGGGCAGGAAGCGCAGCGACAACACGAAGAACTGGATGTCGCCAGCGAAGCGATTGGGATAGCGCGCCACCGCATAGGCTGCCGGAAGGCCGAGCATGACGCCGATCAGCACGGCGACGCCGCAGGAAATGACCGAGTTATAGAGACCGGTCATTACGCTGTCGCGGCCGATGATGTAGCTGATATTGTCGAAGGTCGGGGTAAACACCAGGCGCGGCACTCGGGTGATGATGTCGACATTGTTCTTCAGCGAATTGACCGCCGTCCAGGCGAGCGGAAACACCGCCATGAAGCCGGCGAAGGCCAGGATGATCTTGCCGATGAGGCGGCCCGGTCTCATGCGATACGGTCTCATGCGATTCGACTTCATGCCTGCACCCGCTTCCACAGCATGGTGAACGTGATGACGGTGGCCATCATCATCAGCACCGCCATGGCCGAGGCGTAGGACACCTTGCCGGACTCGATGAAGCCTTGCGAGAAGGCGTACATGTCGAGTGTCTCGGTCGCCACGCCCGGCCCGCCGCGCGTCATCACATAGATCAGGTCGAAGGAGCGCAGCGATTCGATCATCTTGACGAACATCAGGCTGATCAGCGGCGCCTTCAGCATCGGCAAGGTCACATAGGCGTGGATCTGCCAGCGTTTGGCATGGTCGAGCCGCGCTGCCTCGATCGGCTGCGGCGGCAGCGTTTCCAGCAGCTTCAGCACGATGACGGCAAAGAACAGTCCCCACTGCCACACATCGACCGAGGCGACGGCAAACAGGGCCGTCGCTGGCTTCGAAAGCGGGTCGAAGATCAGCCCGCCGGTGATCAGCCGGTAGGGGTAGGTGGCGATGCCGTAGAGCGGATGATAGGCGAACTTCCACACGAAGGCCGCCGACACGCGCGGCAACAGCACCGGGATGATGAACAGCAGGCAGTAGATGTTGCGCAGCCGCGGCGACGCTACTTCGAACATCAGCACGCCGAGCCCGATCGCCACCATCATCGTCGCCACCACGGTGACGATTTCCCACTTCACCGAAACCCAGACCGCGTTGAGGAAACGCCGGTCGGCGAACAGGTCGATGAAGTTCGACAGCCAGACCCAGGAATAGTCCGACGAGCTCAGCTCGCGGTTCTGCAGCGCAATGACGATGGCGTACAGCGTCGGCACCATCGACAGCACCAGAAGAATGGCGAGCGTCGGAACCAGAAACGTCACGGGCAGGGAAGAGCGTCGGCGCATTGCCTATCCTCGGGCTGTGCCTTTTTGGGGAGAACCCGCGGCGCACAGGTCCCGGCATCCGGTCGAATGCCGTGGACCGCGCGCCGCGGGCGGGAGGATTACTTCTTCTTCACCAGCTCGTTGGCGTAGGCCTCGAGTTCGTCGAGGCCGCCCTTGACGTCGGTGCGCGTGCCGGTGACCAGCTCTTCCAGGATGATGCCCCAGCGGTCGCCGAGATCCGGCCAGCGCGGATCCTGCCAGAAGTTCACCGCCGTCACTTTGCCGGTATCGGCAAGCGCCTGGCCGAGATCGGCGCCATAGATGTCGGCGAACTCCTTGCTGGACAGCACGCTGGTGCGGTTGAGCTCGCCGAATTGGTGCGCGTCGAGCCGGCGCTTCTCGTTCTCCTTCGACGTCGCCCAGGCGATGAACAGGCCGGCGCATTGCTTCGCGGCGTCATCGGCATTGGCCTTGGCGGCGATGGCGAGGCCGTGGCCGTAGCCGCCGCCGGTCAGTGGCGAGGGCGGCGGCAGGAAGCCGATCTTGCCGACCACTTGCGAGGTCTTCGGGTCGACCGCCATGCCCGACAGCGGCGTCGATTCGACCAAGATGGCAACCTGGCCCGACAGGAAGGCGCCGGTCGATTCGTCCCAGCTGCCGGTCTGCGTGCCGGGCGCTGAATCCTTGAACAGTTTAAGATAGGTCTCGGTCGCTTTGACCGCGGCCTCGGAGTTGAAAGCCGGCTTGTCACCGTCGAACCATTTTCCGCCATAGGCCTTGAAGAACGGCATCCAGCGCCAGACATTAGCGCCCGAGCCACGCGCGCCGCGCAGCGCGATGCCGTACATGCCCTTGTCGGGATCGGTCAGCTTCGGCACGTCGGCGATCAACTCGTCCAGCGACTTCGGCGGCTGGATGCCGGCGGCTTCCAGAATGTCCTTGCGGTAGACCATCAGGTCGCCGCCGCCGGTCAGCGGCGCGAACCACACCTTGCCGTCATAGGTGGCGACCTTCTGCCGGCCCGGGTCGAAATCGGCGTAGTCGTAGTCAGCCGGGTAATAGTCGGTGAGCGGCACGATCCATTTCGACGAGGCGAACAGCGCGACATTGGCTTCGTCGACATAGTAGACGTTGTAGTTGCCGACCGTGGACGCATCGGCGCGCGACTTTGCCCGGCGGTCGTTCTCGTTGAGATAGTCGATCTGGAAGCTGGCGCCGGCCAGTTTCTGGAACTCGTCCTTGGACGCTTCCAGCAGCGTCAGCCCGTCACGCGGTTGCGCCAGCACCTTGACCGGCGCCGAGCAGACCGGCGCCGCCAGCGCCATGGTCGAGAGGGTCGTGGTAAGCATGAAAGCTGCGCTTATGCTCGCAGCGAGCCGAATTGGTTTCATTGATTTTCTCCTCCAGGAACAGTCGCAGGAAGCGGAAGTCTTCGGTTGCGCGATCCTCGCCATCGCCCGAGCGACAAGCCACCCATCGCCAAAATGAGGAGTTGCTAAAGGCCGCGCTAGAAGCCCCGTTGCAGCAGACCTGTACTTTTATGCATTGTGCGCTGCAAAATCCGGCCCGCCTGCACGGCCTCTGTCACATGAGTACCGATGGAGTGAGGAAGGCCGGTTTTCAGGCGCGCATCGTCATCCGCTGCTTCGACAGCTTGCGGTAGGATGACGGCGTCATCCGGTGCTTGCGCAGGAAGGCGCGGTTGAAGTTGGAGATGTTCATGTAGCCGACCTGGAAGCAGATGTCGGTGATCGGAATATCGGTGTCCGCCAGCAGCTTGCAGGCTTGCCAGAGCCGGAGCTTGGCGATGTGGTCGCTGAAACTGTTGCCGGTGTTCTTCTGGAAGAAGCGCGAAAACGTGCTTTCGCTCATCCCGGCCAGCTCCGCCGCCTCCGGCAGCTTCAGATCCTCGGCGAAATGCTGGAAGAGATAGGTCAGCGTGCGCTGGATGATGTCCAGCGAGGTTGCGTCGAGCGCGGGTGAGAAATCCGGCGAGGACAAAAGCTCGTATTCGTCTGTCCTGGCCAGCAGATCGACCAGTTCGAGGAAGAGGCAAAACCGGGCGAGCCCGTGCACGGTGCCCATCCTTTCCATCAGCGCAGCGCCGTCGAGCGCGGCGCGGCCATGGAAGACGATGCCGCGCAGCGATCGCTCCAGGAACGGTTCCAGTTCGCGCAGCTCCGGCAGCAGTCCCGCCGAGCCGCGCAGCCGCTGCGGATCGAATTGCAGCACGATGTCGCGTCCTTCGATCAGCTCGCCGGGTTGCACCGATGTCACCCAGTCATGCGGCAGCCCGCCGCCGACGATGCTCAGGTAGCCCGGCCCGAATTCGCCGATGTGATCGCCGACCAGCGCGACCCCGGAAGACTTCCGCAGGAGATGGATCTCGTATTCCGGATGAAAATTCCAGACATTGCGCTCCCAGGGATAGTCGTCGAGCCGCCACAGGAAACTGTCGCTCGCCTCGGTGACGATGTGCTCGAAAGCCGGCACCGTGCGAGGGATCGCGGCCGTGTTCTTTCTGCGCCTGAATGCCATCGTCTGCTCTCCGGGGCGTATGAGGAAGCGACTGGTTTCGGGTAATCCGTAGCAGTCTGTCGCCCGCAAGTGAACGATGTCTGCCTCAGCGATTTCAACGCCGGCTCTCGATGATCTCAATGAAGCGGGCGAACAGCCCGGCCTGGGATTTGACGCCGAGTTTGCGATGGATGTTGCGGCGATGGACCTTCACCGTTCCCGGCACGATGCGCATGGCTCTTGCGATCGACTCGGTGGAATGCCCCTGCAGCACCAGATCGACGACATGCTTTTCGCGCGGGGTCAGCGACAGGCTTTCCCAAATGTGGGCGCGGTCGAACTCGTTGACGGCGGCGATCGTCTCGCCCTGCTCCGCTTCGTCCTGCTCCTCGGCCGAAAGTGCGGGCCAGCGCAACCGGGCGAAGTTGATGACCGCCGGCGCCATGTCGCGCAGCAGCCTGGCATCGGCGGTGCCGAAGGGACCCGAGGCGTGCAATCGCATCAGCGACAGCACCAGCGCATCCTTGCCGGGCAGCGGCACGAAGAAGCCGACCTCCTCGGCCAGCCTTGTCTGGCTATAGTAGGTGCGAAAATACTCGCTGGCATAGAAGCGGTCGGGCGCCAGCTCGCGCATGCGCCAGAACCCCTCCTTGCGCTCCACCGCCGCGTGATGAAATGGGTCGAGCAGATAAGGTCCTTCCTGATAGAGCGTGACGAAGACATGGCTCTCGGCCGGCGAGAAGGTTTCGAACAGCAGCGGCGGTCGCGATGCGCCGCGATAGCCGAAGATAACGCAGTGGTCGAAGCTGACATGCTGGCTCAGCCAATCGACCATTGCCTGGCCGAACATTTCGCCGCTGGTCTCTCGCGTTGCCGCGACAAGGGCTGCGAGCCGGCTGTATTCGTCGCTGCGGGACGCACTCAACCTATACCCCCTCAAACGAGAAAATAGATCAGATATACCACCTGCGAGGTATATACTAGCCGCCATCGGCTCTGGTAGCGTCCTGAAATAGCCCTGTTGCTGGAGCCAGCACTTTGACCGCAGTGCCCGACATCGAGTTTCGCGGCGTCACCAAGCGCTATGGCGCCGTGACCGCTGTCAGCGGCATCGATCTGGCTGTGCCGCCCTCCGCCTTTGTCGCCCTTCTCGGACCGTCCGGCTGCGGCAAGACCACATGCCTGCGCATGATCGGCGGCTTCGAGCAGCCGAGCGAAGGCCAGGTGTTCATCCGCGGCCAAGACATGGCCGGAACGCCGCCCTATCGTCGGCCGGTCAACATGGTGTTCCAGCAATACGCGCTGTTTCCGCATCTCGATGTCGAAGCCAATGTGTCCTACGGGCTGCGCCAGGCACGGCCGCGCCTGTCGTCGCAGGAAATCGGCCGGCGCGCCGGCGAGGCGCTCGAAATGGTGCGGCTCGCCGGCTATGGCCGCCGCAAGATTCACGAACTCTCCGGCGGCCAGCAGCAGCGCGTCGCGCTGGCGCGCGCACTGGTCAACAAGCCGGCCGTGCTGTTGCTCGACGAGCCGCTGGCGGCCCTCGACAAGAAACTGCGCACCGACATGCAGATCGAGTTGCAGAACCTGCAGCGCGAGATCGGCATCACCTTCGTGCTGGTCACCCACGACCAGGAGGAGGCGCTGTCGATGAGCGACTTCGTCTGCGTCATGAACGGCGGCCGCATCGTACAGCTCGGGCAACCAAGCGAGATCTATGACGAGCCGGCCGACCTGTTCGTCGCCGACTTCGTCGGCAAGACCAATCTGTTGAGCGGCAAGGTTGCCGGGCATACAGGCGATCTTATCAATGTGGCGCTGGCGGACGGAACCGTCATTGCCGCGCGCAAACGAACCGCCTTGCAGCAGGGCGAGACCGTTTCTGTTAGCCTGCGTCCTGAATCGCTAAGCCTCGGCGCCACCAAAGGCAGCCCTTTCAAGGGCATCGTACGCAACCGGATCTTCTTGGGCTCGACGGCGGAATACGCCATCGAGGTGCAGGGCATCGGAACGCTGCTGGCCAAGGCCGACCATGTGATCGGCCATGGCAACCTCTTCAAGCCGGGTGAACCCGTCGCCATCGGCTTTGCCTCCGGGACGCCGCTGGCGTTTCCGGAGACCAAGAACAACGGGACCAACCAGAGGGTAGCAAAAAATGTCGAAATCATATCGTGACGGACTGCCGATTAGCCCCGAGAACTTCGTCGACCAGCTGATGCGCCTGAAGCGCGGCTCGATCGGCCGCCGCGATTTCCTCGGCCTCACCGGCCTGGGCATCGCAACCGCGGTGATGGCGCGCGAGCTCGGCATCATGCCGACGCCGGCCTTCGCCGCCGAAAACCTCGGCGACCGCATGTCGATCGCCACCTGGCCGAACTATCACGACCCGCAGACCTTCGAGAATTTCAAGAAGGACACCGGCGTCGCCGTCGAGGTCAACGTCTTCGGCTCCAATGAGGAGATGCTTGCCAAGCTGCAGGCCGGCGCCTCGGGCTGGAGCCTGTTCGTACCGACCAACTACACGATCTCGACCTACAAGAAACTCGGCATCATCGATCCGCTCGACATGGCCAAGCTGCCGAATTTCGACGGCTCCCAGGAGGACCCGCGCTTCACCTCGGAAGGCACGATCGACGGCACGACCTACGCGGTGCCGAAGAACTGGGGCACCACGGGCTTTGCCGTCAACACCAAGAAGCTGGCCAAGCCGATGACGAGCTGGAAGGAGTTCTGGGACATCGCCATGGCTGAGGGCGATGGCCGCACCATGGTGCATGACTACCAGCTGACCACCATCGGCAACGCGCTGAAATATTACGGTTATTCCTTCAACTCGCTGAAGCAGGACGAGCTCGCCAAGGCCGAGGAGCTGCTGCTCAAGGTCAAGCCGCATCTGTTCGCGGTCTCGTCCGACTACCAGCCGGGAATGCGGGCGGGCGACGCCTGGATGACCATGTGCTGGACGAATGACGGCGCGCAGTTGCATCGCGATATCCCGGAGATCGCCTACGTGCTGGGCAAGGAGGGCGGCGAAATCTGGACCGATTTCTACGCCATCCCGAAGGACGCGCCGAACAAGCCGGCCGGCTATGCCTTGCTCAATTATCTGATGACCCCGGAGGTTGCTGTGAAGGAGCATCTCGCCAATGGCGCGCCCTCGACCGACGCACGCGTCAACAAGCTGTTGCCCAAGGAAGTGCTCGACAATCCGATCCTTTACCCGGCGGCCGACCTGTTGACACCGCTGGAGTTTGGTGCGGCGGCGACGCTGACCGACCCCGGCCGCGCCGAACTGATGGCGCGCTTCAAGTCGGCTTGAGGCTGGCCTAGCGCAAACGGAAAACCGGCGGGCCTATGTCCGCCGGCATCGGGGCGGTTTCCATGCACGGCAACAGGTTTCGGTATAACATCCTGACAGCGCTGCTGCTCGCTCCGGCTACAGTGTGGCTGTTGGTGTTTTTGGTGTTGCCGTTCGTCGCCATTGCCGTGTTCAGCGTCGGCGAGCGGGCGCCGGAGGGCGGCTATCAGGCCGCCTTCACGCTGGCGCAGTATGCCAATCTTCCGGCGCGGGCGACTGCTTTCTGGAACACGATGATGCTGGCGCCGGTGGGCGCGCTTGCCTGTCTGCTCGTCGCCTACCCGGTTGCCTACTACCTCGCCCTGAAGGCGCCGGAGCGCTGGCGGCTGATCCTGCTTGCGCTCGTCGTCATTCCGTTCTGGACCAGCCTGCTGATGCGCACCTATGCCTGGATGTACATTCTGGGCGGACGCGGCATTCCCGCGCTGCTGGCCTTTGTCGGCATCGAGGATGTCAGGCTGATCAACACGCNAGGCTGCTGGAAGCCTCCGCCGATCTCGGCGCGACCCCGCTCTCAACCTTTCTGGGGGTGACGCTGAAGCTGTCGCTGCCGGGCGTCATGACCGGCTTCTCGCTGGTCATGATCCTGCTGCTTGGCGAATACCTCATCCCGACGCTGCTTGGCGGCGGCAAGGTGTTCTTCATCGGCAACGCGTTGGTCGACCTGTTCCTGCAGTCGCGCAACTGGCCGTTCGGATCGGCCATCGCCATCACGCTGGTGGCGGTTTCGGTGGTGGTGCTGATCGCGGCAAACCGCATTTCGACACGGGTGTCGGGCGCCCGCAGGGTGGATCTGATCTGATGCGCGCCTTCGTCACAGCCGTCTTCGCCTTCCTCTATCTGCCGATCGCGTTGGTCGTGCTGTTTTCCTTCAACGCCGGCCGCCATGCCAGCGAGTTCACCGGCTTTTCGGTGCAGTGGTACGGCACGGCGCTGTCGAACCCGTTCCTGGTCGAGGCGTTGAAGAACAGCCTGTTCATCGCCACCACCAGCGCCCTTCTGGCGGCGGTGTGCGGCACGGCGGCGGCACTCGGCCTGGCGCGGGTGGGGCTCAGAACCCGCGCCGTCTTCGACGCGCTGATGGGTGCCGCGATCGTCGTTCCCGGCGTCGTCATCGGCATCTCGACGCTTGTCGCGCTGGTCCAGCTGTTTGGCGTGCTCAACCCGTTCCTCGCCTCGATCTGGCCAAACGACCAGCCGCCGCGCCTGTCGCTCGGCTATGGATCGATCATCGCCGCCCACGGCCTGTTTTCGATGGCGTTGGTGACGATAATCGTCGGCACGCGTCTCGCCAGCCTCGACCGCAACCTGGTTGAGGCCTCGAGCGATCTCTACGCCACGCCGCTGACGACGTTCCGCTCGATCGTGCTGCCGCAGATCATGCCGGCTGTGGTCGCCGGTTTCCTGCTCGCCTTCACCTTCTCCTTCGACGATTTCATCGTCGCCTTCTTCGTCGCCGGCGCGCAGACGACGCTGCCGATCTATGTCTTCGCCTCGATCCGGCGCGGCGTGACGCCGGAAATCAACGCCATCGCCACCATCGTGCTCGTCGCCTCGGTTCTTCTGGTGGTGCTTGCCCAATGGCAGCTGCGCCAGCGCCAGCCGTCAAACTGAACAAGCCATCCAGCTGAAAGACAAATTCATGATCCTTAGAGACCGCATCGCCGTGGTGACGGGCGCCGGTTCCGGCATCGGCCGCGCCGGCGCCATGATCATGGCCAGGGAAGGCGCTGTGGTGGTCATCGCCGACCGGGATCTGGCCAGCGGCGAGACCACGGCGGCGGACATCCGGGCAGTGGGCGGGCAGGCCGAGGCGATTGTCACCGACGTCTCTGACGACGCGGCGGTCGGGCAGCTCATCACCGGCACGCTCGGCAAGTATGGCCGCATCGACATTCTGCACAATCACGCCGGCATCCAGGTCGGCGGGACGCTGACCGAGGTCGAGGTCGATGGCATGGATGCGTCCTGGCGCATCAATGTACGGGCGCAGTTCCTGGCCGCGCGGCTGGCCATGCCGGCGATGGTCGCGCAAGGCGGCGGCGTCATCCTCAACACGGCTTCGAATTCGGGCGTCTTCTACGACCGCGAGATGATCGCCTATGCCACGTCCAAACATGCCGTGGTGGCGATGACCAGGCAGATGTCGCTCGACTATGCCCGCCACAATGTGCGCGTCAACGCGCTCTGCCCGGGCTGGGTCGACACGCCTTTCAACGAGCCGTTCATCGCCCAGATGGGCGGACGCGAGGCGATCGAAACCTATGTCCGCACCAGGATTCCGATGGGCCGCTGGGCGAGCGCCGAAGAGATCGCAGAAGCGATCCTGTTCCTCGTCTCCGACCGCTCATCCTTCATGACCGGCCAGGCACTGGTGATCGACGGCGGCGAAAGCATCGGCTGATCTAGAGCAATTCCAGGAAAAGTGTGTAACGGTTTTCCGTCCGGAATTGCGTAAAACAAATAAGGGCAGCCGGATAGGAGGGTTCCCGCTTCTGGCTCAATCGCCGGCTGCCCGTCCTCCCTTGCCTTCATGCCGCATTTCGTCCAATAGAACGACGCAAACGCTGCGAAACCGAAGGTTTTGCCGTTTGGAAGTGCGGCTTCCGGCCTCGTTGCCGACGCGCCGCAATCGGAAAGAGCAGGACAATGTCTGCGATCGAAGCCGGCGCTCGTGCGCCGGAAAATCTTTGGCGTCAGGAAATCAGGGCGACGCTGGCGCTGGCCTGGCCGATGGTGCTGACCAATCTCGGCCAGACCGCGATGACCGCCACCGACGTCATGATGATGGGGCGTCTGGGCGCGGACACGCTGGCCAGCGGCGCGCTTGGCGCCAATCTCTATTTCATGCCGCTGATCTTCGGCCTCGGCCTGATGCTGGCGACCTCGCCGATGATCGCCACCGAGCTTGGCCGCCGGCGCTATTCGGTGCGCGATTTGCGCCGTACCGTGCGCCAGGGCCTGTGGCTGGCGATCCTGATCTCGATCCCGATCTGGATCGTGCTGTGGCATGGCGAGGCCATTCTGCTGGCCATGGGCCAGGAGCCGGCGCTCGCCCACCAGGCCGGCATCTATCTGCGCTGGCTGGAATGGGCGGTGCTGCCGTTCTACGGCTATATCGTGCTGCGTTCCTTCATCTCGGCGCTGGAGCGGCCAGGCTGGGCGTTGGTCATCGTTTTCGTCGCCGTCGCCTGCAACGCCTTTTTCAACTGGGTGTTCATGTTCGGCAATCTCGGCGTCACCTCGATGGGCATTGCCGGTTCGGGGCTGGCGACCACGCTGTCGAGCACGCTGATGTTCTGCGGCCTGGCAGCCGTGGTGATGCTGGAGAAGAAGTTCCGCCGCTACCGCCTGTTCGGCCGCTTTTGGCGCTCCGACTGGCCGCGTTTCAAGGGTCTGCTGCGGCTCGGCATGCCGATCGCCGGCATCCTCGCCTTCGAGGTGACGATCTTCAACGCGGCAGCCCTGCTGATGGGCCTGATCGATGCGGACTCGCTGGCCGCGCACGCCATCGCAATCCAGATCGCCTCGATCTCCTTCATGGTGCCGCTCGGCCTCAACCAGGCCGTCACCGTGCGCGTCGGGCTGGCCCATGGCGCAGGCAATCCGGCAGGCGTTTCGCGCGCCGGCTGGACCGCCTTCGTCATCGGCGTCTCGTCCATGGCGCTGATGGCGCTGGTGATGGTGCTGTGGCCGCATCTGTTGATCAGCGCCTTCATCGACATGACCGATCCGGCCAATGCCAGGGTGATCGCGCTGGCCGTGTCGTTCCTTGCCTTTGCGGCGCTGTTCCAGATCTTCGACGGCGCGCAGGCCGTTGCCGCCGGCATGCTGCGCGGCCTGCACGACACCAAGGTGCCGATGATCTATGCCGCCATCGGCTATTGGGGCATCGGCCTGCCGCTCGGCGTGCTGCTCGCCTTCCATTTCGGCCTGCACGGCGTCGGCATCTGGATCGGCCTGGCGTCAGGTCTGGCCGTGGTGGCGGTGCTGCTCCTCGCGCGCTGGCTGCGGCGCGACCGCATAGCACCGCCGCTCGTCTTCAGCCATTAAAAGCAAAACGGCCGCCGGGTTCGGCGGCCGTTCTCGTTTGGCGTGGCTGCGCTCAGCTCCCGTCCGACGACATCGCGCCGAGCAGTCTGCGTATATCGCCGAACCTGGCGATCGAGCCGAACACCAGTGCCGCCACCGCGACGAAGAACACCGACACCGAAGCCATGGTCGGTGTGTAGCCGTAGCGCAGCGCGTTGAAGATCTTGATGGGCAGCGTCTCGGTGGTGAAGCCGATCGTCATGTAGGCGACGATGTATTCGTTGAGCGACAAGACGAAGGCGAAGGCGTAGCCCGAGACGAGGTAGGGCAGGATCAACGGCAGCACCACGGTTTTCAGCACTGTGCGGTCATCGGCGCCCATGGTCGCCGCGGCCTCGACCAGCGAGCGGTCGATCGAGGCAAAGCCGAGCGACAGCGTCACCAGCGGCAGCGTCACGAAGAAGATGGCGTGGCTGATTATGGCGGTGAAGAACTGGCCGAACAGCCCGACCGTCGCCCAGAAGGAGAGGAAGCCGAGCGCGGTGATGACCGGCGGCAGGATGAAGGGGGCAAGCCCCAGCACCTGGAAGATGTTCGCCCATGGCGCGATGCGCCGCCACAGGAACCAGGCCAGGGGCAGCGCGACCGCCACGGCAATGGCTGCCGAGCAGACGGCCAGCGTCACCGAATGGATCAGCGCCAGCCGCCATTCCGGATCGGTGAAGATCTGGGCGTACCAGGCGAGCGAGAAGCCGACCGGGGGGAAGCTGAGCTCCTGCCGCGAATTCACCGACACGCCGGCGACGACGATCAGCGGCGCCGCCAGAAACAAAGCGACGATGGTGAAATAGACACGGCGCAGCAAGGTCGCGGTCATAGGGCGTTCTCCCTTCGTCCGACGAGCAGCGTCAGTCCGACCAGCGCCAGCGAGATCAGCACCAGGAACACCGCCATCGCGGCTGCGAACGGCATGTTGGACTGGTAGATCGCCTGGTCGGTGATCAGCACCGACAGCGTCCAGTGTTGCGGGCGTCCCAGAATCTGCGGTAGCAGATAGGAGCCGAGCGCAAAGACGAAGACCATGATCAGCGTCGCCACGATGGTGTTGCGCAGCGCCGGCGCGACGACGTTGAAGAAGGCCCGGATAGGCGAGGCGCCGAGCGTGCGCGCGGCCTCTAACAGAGTCGGATCGAGGCGGACCAAAGCGGGGTAAAGCACCAGGATCGTATAGGGCAGCGCCTGGTAAACCATGCCGGTCAGCACCGCGCCGAAGGTCGGCAGCAGCGCCACCGGCTTGTCCATCAGCCCGATCGCCACGAACAGATTGGTGATGCCCGCCGTGCGCGAAAACAGCGTCGACCAGGCAAAGCCGATGATGACTTCCGACAGCGACAGCACCGACAGCAGGCCGACCAGCCATAGCGTCTGCACGCGGCGCGGCCGGCGGGTCAGGAGGTAGGTGAAGGGGAAGGCGATGGCCACGCAGCAGACGGCGACCAGCACCGCCAGCATCAGTGAAAAGCCGAGCACGCCGCCGAAGAATACCGACAGGAAGCGGGCGTAATTGTCGAACACGAAATCCGGCGTGTAGAAACCGGACGGGTTGCGCTTGAAGAAGCTCACGGCGATCATCGTCGAGAACGGCACGACGAAGAAGACGATCAGCATCAGCGCCGGAAAGAACAGCGGCGTGTAGTCGGCTAGCGACTTCGGAGCCTCGCGTCTCATGCGCCGAGCACCACGCAGCTGCCGGGCGGCAGCGTTACGCCGACCTTGGCGCCGACCGGCACGTCATGCCGTTCGCGCGGCGTGGTCACGGCAATGATGCTGGTGCCGCCGACATCGACGAAGGTCTCGATGGTGCCGCCGAGATCGCGAACGAAACTCACCTCGCCGGTAATGGCCGAGCCGCCGGGGCTGCCGAGATGCACATCCTCGGGGCGGACCGATACAGACGCTTTAGTCTGACCCGCCGGCATGGCAAGACCTGGAATGGCTGTGCCCAGAATGGTGGTGCGCCCGGTGCTGTCGATCTCGGCCGGCAGCAGATTGGTGATGCCGATGAAGTCGGCGACGAAGGCGTCGGCCGGCTTGCGGTAGATCTCGATCGGCGGCGCCGCCTGCAGGATCCTGCCGTGGCCCATGACGACGACGAGGTCGGCCATGGTCATGGCTTCGCGCTGGTCGTGGGTGACGACGATGGTGGTGATGCCCAACCGCTGCTGCAACTGGCGCAGTTCCACCTGCATGGCCTCGCGCAGTTTGGCGTCGAGCGCCGACAGCGGCTCGTCGAGCAGGAACAGTTTCGGCGACAGCGCCAAGGCCCGTGCAATTGCCACGCGCTGGCGCTGACCGCCCGACAGTTTGGCCACCGGGCGGTCGGCAAAGCCGGTCAGATGGATGAGGCCTAGCAACTCGTCGACGCGCTTCTTCTGCTCCTCCTTCGAGGCGCCGCGAATGCGCAGCGCATAGGCGATGTTGTCGCCGACAGAGAGATGCGGAAACAGCGCCAGCGACTGGAACACCATGCCGAGATTGCGCTTGTGCGTCGGCAAAGGCGTGATGTCCTCGCCGTCGAGCACGATGGCGCCGCTGGTCGGCTCCTCCAGTCCGGCAATCATGCGCAGCAGCGTGGTCTTGCCGCAGCCCGATGGGCCGAGCAGACACACGAACGTGCCATGCGGCACGTTGAGCTGGACATTGTCGACGGCGGCGAAGTTGCCGAATTTTTTGGTGACGGCGTTGATATCTAGTCCGGACATGCTCATCCCTCTCAGGCTGTGCGCTGGAGCAATTCCAGGAAATGGCCGCCGGAGGAAATCCGGCGGCCGATCAGTTTTCAAGCGGAACGGGCGGCTCAGCCGACGATCAGCTCGGTCCACTTCTGGTTGATCCAGTCGGCCTTCGACGTATAGAGGTCATAGCGCGGGATGATCGGATCGATATCCGACGACACCGCGGCGAACTCTTCCGGCTTGAGGTCGAGCACCTCTTTCTTCAGCGTCGGCGTGGTGCCGACCTTGCGCGACATCAGACCCTGCATCGACGGCTGGCTCATATAGTCGATGAAGGCATGCGCCTCGTCGACCTTGGTCGAGGCGCGCGACAGCACCCAATTGCCGGAGTCCTGGATGCCGCCTTCCTTCGGGAAGGTCGAGCGGACATGGAAGCCGTCGGCGACCGCGAGGCCGGTGACGTCGTGATAATACTGGCCCATCGGGATCTCGCCCGACTTCAGCGCCTGCTCGAACTGCGCCTCGTCGCGATACCACAGCCGGACATTCGGCTTGAGCTCGGCGAGCTTTTCGAACGCCTTGTTCAGTCCGTCCTCGGTGTCGAGCGCATTGGTGCCGCCCATGAAGGTCTTGGCTGTCACTTCGAGCAGGAACGAGTTCGAGGCAAGTGCCAGAAGGCCAAGCTTGTCCTCATTGGCCTTGTCCCACAGCGTCTCCCATGAGGTCGGCGCATCCTTGTAGACATCGGTGTTGGAGACCAGCGTGATCCACCAGGCGACGGCGCCGATGCCGGCGACCCGGCCATCCGGATATTTGTTGACGAAGCGCGGCAAGAGGTCGTTGTAGTGCTTGAACTTCGACGTATCGAGCGGCGTCCATAATTCGGTCGACTGGCCCTTCAGCGTCGAGGTCTGCGACATCATCGAAAGGTCGGCCGGCGCCTGGCCTGCCTTGGACGCCTGTTCGAGCTGCACCAGCCAGGCTTCGCCGGTCGGCTCGGCGACCGATTCCACTGCAATGCCGGTGGCCTTGGTGAAATCTGGGAAGACGTGCTCGTCAAAGGATTTCTTGAAATAGCCGCCGTAGACGCCGACCTTCAGCGACTTGTCCTGCGCGCGCAGGATCGACGGCATGGCGAGCACGCCGGCTGTAGCGAGGCCCGCACCAAGCACGCCGCGCCGTGTCAGGGATTTTCCGATCAGTCTGTTCATCTGGTTTCTCCTCAGTTGATGCCGTTCTATTCCGGCAGGTTCCCTTCACGCACTGTCGCCGCCTGGCGTCAGTGGGCCGCCGCTCGTTGTTCGAGCGTACGGGCGTATTGCGTCAGTGGAAAGCACATGACGAAGAAGATCAGCGCCACCAGCCCGTAGACCTTGAACGGTTCGAAGGTGGCGTTGTTGATGGCGTTGGAGGTTCTGACCAGCTCCTCGAAGCCGATGATCGAGGTCAGCGCCGTCGATTTGATCAACTGCACCAGGAAGCCGACGATCGGCGCCCTTGTGATCGAGAACGCCTGCGGCAGGATGATCAGCCTGAGCTCCTGCAGACGGTGCAGCCCAAGGCTGGCGCCGGCGTCCCACTGCCCGCGCGGCAGCGCATCGACGCCGCTGCGCCAGATCTCGGCCAGATAGGCGCTGGCGAAGAAGGTCAGGCCGAGCACCGCTGCCGTCCATGGCTCGATGCGCAGGCCGAGCATCGGCAGGCCGAAGAACATCAGGAACAGCTGCATCAACAGCGGCGTTCCCTGGAACAGGGCGATGTAGCCGGAAGCGACCCGCTGGCTCCATTTATTCTCTGCGATCCTGAAGAACAGCACGATCAGCCCGACCAGCGCCCCGCCGACAAAGGCGGCCAGCGACAACAGCACCGTCCAGCGGGCGGCGAGCAGCAGATTGCGAACGATGTCCCAGAAGGTGAATTCGATCATGTGACACCTGCCCCCAATACGCGGCGCCCGCCTGTGACCAGCAGCCGGCGCAAGGCCATGGACAGGACGAGGTAGACCAGGGTCACGACGAAATAGGTTTCGAAGGACCGGAAGGTGCGGGCTTGCAGCATGTCGGCCTCATAGGTCAGCTCGCGCACGGCGATCTGCGACACCACGGCCGATTCCAGCATCATGATGACGATCTGGCTGGTCAGCGCCGGATAGATCACCTTGAGCGCCTGCGGCAGCACGATCTTGACAAACACCTGGCGTGGCCGAAGCCCGAGTGCCAAGGCGGCTTCCGTCTGTCCGCCGGGCACGGCATCGAGACCGGCGCCGACGATTTCAATGGTGTAGGCCGCCATGTTGAGCGTCATTGCCAACATGGCTGCCAGGATCGGATCGAGCCTTATGCCGAGGCTGGGCAGTCCGAAGAAGATGAAGAACAGCTGCACCAGGAACGGCGTGTTGCGCATCACCTCGACATACACCGCGATGGCGCGCTTCACGAATACCGGGCCGTTGCGCCGGCCGGCAGCGCCCAGGATGCTGAGCAGCGTGCCCACGAGCGTGGTCACGACGATCAACAGGATCGTCGTGGCCGCGCCGCGCGCGATGTCGCCCACAGCACCTGGGAGCCAGGCAAAAGCCACGAGAACTCAATCCTTGAGGTTGTCGGGATTGAGCGGCGTCTTCAGCCAGACCTTCGAGCTCTCGTCGAGCTTGCCGTTGGCCAGCATCTTGGCAACCGCATCATTGACCGCCGTCTTCAGCCGGTCCTCTTTTTTGTTGAGGCCGATATGCGAAGGCGAGGTCAAGAGCTGGAACTTCTGCTCCGGCTTCAGCGCGTCCTGCTTGGCCAGCACCTGGGCGCCGACATCATTGCCGACCACCATCAGCTGGGTCTGGCCGGAGATGAAGGCCTGGATGACGGAATTGTAGTTGTCGAAGCGCTTGATGTCGGCCGATGACGGCGCCGCTTCGGTCAACGACGTATCCTCGAGCGTGCCGCGATTGACGGCGATCGACTTGTCGGCGAGATCTTCCTTGCCTTTGATCGAAAGCGCTGCCGGACCGATGACGGCGATGTAGTAGGGCGCATAGGCGGCGGCGAAATCGATCACCTCCTCGCGCTCCTTGGAATAGCCGACGCTCATCAGGATATCGACGCGCTTGTCGGTGAGATACGGGATGCGGTTCTGGCCGGTGACGCTGACCAGATTGAGCTTCACCTTGAGTGAATCGGCGATCGCCTGCGCGACGTCGACGTCGTAACCCTTGATGCTCATATCGGCGCTGGCCGAGGAGAAGGGCGGAAAGTCGGAGAAGATGCCGACATTGATGGCGCCGGCCTTGGTGATGTCGTCGACGGCGTCGGCATTGGCCTGGGCGGCGAAGCCGAGGCCGGCGAGCATCAGCGCGGCGGCGATGGTTGATTTCATTTGGATTGTCATTGGTATTCCCCTTCTGGAAGCTTGTTTGTTTTGGAAACGGCCGCCGGCTCCAGCGCGGCGGCCGCCTTTGCATGTGAAATCCGTCAGGCCCCCTTGCCGGTGATCGCCGGGCTGAACACCATCAGGCTCAGGATCTCGAACAGGACCTGGGCGCCGACATGGGCGGTGTTGGTGGTCGCGTCATATTGCGGCGCCACCTCGACGACGTCGCCGCCGGCGATGTTGAGGCCTTTCAAGCCGCGCAGCAGTTCGAGCACTTCGCGCGTCGTCAGGCCGCCGATTTCCGGCGTGCCGGTGCCTGGCGCGAAGGCCGGATCGACACTGTCGACGTCGAAGGAAATGTAGGTCGGGCCGTCGCCGACTATTCTGCGCGCCTTCTCGATGATGGCCGGGATGCCGAGACCCGTCACCTCTTCGGCATGCACGACCGTCATGCCGGATTCATAGGTGAACTCCCACAGATACTCCGCCGAGCCGCGGATGCCGATCTGGATGGTGCGGGTGGGGTCGAGCACGCCGTCCAGCACCGCGTTGCGGAACGGTCCGCCATGATGGAACTTGGTCATGTCGAACAGCCCGCTTGTGTCGCAATGGGCGTCGATATGGATCATGCCGACCGGCGCCTTCTTGCCGACCGCCTTCAGGATCGGATGGCTGATCGAGTGGTCGCCGCCGACCGAAAGCGGCAGCACGCCGGCATCGACGATCTGGTTGGTGCGGCGCTCGATGTCCTCGTGGCTGACCTCCAGCCGGTAGCGGCTGCGGAACGGCGTATCGCCGATGTCGGCGACGCGCAGCTCATGCGTCGGCGCGCATTCCAGCACATGATTGTAAGGGCCGATGCGCTCGATGGCGCGCAGCGCCCTTGGCCCGAAGCGCGAGCCGGGCCGGTTGGTGACGCCGAGATCCATCGGCACGCCGATGATCGCCACCTGCAAATCGCCGAAATCCGGATTGTCGGCAGCGATTTCACGGTAGGGCGCGGCGAGGAAGGTCGGGATGCCGGCATAGGGCGCGAGTCGGGTGCCGCTCTTGGAGAAGATCTTGTCGGCGACCTTGCGGAACTTCGGGTCGAACATCTCGCCGCCATGGCTCTCGCCATACTTGCGGCGCAAGGCTTCCAGCTTGCCTCTGTCATAACCCATGTCGGTCTCCTCCTGCGGGCTGATGCATGCGGCCGTGGCGACATCTGCGAACTGACCATCATCCGGCCGGGTCGCTGTCCCGCTGGCTGCCTGTAGATTTCACGTCATTGATGCTGTTGACCTGCCAAAGTGTCCGGCAGCCGCATTGAAAAATCAATTGATATTGTTACGGTGCTGATTGTGAGAAAATCTCACAGAGTATCCGGTTGCTCATGGCCAAGCGTCTGCCCCCCTTGAATCCCTTGCGCGCCTTCGAGGCGACGGCGCGGCATGCCTCGCTGACCAAGGCGGCGAGTGAGCTCAACGTCACCCACGGCGCAATCAGCCACCAGATCAAGGCGCTCGAGCAATCGCTCGGCGTAAAACTGTTCGAACGCACCGGACAGCGGGTAAAGCTCACCCCGCACGGCGCCGAATTGCTGCCGGCGGTCTCGACCGCCTTCGACGGCATCGCCGCCGCCACCCAGCGCATGACCAGGCCAGCCAGCGCCGGTACGCTGTCGGTCTCCTGCGTGCCGGCGCTGCTGCTTCTGTGGATGACGCCGCGGCTCGGCAGCTTCATGGCGCAATATCCTGATATCAGGTTGACGCTGATCCCGTCCAACGACCCCAAGGACATCCGCGCCCCACAGGTCGATGTCTGCGTGCTCTATGGCGACGGCAGCTGGACCGATTGCTGGATGCGCAAATGGTCGGGCCTCGAACTGTTCCCGGTGGTCAGCCCGACGCTGATCAACAACCGGCCGCTCCGCATCTGCCGGGATCTTGCTGGCCATGTCATCCTGCATGGCGATGATGGCCGCGAATGGCACACCTGGCTGGCCGCCGCCGATGGGCTCGACCTCGAACGTGGCCGCCGCCACCATCTCGGCGACGCCCGCACCGCGATCGAAGCCGCGGTGCACGGCCACGGCGTCGCGCTCGGCGATTCCGTCACCGCCAGCATGCTGCTCGCCAGGGGCCTGCTGGTGGCGCCGTTCAGCCTGTCGGTGCCGGCGGTCGACGATTTCTACGTCGTTTGCCGCAACGAGATGCGTTCGGCGCCGATCGTGCAATTGTTCGTCGACTGGCTGTTTGCCGAAAAGGAACAAGCCGACAGCCGCGCCGACGCGCCGGTGGCCGGCCGCATCGGCAGCCGCCGGAAGCGTCCGGCGCTGCGGGTGGTGGGCGCCAAGAGTTGAGGCTGGACCGGAGCGACTGCTTTTTGTCGGGCCAGCCCGGAAAGCGGGAGGCGCTTTCAAAAATTCAATGCTAATAAGCTCTTGCCAGGCAATTCCAGGAAAAATGTGCGGCGGTTTCCCGTCCGGAATTGGGTAAGACGGACGTGAGCAGCGAAGGCGACGGCAGGACATGGCAAGAACTGATATAGCGCGGCGCGTCTACAACCACACCTGGAAGCTGGACCCGATCGTCCGCAGCCTGCTCGACACCGATTTCTACAAGCTTCTGATGCTGCAGATGATCTGGGGCATGTACCCCAAGGTCGACGCCACCTTTTCACTGATCAACCGCACCACCTCGGTGCGCCTGGCCGACGATATCGACGAAGGCGAACTGCGCGACCAGCTCGACCATGCCCGCACGCTGCGCTTCTCCAAGAAGGAGATGATCTGGCTCGGCGGTAACAATTTCTATGGCCGCAAGCAGATCTTCGAGCCGGAATTCCTCGCCTGGCTGGAAGGTTTTCGGCTGCCCGACTACGAGCTCTCCAAGCGCGACGGACAGTACGAGCTCTCCTTCAGTGGCCCCTGGATGTACACCACGCTGTGGGAAATTCCGGCGCTGGCGATCATCAATGAGCTTCGTTCCCGCGCCGCCATGCGCGCCTTCGGTCCCTTCGCGCTTGACGTGCTGTATGCACGCGCCAAGGGGAAGATGTGGGCCAAGACCGAACGCTTGAAGGCGCTGCCCGGCATCCGCATCTCTGATTTCGGCACCCGCCGCCGCCATTCGTTCCTGTGGCAGCGCTGGTGCGTCGAGGCGCTCAAGGAAGGCATTGGCGAAGCCTTCACCGGCACCTCCAACGTGCTGCTGGCGATGGACAACGACCTCGAAGCGCTCGGCACCAACGCGCATGAATTGCCGATGGTTTTTGCCGCCCTTGCCAAGTCGGAAAAGGAATTGAAGGAATCGCCCTACAAGGTGCTGCAGGACTGGCAGCGCTATTATGGCGGCAACCTGCTGATCGTGCTGCCCGACGCTTTCGGCACCGCATCCTTCCTGCGCGACGCGCCGGACTGGGTCGCCGACTGGACCGGCTTCCGCCCCGACAGTGCGCCGCCGATCGAAGGCGGTGAAAAAATCATCGACTGGTGGCGCGAGAAGGGCAAGGACCCCAGGCAGAAGCTGCTGATCTTCTCCGACGGTCTCGAGGTCGAAACCATCGAGGAGACCTACAGGCACTTCAAGGGCAAGGTGCGCATGTCCTTCGGCTGGGGCACCAACCTCACCAACGATTTCGAAGGCTGCGCGCCGACCGAAACCAACAGCCTCGATGCGATATCGCTGGTCTGCAAGGTGACGGAGGCCAATGGCCGGCCGGCGGTGAAGCTGTCGGACAATCCGGCGAAAGCGACGGGCGACAAGAAGGAGATCGAGCGCTATCTCCGGATTTTTGGGGCGAAGGATCGCGTGGAGCAGCTGGTCAAGGTTTGAGGGTCGGCGGGTGCCTTGCTGGACGAAATGGAAATCGCGATAGCGTGAGTTCCCGCCCACCCCCCTCTGTCCTGCCGGACATCTCCCCCGCAAGGGGGGAGATTACCCCGTCATCTCCGCCTTCGCTAATCTCCGACGTTGCAAAGGAAGCGCCGGCAGGGCAACTGCCAATCTCCCCCCTTGAGGGGGAGATGTCCGGCAGGACAGAGGGGGGCGTCGTAGAGCGCGGCTGTCACCGGCCAACCCTTATCACCACCACCCTCACACTCCTCCCCACCCCCGCCCTCGCGCACGCCTCCGACCGCGGTCACGTCCTCCTCCTGCCGACCGGCTACTACATCGCCGGCGGCGCGCTTGCCGTCGCGGTAAGCTTCCTCGTTCTCGCCCTGCTGCCACCCGCAACCCTCCACCGCTTCTGGCGCCGCCGCCTGCCGCTCTTCCCATTCGCCGACACCCCTCGCACAATCATCAGCGTCATCTCCTTTGCCGGCTTCGCAACCCTCGTCGCCGCCGGCCTGTTCGGCAGCCGCGATCCGCTCTCCAATCCGCTGCCGCTAACCATCTGGACGCTGCTCTGGGTCGGCCTTGCCATCGCGCAAGGCCTGTTCGGCGATCTCTGGTCGTGGCTGAATCCATGGTATGGCCCGCGGCGGATCGAAAGCCGCCTGTTCAAGCTTCGTGGCGGTGAGGGACAGAAATCGCGTTTGCCTTCATGGCTCGGCCGCTGGCCGGCCGTTATCCTGTTCTTCGCCTTCGCCTGGTTCGAACTGATCTATCCGGCGCCCGACGACCCGGCGCGGCTGGCCTATGCCGCCGGCCTCTACTGGTTGCTTACCTTCATCGCCATGCTCGCCTTTGGCTACCGCGATTGGAGCCGGCGCGGCGAATTCCTGACGATCTTTTTCGCCATGGTGGCTCGTTTCGCCATCGTCGAGCGCGATGAACACGGTCGCCTCGCTCTCTGCTGGCCGGGCTCAAAACTGCTCGGCGCAGCGCCCCTGCCGGCAAGCGGTATCGCTTTCCTGCTGCTCAGCCTGTCATCGGTGTCCTTCGACGGCCTGTCGAAAACCTTCTTCTGGCTGGGCCTGTTCGGCATCAACCCGCTGGAATATCCCGGCCGCACCGCGCTCATCGGCATAAGCAGCTTTGGCCTCGTGCTGACCTTCGTCCTGCTCGCGGCGGCATTCCTGCTGGCCGTCATACTCGGCCAGCGCCTTGCCGGCAGCCGACATTCCCACGGCGAGGCCGCCGGGCTGCTGGTCTGGTCGATCGTACCGATCGCGCTCGCCTATCATGTCGCGCACTATCTGACGGCGCTGCTGGTCGACGGCCAGTATGCGATTGCCGCTTTGTCCGACCCGTTCGCGCTGGGATGGAACCTGTTCGGCGCCGCCGACATGCAGATCGAGGCCGGCCTCGTCGCCGGGGCCCACTCCGCCTGGTGGCTGTGGAACCTGCAGGCCGGCATCATCATCGCCGGGCACATGCTGGCGGTGCTCGTTGCCCATGGACTGGCCTGGCGACTGCACCAGGCGCCATCGCGCGCCGCCCTCAGCCAGTTGCCGCTCACCATGCTGATGATTGCCTACACGATCTTCGGCCTGTGGTTGCTTGCCACGCCGACGGCCGGATGAGACAAGCTGATCCACATGCCTTTGCGGAAAGCCCGCTTGCAAGCTCTGTGCTTTGGTGATTTAGTTTGTACACATGCAATTTCTGCCCCTCCTGCAAGGGAGTGGCCTTGCCTCGTTACAGACAGTCAAAACTCAAAAACAGGGGAACTGCCGTGACTGACAAGAATGGGTTTTTCGATCTCTCCAAATCCACCCTTAGCCGCCGCACCGCGCTGAAAGGTCTCGCCGCCGGCGCCGGGCTGACGCTCGCGCCCGGCTTCGTCCGCTACAGCCAGGCGCAGAGTTCGGCGCCAATCAAGATCGGCTTCCAGTCGCACCGCACCGGCATCGGCGCCGCCTATGGCCGCTGGTATGAAAAGACCAGTGCCGCCGCGGTCAAGGCGATCAACGACGCCGGCGGCATCAATGGCCGACCTGTCGAACTGGTGATCGAGGATGACGGCACCGATCCCGGCCGTGGCGCCGAGGTGGTCGGCAAGTTCGCCACCCAGCACAAGACCGACATCGTCTTCGGCACGCTGTTCTCGCATGTGGTGATCGGCTCGGCGCCGGCCGCCGGCGAAAACAAGATCCCGTATTTCGTCGTCAGCGAAGGCCACCACGTCGCTTCGACCAAGCTCAACCGCTACGTCTTCCAGCCTGGCATCACCGATGTGAAGAGCCAGATCCAGTCGATGGCGCCGTGGATCGCGGCCAATGCCGGCAAGAAGGTGACGCAGATCTTCCCGGATTTCGCCTTCGGCTACGACCATCGCGACTACCTGCCGCCGGCGCTGAAGGCGCAAGGCGCCGAGGTCATCGCCCAGATCGCCATCCCGCCGACAGAGTCGTCTTTCACCAAATACTTCCCGCAGATCCCGGCCGAGACCGAGGTCATCTACCATGTCATGGTCGGCCCCGCCGTGCTCACCTTCGTCAAGGAACTCGGCGAGTTCTACGGCTCCAACCGGCCGCAGCTGTTCGGCTTTATCGATTCGCTCGAAGCCACCGACATAAATAGCCCCGGCCTCGAATTTTTGGACGGCAGCCATTTCTGGGAAGGTTCGCCGCGCTATGCGCAGGCCAATGACTCGGCCGCGCAGAAAGCCTACCGCGCCGCCGTCGGCATCGACGAAAATGGCGCTGCCGTCGGCGACCCCAAGGACGTCTCCACCGCCGCCCACATGTTCGGCTGCTGGGAAACGCTCTATGTCGTCAAGAAGGCGATGGAAGATGCCGGCTACAAGGGTCCGGAAGACCGCGCCAAGCTGGTCGAGGCGACCGAGGCTCTGACCGAATTCGCCGAAGGGCCGGAGCATCCGCAGGGGCCGAAGACCTTCAACGGCAAGATCCACCAGTGTTTTGGCATCCAGAACATCTCCAAGGTCGAAGGTGGCAAGCTGAATGTCGTCCACAAGACCAAGATCGAGGACGGGCTTTACGAGGCCGAAGGGGATTATACGACGCAGGCGCTGTGAGGCGCCTTACCCTCCCCCTTGTGTGCCGGGGTGGGGGTCGCGACGGCCCGTGCCCAACCCCCACCCGACCGCTGCGCGGTCACCCTCCCCACAAGGGGAGGGTAAGGGCGCCCTGAATGCATTTCGGACCCCATCTCCTCCTCGCCGCCCTCGAAGGCCTTGTCACCTCAGCCGTGTTGGCGCTGACGGCGCTTGGGCTGTCGCTGGTGTTCGGCGTCATGCGCGTCGTCAACGTCGCCCATGGCGAGTTCTTCATGCTGGGCGCGGTGCTGGCCTGGGCGATCTCGACGGCGATACCCGGCCATCCCACGCTCGGCTTCCTGGCGGCGCTGGTGATTGCGCCGCTGATTGTCGGCGCCATTGCGCTGGTAGCCGAGCGGCTTGTGCTGCGGCGGCTCAATTACAATCCGGAAGCCACCATCGTCGCCACGATCGGCATGCTCTACATCATCCAGCAGCTGGCGTTGAGCTTCTATGGCCCGGAAGCCCGCCCGGTGGAGCCGCCCTTCAGCTACCGCATCCTTTTGCCCTGGTTCGGCTATTCCGGCTACAAGCTGTCGATCATTGCCGCTTCGGCCCTTCTGCTCATCGCCACCTGGCTGGTGCTGACGCGCACCAAGATCGGCCTCATCATGCGCGCCACCCAATATGACAGCGAAACGGCGCAGGCCTTCGGCATTCCGGTCGACCGCGTCTATGCGGGCGTCTTCGCGCTCGGCGCCATGCTGGCGGCCGTCGCCGCCGTGCTGATCGTGCCGATCAGTCAGGCGCACTACCTGATGGGGCAGGACCCGCTGCTGTTGTCCTTCATCGTCGTCATCATCGGCGGCCTCGGCTCGCTGCGCGGCACCGTCGTTGCCGCCGTGCTGATCGGCCTGTCCGACGGCATCATCTCGGTGTTCTTCTCGCCGACTTTGGCCAAGATCATAGCCACGCTGCTGGTGGCCATGGTGCTGGTGTTCAGGCCCCAAGGCCTGTTCGGGCAGGCGCCGCGATGAGCGAAGCTTCGCCGGCAAAAGCCTATGCTCTGCATATCGGCGCCATCGCGCTGCTGTTCGCCCTGAGCTTCGTCCTGCCGGATTATCATCACGGCCTGCTCGCCCGCATCATGGTGCTGGCGGTGTTCGCCATGGGCTACAACATGCTGTTCGGCTATGTCGGCCTGCTCAGCCTCGGCCACGCCATGTTCTTCGCCGCCGGGCTCTATGGCGCTGGTCTCGCCGTCATCCATCTCGGCTGGAGCGTGCCTTTGGCTTTCCTCGCCGGTATCGCCTGCGGCGCGCTGCTGGCACTGGTGATCGGCCTGCTGGCGCTGCGCACCACCGGCGTCGCCTTCATGATCGTCACCATGATGTTCGCGCAGGTGTTTTACCTCACCATCCTCTATTTCGCCGCCTGGACCGGCGGCGACCAGGGTCTGGTGGTGCCGCAGCCCGCGCGGGTTCTGGCCTTCGGCTCGACATCGCTCGACCTCACCAACCCGACCGTGCGCTACATGAGCGCGCTGGCGCTGTTCTCGGTCGTGCTGCTGATCACCCTCGCCATCGTCCGCTCCCGCTATGGCCGCGTTTTGGTCGCGGTGCGCGAGAACGAGGAGCGCACGAAAATGCTGGGCTACGACACCTTCTCCAATAAGCTGATCGCCGTCGTTGTCTCCGGCACCATCTGCGCCGCCTCTGGTGCGGCCTATGCGCTGCTGTTCGGCTATGTCGGCTCGAGCTTTGCCTCGGTGCAGTATTCCATCCTGCCGCTGGTCTGGGTGCTGCTCGGCGGCGCCGCCACGACGCTGGGTGCGCTGCTTGGCACTGTGTTCATGTACTATGTCATCGACACCGCCAGCGGTTACACCTCCGCCTATCTCCTGATCGTCGGTATTGCGCTCATCCTTCTGGTGCTGTTTTTCCCCAAAGGCATTCTGGGCACCATCCGCCAGCGCTGGCTCGGGTGGCTGCCATGATGCCGTTGCTGACCACCAAAGGCCTGGCGCGCAGTTTCGGCGGCCTGCGCGCCGTCGACGGTGTCGATTTTCAGCTGATGCCGGGCGAGATCCGCGCCGTCATCGGCCCCAATGGCGCTGGCAAAACCACCTTCGTCAGCCTGGTCAGCGGCCGCATTCAGCCATCGTCCGGCATGATCGTCTTCGACGGCGCCGACATCACCAGCCAGCCGGCCTATCTCAGGGTGCGCCGGGGCATCGCCTACACCTTCCAGATCACCAGCGTCTTCGCCAACCTCTCTGCCTACGATAATGTCGCGCTGCCGGTGCAGCGCACGCTGACCGATGCCCGCTCGAAAGGTGCGGTGCGCACCGGCGTCATGGCCGCGCTGGAACGCACCGGACTGGCCGGCCGCGCCCATATGCCGGCCGGCCAGCTTTCCTACGGCCATCAGCGCCTGCTGGAAGTGGCAATGGGCCTGGCGCTGAAGCCGCGGCTTTTGATCCTCGACGAGCCGACGCAAGGGCTGGCCGACAGCGAGATCGACAATTTCATCGACCTGGTGCGCGAGATCGCCAAGAGCGCCACCGTGCTTTTGATCGAGCACAACATGCCTGTCGTCATGCAACTGGCCGACCGCATCACCGTCTTCAACGCCGGCAGGATCCTGGCCGAAGGCACGCCCGAACAGGTCCGCGCCAACACACAGGTGCAGGAAGCCTATCTGGGAACGGCGGCATGAGCGAAGCCCCCAAAACTGATACCCACACGACTGAAGCGCTGACCATCTCCGGGCTCGACTGCTTCTACGGCGAGGTTCAGGTGCTCTACGGTCTTGATCTCGTGCTCAACAAGGGCGAGGTGCTGTGCCTGTTCGGTCGCAACGGCGCCGGCAAGACGACGACGCTGAAAGCGACCATGGGGCTGGTTCGGTCGAGCGCCGGTTCGATCCGGCTCGCCGGCAAGGAGTTGACCGGCCTGCCGGCGCATGAGGTGCCCAAGGCCGGCGTCGCCTATGTGCCGCAAGGCAGGCGGCTGTTCGCCGAGATGACGGTGGCGGAAAACATCGAGATCGGCCTGATGGCGCGCGGCAAGGGAAGAGCGACGCGCGAGAGCGTGCTCGACCTCTTCCCGTTGCTGCGCCAGCGGCTGCGGNGCGCGGCAAGGGAAGAGCGACGCGCGAGAGCGTGCTCGACCTCTTCCCGTTGCTGCGCCAGCGGCTGCGGCAGCGCTCCGGCACTTTGTCCGGTGGCGAACAGCAGATGTTGGCCATGGCCCGCGCGCTTTGTCTGGAGCCGCAGGTGCTGTTGCTAGACGAGCCGACGGAGGGGCTGATGCCGTCGATGATCGCCAAAATCCGCGAGACGGTGGTGAAGCTGCGTGAGCTAGGTGTCTCCACCATTCTGGTCGAACAGCGCGTCGACGCCGTGCTGTCCGTCGCCGACCGCGTCTGCTTCATCGAAAACGGCCGTAACCGCGAGACGGTGGATGTCGAGCAATTGCGCGCCGACCCATCGGCAGTCAGGCGCTATGTCGGCGTCGGCTGATCAGCCGAAAAACAGGAACCCGGCGATCAAAAAGATCGGGATCAGCACCAGCCCTGACCATGCCATGTAGCCGAAGAAGCCCGGCATCTTCACACCGCGGTGTCGGGCGATGGCGTAGACCATGAAGTTGGGTGCATTGCCGATATAGGTGTTGGCCCCCATGAACACCGCGCCGGCCGAGATCGCGGCCAGCGTCGAGGCCGCCTCCGTCATCAGGTGCCGCGCGTCGCCGCCTGCGAGTTCGAAGAACACCAGATAGGTCGGCGCATTGTCGAGGAAGGACGACAGCCCGCCGGTCAGCCAGAAATAGGCGAGATCATTGGGCTGCCCGGTGGGTGACGTCACCAGCGCGACCAGCGGCGCCAGCGCGCCGTCATGGCCGGCGCGAAGGATGGCAATGACCGGCACGATGCAGATGAAGATGCCAGCAAACAGTTTTGCCACCTCCGCGATCGGGCCCCAGGTGAAGCCGTTGGCCTCGCGATGGCTCTTGAGTGACACGACAAGCGACAGTCCGGCGAGCCCCAGGATAATGGCGTCGCGCGCCAGGTTCTGCAGTTCGAGGCTCACGCCCAGCACTGAAAAGCTCACGCCCGGCTTCCATGCTGCCGACAGCAGGATGGCGGCGATGACACCAGCCAACAGCGGCAGATTGGCCAGGCCGCGCAGACGCACCTTCGTATCCGGCGTCGGATCCTTGATCTTCGGCGCGCCGCCTTCGCGGCGATGCAGCATGATGTCGATGGCCAGGAAGACAAGCAGCACCAGGCCGCCGGTGAACAGCGTCTCGCGCCAGAGGTTCGCCGACGTCCAGAAGAAGTCGACGCCGCGCAGGAAGCCCACGAACAATGGCGGGTCGCCCAAGGGCGTCAACGAGCCGCCGATGTTGGACACCAGGAAGATGAAGAAGATGACGACATGGGCGTTGAACTGCCGGTTGTCGTTGGCGCGCAGCATCGGCCGGATCAGGATCATCGAGGCGCCGGTGGTGCCGATCACCGAGGCCAGCATCGCCCCGACGAGCAGCAGCCCGGCATTGACCAGCGGCGTGCCATGGATGTTGCCGGCGACAAGGATGCCGCCCGAAATGGTGTAGAGCGCGAACAGCAGGATAATGAACGACATGTATTCGGTGAGCAGCGTGTGCAGCACCGCCTCGCTCGCCAAGGACATGCCGAAAGCGATCGCCAACGGCACCACTGCCAGTGCTGCCCAGCCGGCTGCGATCTTGCCGTAGTGATGCTCCCAGACATGATGGAACAGCAGCGGTCCGGTGGCGATCGAGAGCAGCAGGCCGGCGAAAGGCAGCGCCCACCACAGCGACATGGCAGCATCGGGCAGGCCGCGGGCCTCGGCCGCGAAGGCCATTTGCGGAGACACAGCGGAAGCGAGTACACCTGCCGCCAAAGCCTTCCCCAACCGTGTGCAGCCCCCTCGATGCCTCACGATCCAGTCACTCCGAGATCGGGTCTTCGAGCCTCACCCCGGCATCGCGCATCCGCTTCAGCATCGCCTCGACCGAACCGTTGAGATCGATGCCGCGGCAGGCGTCGAGGCGAACCGTCGTCTTGAAGCCTTGCTTGACCGCGTCGAGGGCCGAGAAGGCGACGCAGAAGTCGGTCGCCAGGCCAACCAGGGTCACGGTGCCGATGCCGCGCTCCTTGAGGTAGCCGGCGAGCCCGGTCGGCGTCTTGTGGTCGTTCTCGAAGAAGGCGGAGTAGCTGTCTATATCGGGGCGGAACCCCTTGCGGATCACCAACTCGGCCTTGGTCCAGGCGAGCCCCGAGTGAAAATCCGAGCCGAGGCTGCCCTGGATGCAATGGTCCGGCCACAGCGTCTGCGGCCCATAGGACATCTCGATCGCGCTAAAGGGCTGCGCCCCCGGATGGCTGGAGGCAAAGCTCGAATGTCCGGCCGGGTGCCAGTCCTGCGTCAGCACGACATGCTCGGCATGCCGAATCAGATCGTTGACCAGCGGCACGATTTCGTCGCCGCCGGCAACCGCCAGTGCGCCGCCGGGGCAGAAGTCGTTTTGCAGGTCGATGACAACAAGCGCTTCGTCGGCCATGGCGCCTCTCCTCTTCTACGTCTCGAACGGGGGATCGAGTGAAATACGCCGCTGATGCGACCGGATGCTGAAACTTGACCGGATGGCCGCCTGCGTCAACCTCTGCAAGCGTAAGAAATGCTTGGCGGCCGGGTTCCGTTAAACTCCGGCTTTGACAATTTCCGCCAGCTTGATATCATTTGCATACGAATGAATTTGGCCTGATCAGACATTGGCGGGGTTCGGGAAGACCCCACCTTTTGAAGGTCCCAATGGGAAGGCCTATTTTTTTGGAAGGCAAAGCGTGATCCGTTACGCGAAACCCGCCACGCTCGACGAGGCGCTCGCTCTGCTGGGCGAGGGCGCCTGGCGCGTGCTTGCCGGCGGCACCGATTTCTATCCGGCACAGGGCGCCAAACCGTTCCGCGACAATGTTCTCGATATTAACGGCCTGGCCTCGCTGCGCGGCATTGCCGAGACCGAAACCCATTGGGTTTTGGGCGCCCGCACCACCTGGACCGACCTTGTCCGCCATCCATTGCCGGCGGCGTTCGATGCGCTGAAGCAGGCCGCGCGCGAAGTGGGCTCGCTGCAGATCCAGAATGTCGCCTCGATCGCCGGCAATCTCTGCAATGCTTCGCCTGCCGCCGATGGCGTGCCTAGCCTGCTGGTGCTGGACGCCGAGGTCGAGCTGCGCTCTGCAGCCGCGACGCGTCATCTGCCGCTGCAGGAGTTCATTCTCGGCAACCGCCGCACCGCTCTGCTGCCGGACGAGCTGGTCACCGCCATCCGCATCACGAAGCGGGCCTCTGCCGGCACGTCGGCCTTCGTCAAGCTCGGTGCGCGGCGCTACCTCGTCATCTCCATCGCCATGGTGGCGGCGCGCCTCGTTGCCGAGGCTGGCATCGTCATGGAAGCCGCTGTCGCGGTCGGGTCCTGCTCGGCCGTCGCCAAGCGGCTCGCCGCTGTCGAAGCGGCGCTGGTGGGCAAGCCTGTCGGCCCGGCACTCGCCGATGTGGTCCTGTCCGCGCCGGTGGCCGAGCTCTCGCCGATTGCCGACGTGCGCGGCAGCGCCGAATACCGGCTCGACGCAGCGCGCGAGCTTGTCGCCCGCGCCGTGCTGGGGGCTTGCGGGTTGACGAACGACAACAGCATGGTGGCGGCATGAGCCACTCCGAGATGTTTGAAGCTCTGCCCGACCTCGTGCCGGGCGTCGGCCTCGATCGCGCCGAGATCGCCTTCGCCGTCAATGGCGCCGCCGTCTCGGTCAATGTGCCGCCGCTGCGCCGTCTGTCGCAGGTTTTGCGCGACGAATTGCAGCTGACGGGCACCAAAATCGGCTGCGATGCCGGCGATTGCGGCGCCTGCACGGTGCTGGTCGACGGCGACGCCGTCTGCGCCTGCCTGATGCCGGCGGCCTCCGCAGCCGGGACGTCCGTAACGACCGTCGAAGGCCTCGCCGATGGCCTTCTCTCGGCGCTGCAGGCGTCCTTCCTGGCACATGGCGCCGCGCAATGCGGCATCTGCACGCCGGCGCTGCTGGTCGCTGCGACGGCGCTGCTGGATGGCTCGCCGAATCCGACCGAGACCGAGGTGCAGGATGCGCTGGGTGGCATCCTGTGCCGTTGCACCGGCTACAGAAAGATCATCGCGGCAGTGATGGATGCGGGACGGTTCGAGACGTCGACCGACGGCGCTGCCCCTCATCCGCCTGCCGGCACCTTCACCCCGTATAGTGACGGGGAGAAGGGAAGTGCTCCAGCGCCGACGCTCCCCGCTCCCCGTTCTTCACGGGGAGAGGGCAAGGGTGAGGGGCAGCGCCAACGTCATTCGTTGGAATTCAACTTTGAACGTAGAATGCCAACCACAGGGAATGCTGTAGGCGCCTCCCCGGTCCGGCTCGACGGCGTGCCAAAAGTCACCGGCGCTGAAAAATTCGGCGCCGATGCCTTTCCCGCCGATGCGCTGGCCGTGCTGGTGGTCCGCTCGCCGCATTATCATGCCGGCTTCGCCTTCGGCGACCTGGAGGGCTGGGTGAAGTCGCATCCCGGCATCGCCGGCGTCTTCACCGCCGCCGACATTCCGGGAAAAAACTGTTTCGGCGTCATCGGTCCGTTTGCCGACCAGCCGGCGCTGGCCGAAGGCTTTGCGCGGCTGCGCGGCGAGGCAGTGGCGCTGGTCGCCGGCGAGCGCGAGGCCATGCTCGATCTCGACCTCCAGGATTTCCCGGTCCGCTGGACCGAGCTGCCGCATTTTCTGCAGCCCGGCGACGCGCAGGCAGAAGGGGCGGCGCTCATCCACGCGAACCGCCCGGCCAATTTGTTGACCAAGGGCTTTGTCGAGCGCGGCGACCCCGAGGCGGCGCTTGGCGAGGCTGCCTTCACGGTGTCCGGTGCCATCGACACCTCCTATGTCGAGCACGCCTACATCGAGCCGGAAGCCGGCCATGCCTACATGGACGGCGACACGCTGGTCGTCGTCGCCTGCACCCAGGCCCCCTATATGGACCGCGACGAAACGGCGAAGGTGCTCGGTCTTGCCGTCGACAAGGTGCGCATCGTGCCGACCGCGACCGGCGGCGGCTTCGGCTCGAAACTGGACGTTTCACTGCAGCCGCTCATCGGCCTTGTGGCGCTAAAGACCGGCCGGCCGGCAGCACTGGCCTACACCCGCAACGAATCCATGATGTCGACCACCAAGCGACATCCGTCCGAGATGAAGGCGACCATCGGCGTAGATGCCGAGGGCCATGTCACCGGCATGGTCTTCACAGGCGATTTCAACACCGGCGCCTATGCCAGCTGGGGCCCGACCGTAGCCAACCGCGTGCCGGTGCATGCCTCCGGTCCCTATGCGACGCCGAACTACCGCGCCGAAGGCCGCGCCATCCACACCCACGGGCCGATTTCCGGCGCCTTCCGTGGCTTCGGCGTGCCGCAGGCGACGATCATGCAGGAGACGCTCTATGATGAGCTCGCCGGCAAGCTTGGCATGGACCGGCTCGATTTTCGGCTGAAGAACTGCCTTCGGAACGGATCCGAAACGGTTACCGGACAGCGACTGGAGTCGGGCGTCGGCATATTCGAGTGCCTCGGCTCCTTGCGGCCGCATTGGGCTCGCGCGACGGCCGACGCAGATACATTCAACAATGCCAATACGAGCAAAAAGCGCGGCGTCGGCATCGCGTCCTGCTGGTATGGCTGCGGCAACACCTCGCTGCCCAATCCGTCGACCATAAGGGTCGGTATCTCGCCAGAGGGGGAGGTCATCCTGCATCAGGGCGCCGTCGATATCGGCCAGGGCTCCAACACCGTCATTGCCCAGATCTGCGCCGACGCACTTGGCCTGCCGCTGGAAAAATTCAAGCTGAGAAGCGCCGACACCGCGATCAGCCCGGACGCCGGCAAAACATCGGCCTCGCGCCAGACTTTTGTCACCGGCAAGGCGGCCGAAAAAGCCGGCCGCGCCTTGCGCGAAAAGATCCTGCGCTTTGCCAATGTCTCGGAGAACGCGGCCCTGCAATTGGACGGCCCGGCGATCGTCATTCGTGAGGGCGAAGCCACTCGGCGTATCGATCTCGCCGCGCTCGATGTCGATGCGGACAGTTTCGTCTTTCGCGCCGAGGAGACCTACGATCCGCCGACGCTGCCGCTCGATGCCAAGGGCCAGGGCAAGCCTTACGCCGTCTACGGCTATGGCGCGCAGATCGCCGAACTCGAGGTCGACCTCAAGCTCGGCACGGTGAAGCTCTTGAAAATCACCGCCGCGCACGATGTCGGCAAGGCTATCAACCCGCTGCTGGTCGAAGGCCAGATCGAAGGCGGCATCGCGCAAGGCATCGGCATGGCGCTGATGGAGGAATACATCCCCGGCCGCACCGAGAATCTGCACGACTATCTCATTCCGACCATCGGCGACGTGCCTGAGATCGAGCACATATTGATCGAGGTTCCCGATCCCGAGGGGCCGTTCGGCGCCAAGGGCCTGGGCGAGCATGTGCTGATCCCGACCGCACCCGCCATCCTCAACGCCATACGCCACGCCACCGGCGTTCTCATCACCAAGGTTCCGGCGACGCCGGCGCGCATCCGCGCCGCCATCCGCGAAAAAGATGGCATCCGCGACAAGGAGGCACGCCGATGAGCGAGCTTGCCGAACGCTTCGAAACCCACGATCCGGGCGAAAAGCTGGTGGCCGAAAAGATCCGCTGCGATGCCTGTCCGGTGATGTGCTACATCGCCGATGGCCGCACCGGCGCCTGCGACCGCTACGGCAATGTCGGTGGCCGCATCGTGCGTATGGACCCGCTGACCATCCTCGACCATGCGGCAGAGAGCGGCGCCGCGGTCGTGCCTTTCACTGCCGAGGGCGAGCAATGGGACGGCGAACTGGTCAACACCGGCCGCCGCTTCGTCACTGCAATCGGCGCCGGCACCACCTATCCCGACTACAAGCCGGCTCCCTTCATCGTCAGCCAGGAGGTCGAGGGGGTCGATCTGGTGACCGTGGTCACCGAAGGCATTTTTTCGTACTGCGGCGTCAAGGTGAAGATCGACACCGACCGCCATCTCGGTCCCGAAACGGCAATCGTGCGCGCGCAAGGCGAGCCGATCGGCCACGTCACGACAGGCGAATATGGCTCGCAGATGCTGTCGCTGGGCGGCGTGCATCATCTGACCGGCGGCTCCAAGGCCGAAGGCCGGGCAACCTGTGACGCGATGCTCAGTCTGTGCAATCGCAAGCCGGTCGAACTGACCATCGATGGCGGCGCCACCATCATCGTCGAAGCCGGCAAACCACCTGTCATCGACGGCAAGCAGGAACACCGTATGCGGGTCGGCTGCGGCTCGGCCACGATCGGCATGTTCGCCACGCAATGGCGTGGCCTAGTCGACGAGGTGGTGGTGGTCGACGACCATATCACCGGCGTTGTCTCCGAGCATCAGGCCGGCAAGGTGCTGGGCTGGCAGGACACCGGCATCAAGATCATCGGCCGCCGCTCGACGCCGGGCCGCTATTTCAAGGTCTCCGAGCCCGGCCTTGGCTGGGGCGGCACCTCGATTTCCGACCCGCTGTCGATCCTCGGCGAATGGAACGCCAAGAAGGGCGCCCGCCCCGGTCTCTCGCTGCTGATGGTGTCGACCACCGGCGAGCAGTTCGCCTATTACGAGCTCGACGACGAGTTGAAGCCGGTGGAAAAACCGTTTCCGGAACGGCTGCAGAAGTCGGTCGGCCTGATCGAGGACAATTGCGAGCCGGCGCTCTGCACCGTGCTGTTCATCGGCGGCGCCGGCGGTTCGCTGCGCGCCGGCGTCACCGAAAACCCGGTCAATCTCACCCGCTCGGTGCAGGGCTTGAAGACCTATGTTACCGTTGGCGGCGCGCCGGTCTATGTCTGGCCGGGGGGCGGCATCACGCTGATGGTCGACGTCATGCGCGTGCCGGAAGGCGCCTTCGGCTATGTGCCGACGCCGGCGCTGGTGGCGCCGATCGAATTCACGCTACGCCGCGACGACTATGTCAGGCTGGGCGGCTACGAGGGCGAGATACGCAGCGTCGAGGATATCGTTGCCAAGGGCGGCGAGTATCTCAACCCGCGTCGCGGCTCAGGCGCCGAGGCTCAAAATCCATGGCCGCCGCTGGCGCAATTGCGCCGCGTCGGCTCGAACGGGGCCACCTGATGCAAGGCCCGCAAGTCCACTGGCTGCAGGACGGCAAGCGGCTGCATCTCAACCACGGGCCGATCGACCTGATCGTCCAGGCCTTCGGCGAGGCGGATGAGTGTCGTGCCGCCTACGCCCAGTCGATCGAGCGCTTCCAGACGATCCTGATCGAGTTGGTCGAGGAGCTTCCCGAATTGCGGCTGCCGGCATTTTTCCTGGCGCCGCGCACTTTCGCCGGCCCGACCGCGCGGCGCATGGAAGCAGCCGTCATGCCGTTGGCGGAATGCTTCATCACGCCGATGGCCGCCGTCGCGGGATCGGTAGCCGACGAAATGCTCTCGGCATTGCTTGCCGGTCGCAAGCTCGACCGGGCCTATGTCAACAATGGCGGCGACAGCGCCCTCCATATCGGCAAGGGCCAGTCGATGAACCTGGCGATCGCCGGCACCGGCAACGGCATGGCCGACCGCCTCACCATTCGCTCGGCGGACGGCGTGCGCGGCGTCGCCACCAGCGGCTGGCGCGGCCGTTCGTTCTCGCTTGGCATTGCCGACGCCGTCACCGTGCTGGCCCGCACCGGCGCCGAGGCCGATGCGGCCGCGACACTCATTGCAAACGCCGTCGACCTGCCCGGCAATCCCGCCATCAAGCGCATTCCCGCGCAGGACTTGGCGCCCGACAGCGATCTCGGCGCGCGGCTGGTGACACAAGCCGTCGGCATGCTCGCGCGTGGCGATGTGGAGCGGGCGCTGGACAATGGCCTTGCCGTCGCCGAAGATTTTCGCCGGCGCGGCCTGATTGCCGCATCGGCGCTGTTTCTAGGTGGGGAAGCCCGCATCAGTGGTTCCATGGCGCTTGCCGCGCCCAACAAAAATCCAGGGAAGGAAGTTGCCCATGCCTGAGTTTCCGATCCGCAAGATCGCGGTTCTGACCGAAGAGATCTTTCACGATGGCGGCCCGGTCGCAGCTGCGCCGCGCCGCCGCGCGGCGGCCGTGGCGCTGGTGAAGAACCCGTTCGCCGGCCGCTACGTCGAAGAACTGCAGAGCGCCATGGACGATCTGAAGCCGCTTGGCCTGCTGCTCACCGACAAGCTCATTGCCGCATTGGGCGGCGACATCAAGCAGATCGACGCCTACGGCAAGGGCACCATTGTCGGCTCGTCGGGGGAGCTGGAGCACGGCGCGCTGTGGCACGTTCCTGGCGGCTACGCCATGCGTGAGCGGCTGGGCGACGCCAAGGCGATCGTGCCGTCGGCAACCAAGGTCGGCGCCTTCGGCTCGCGGGTTGACGTGCCGCTCGGCCACACCAACGCCGCCTATGTCCGCAGCCATTTCGACGCCATGGAGGTCGGCCTCAGCGACGGGCCGCGTGCCGACGAAATCCTGTTTTGCCTCGCCATGAGCTGCGGCCCGCGCGTGCATGACCGCATGGGCGGCCTGGCTGCAGGCGACATCAAGGTCTGGGATGGCTTGCGATGAGCGGCGGGGACAATCTGCTGAAACTGGTCGAGGCCGAAGAGCCCGACGAACATGATTACCGCCTGCAGGAGCAGGTCGGCTTCATCCTGCGCAAGGCGCATCAGCGCCATGTCTCGATCTTTGCCGCCCAGATCAGCGACCTGACGCCGCCGCAATTCGCAGCGCTCGCCAAATTGCACGATGTCGGCGAGACCTCGCAGAACCAGCTAGGCACGCTGATCGCCATGGATGCGGCGACCGTCAAGGGCGTGATCGATCGGCTGAAGGCGCGTGGCCTGGTCGACCTGACCAAGCATGAGGTCGACAAAAGGCGCCTGCTGGTCAACCTCACGCCCCAGGGACGCGAGGCGATCGAGCGGCTGATCCCGCTGGCCCGCGCCATCACCCAGGAAACGCTGGCGCCGCTGAACGCCAAGGAGGCGGCCACCTTTATGCGGCTGCTGGCGAAACTCGCCTAGGCGCGCAGCCTCGCGCCTTCGGGATCGAAGAACGGCATCGGCGCCACCACCGCGCGGGTCGGCTTGCCGTCAATGTCGATGCTGAGTTCGGTCCCGATGGCGGTGAACGGCAGCCGCAAATGCGCCGTCGCCAGAACTTTGCCTAAGGAATAGCCGTGATCGCTGTAGGTGACGACGCCGGCATCCTCGCCGTCGGCGAAAACCCTGGCATCCGTCGCGGCCGGCTTGTCACCGTCGAGAATCAGCCCGGTCCAGCGTTCGTCGAGCCCCTTGTCGCGAATTTTGAGCAATGCCTCGCGGCCGATGAACTCGCCCTTGTCGAACTTGATCCAGCGATCGAGCCCGACATGGAAGGGCGTACGGCTCTCGTCCATGTCGATGCCATGCGCCGGATAGGCCTTTTCCAGCCCGAGCGTGAACATGGCCAGCACGCCGTATGGCTTCAAGCCGAAATCGCCGCCGGTCCGCACCAGCGCGTCCCAGACGGAAGTCGCCTCGTCCGCCGGCACGAACAGTTCGAAGCCGAGCTCGCCGGTCACCCCGGTGCGTGAGATCAGGACTTTGGTCTCGCCGACGCGCCCTGAAGTGAACGCCCAGCGTTTCAACTCATCGAGATCGGCATCCGAAACCAGTGCTTTCAGCAGCTCGCGGGAGCGCGGCCCCTGTATGGTCGGGAAGGCGACGGCCGCGGTGATGTCGGTGACATAGGCCTTTCGCGCTTCAGCATGATGCTGCAGCCAGGGCAGCATCTTCAGCCGGTTGACCGAGCCGGTCACCAGCATGAAATGCTCTGATGCCAGCCGAAACACGGTGAGGTCGTCCATGATGCCGCCATCGTCGCGGCAGACGGTGGAATAGCGCACCTGGCCGGGCTTCATCGCGGCGGCATCGTTGACGATGACGTGGTTGACCAGCGCCTCGGCTTCCGGCCCCTTGATGTCCATCTTGCCCATGGTGCTGAGATCCTGCACGCCGACATTTTTGCGCGTGTTCAGGTGCTCGTCGGCGATGCCGGAATAAGTTTTGGCCGAGACGAACTCGCCGCCGACCCGGCCCATCGTCGCGCCCAGGCCGACGATGCTGTTGTAGAAAGGGGAGCGCCGCTCAACCACGAAACTTCTCCGTCCTGCATGAAAAACGGCAGCGCCAGACAGCGCTGCCGAGAGTATTTGTCGTCGGTCTCAGCTGCCGTATACGTCGAACGAAAAGTATTTGTCGTTGATTTCCTTGTACTTGCCGTTGGCGCGCAGCGCGTCGATGGCGGCACTGAACTTGTCGGCCAATTCCTTGTTGCCCTTCTGCAGCGCGATGCCGACGCCGGGGCCGTGAATGGCCGGATCGGCGGTCAACGTGCCGAGCAATTTGCAGCAGGCGCCGTCGGGCTTCTTCAGCCATTCGGTCAGGATGATCGAGCCGTCCATCATCGCGTCGAGCCGGCCATTGGCCATGTCGGTGCGGGCGTCGTCGCCGGTCGGATACGCCTTAACGGTCGAGCCGGAGTATTTCTGCTCGGCGAAATTCTGGTGGATGGTTGCGCTCTGCACGCCCAGCACCTTGCCCTTCAGATCGTCCGGCGATGTGCCGGCGATGGTCGAATCCTTCCGCACGGCGATGGCCGGCGGCGTCTGGTAATATTTGTGGGTGAACTCGACCTTCTCGGCCCGTTCCGGCGTGATGGTGATGTTGATGATGGCGTCGAACTTGCCGGCCTGCAGCGCCGGAATGGAACCATCGAAATCCTGTACGGAGAATTCGCACTCGGCCTTCATCTCGGCACACAGCGCCTTGCCGAGGTCGATGTCGAAGCCGCCCAGCGTGCCGTCCGAATTGGCATAGTTGAAGGGCGGATAGGCGCCCTCGGTGCCGATCCTGAGTTTCTCGGCGGAGGCAGCACCGGTCCCAAGCAGCAGGGCGGCGGAAGCGGCAAGCACGAAACGACCGAAAAGACGCATGTTCCTGATCTCCGTTGACTAAGCAATTCCAGGGAAGGTGTTGGCGGTTTCCCGTCCGGAATTGCGCGAAAACAAGGATAGAAGTCTATGGTGTTTTGCAGGCCCCACGGAGACGGAAACGACATGCTCTGCGGCGATCACGGCGCGGCAAGCCGTCCTTCCCCAGGAATCTTACTGTGATCTAAATTACAGACCGATCATGGACATGGGCGCATGCTCAGCCGGACATAGGCGGTCATGGGAGGGACCTGGGGATGGACCAGCAGGAATTCGTGCAGGAAGCCGCGCAACGGCGCATCGACGACGACATCGCCAAGCGCATCAGGGTTCACCAAGCCAACATCGAGCGGCTCGAAACCGCAAGGGAAAGCGCCGGCAATCTCGAGGCGGCCGTCGCCAACCGGCCGCTGGTGATGCTGGCGCAGGGCGATTCCTGGTTCGACTATCCGCTCACCGGTAACGGCTTTCCGTTCGTCGACACCGACGTGATCGCGCAGCTGCGACGCATCGGCTCGATGCCGCCGACCATCCTCAACCTTGCCCATCATGGCGATGCGGCGACCGACGAGATGTCGTTGCCCAAGCAGCAGCGCATGATCGCCGCCCTGCGCAACAAGGCCAACTGGCTGGACGGCAAGCCCGATGCCATCCTGTTCTCTGCCGGTGGCAACGACATTGCCGGCGACCAGTTCTGCATCTTCCTCGACTTCAATGACGGCCACGCCCCCGGGCTGAACAAGAACCGCTTCACCAAGGCGCTCGGCATGGTCGAGGCCTGCTATCTCGATTTGTTCGCGCTGCGCGACCGCGTCGCGCCAGGCGTGCCGATCTTTGGCCATTGCTATGATTTTCCGATCCCGAACGGAGCGCATCCGTCCTGTGTCGGCCCGTGGCTGAAACCGTCGCTCGATTTCTGCAACTGGACGGTCGCCATGGGCACGGTCATCGTCCACGACGCGCTGGCGGCGTTCCGCGATGTGGTGAAGCGCCTGGCCGACGAACCCAAAAACAATTTCCATCTGGTCGACACGCAAGGCACGCTGAAAGTAGCCGACTGGGCCAACGAACTGCATCCCGATCCCGCCGGCTTCAAGAAGATCGCGCAGAAATTCGCCGATGCGCTGAAGGCCAAGCTGCAGACCTGACGCGGCTCGGGCTTGTCGGCTCTCAGGTTCCGAACAGCTCTTTGGCTTGTTCATCGGTGTAGTAACCAAGCCGGACATCCTCGGCGACCAGTTTCGGATCGCGCTGACGCGGATCGCCATAGCCGCCGCCGCCCGGCGTGCCGACGCGCACGCGGTCGCCGGCCTTGAGCGCGATGTCCTGTTCCTTGGACAGATGCGGCGGTACGTGGGCTTCGCCGCCGCGGAACACGGTCACCGTGTTCACCGCGCCGTCCTTGCCGCCGAGCGCGCCTTGCGGGCCGAAACGGCCATGGTCCATGACGAAGGACGCGCGCGCCTCGCCTCGCAATATCTCGACCTCATAGGCGAGGCCAAAACCGCCGCGCTGCTTGCCGGCGCCGCCCGAGCCTTCGCGCAAGGCATAGTGGCGGTAGAGAACCGGAAATGCCTGCTCCATGATCTCGACCGGCGGCGATTTCGAAATCCCGATGGTCGAGCAGCCATTGGTCAGGCCGTCATGGCCTGAATTGCCGCCATAGCCGCCGCCGGAGATCTGATACATGACATAGTCGCGGCCACGTGCCGGATCGTTGCCGCCGAGCGCGAAATTGCCGCTGGAGCCGGCGGGTGCGGCCGTCACCTTTTCCGGCAGCGCCTGCACCATCGCCGCGAACACCGCCTCGGCGATGCGCTGCGAGACTTCAGCCGCGCAGCCGGAGACGGGACGCGGGTATTTGGCGTCGAGGAACGTGCCTTCCGGCCGCTTGACGATCAGCGGCTCGAAAGCGCCGGCGCTGATCGGCACATCAGGGAAAATATGGCGCATGGCGAGATAGACCGACGACAATGTCGTCGCCAGCACGCTGTTCATCGGCCCGGCACAGGGTTTTGACGAACCTGTGAAATCGAAGGTCAGCGTATCGCCCTTCTTCTCCACCGCGAGCGCGATGGTCAGCGGCTCGTTGACCACGCCGTCCGAGTCGACAAAGGCCTTCGAACTGTATGTGCCGTCTGGAATGGCGGAGATGTTGGCGCGCATCTGCTCGGCGGCGCGGCGACGCAGTTCGGCGATCGCCCCGACGACGGTTTCGTCCCCGTAACGATCGAGGATTCCATTGAGCCGGTCCTGACCGATCAGCAGTGCCGCGGCTTGCGCCCTTATATCGCCGATGCGCTGGTCGGCGACGCGGATGTTGGAGCAGATGATGGCGTAGATTTCGGTGTCGAGCACGCCCTTCTTGAACAGCTTGACCGGCGGCAGCCGCAGGCCTTCCTGCTCGACGGCTGTGGCGGAGGCGGAGAAGCCGCCCGGCACCGAGCCACCGATATCGGGCCAGTGGCCGGTATTCGATAGCCAGCAAAATATCTTGCCGTCGCGATAGACCGGCATGGCGAAGCGCACATCCATCAGATGCGTGCCGCCGAGATAGGGATCGTTGACGATGTAGATGTCGCCGGGTTCCGGGGGCAGGCAGCGGCCGTCGGCGATCATCTCGATCACCGTTTTGGTCGAATACTGCATGACGCCGACGAACACCGGCAGGCCCTGGCTGCCTTGTGCGATCAGCGAGCCGTCGACGGCCGAGTAGATGCCGTCGGAGCGGTCATTGGCTTCGGCGATGACCGGCGAGAAGGCCGCGCGGGAGAAAGTGAGATCCATCTCGTCGCAGACCTGCTGGAGGGCAGCCTGCAGAACCGAAAGCGTGATGGCGTCGAGCTTTTGCATCTCAGGCCTCGCCGATATCGATGATGATGTTGCCGTCGGCGTCCGATCTTGCGCGGTCGCCGGGTTCGAGCACGGTGGTCGCATCCATCTGTTCGAGGATCGCCGGCCCTTCGATGACGGCATCGAGCGGCAGCTTTTCACGCGCATAGATCGGCGTATCGTGCCAGCGTCCGGCATACCAGACCGGCCTGATCTCGCGCCGTGCCTCGTCAAGCGTCTTTGTACGTCCGGCCGGGTCGATCAGCCGTGACAGGTCGATTGCCGGCCGCACGCCCGTCACCGACGTGTTGAGGTTGACCAGATTGGCGCGGATCTCCGGCAACTCGACCTTGAAGCGGGCGAAATAGGCCTTTTCGAACAGCGCCTGCAACTCTTGCCTTGTCACCGATGAAGACGGCAGCGCCACGTTGATGATGTGGGTTTGGCCGACGAACTGCATGTCGGCAGAGTGCGTGACGCGGATCGTTTCCGGCTTCACCGCTTCCTTGCCGATCAGTTCCTCGCCTTCCCCGCGGTGACGTTCCAGCACCTCGCGAAGCCTGGCTTCATCGAGCACGGCGACCGGCTGGTTGATGGTGTTGACGAAGTCATGGCGCAGATCGGCCACGACGCAGCCGAGCGCATTGGTGATGCCCGGACGCGCCGGCACCAGCACACGGGGCAGGCCGAGTTCGCGCGCCAGGGCGGAGGCATGCAACGGCCCGGCGCCACCGAAGGCGAACAGCGCGAAATCGCGCGGATCATGGCCGCGCGACACCGAGACCATGCGGATGGNCCGCGCCCGCCGCTTCGACGCCGGAGAGGCCGGCGGCCTTGCCTATTCTGTCTTCGAAGATCCCGGTGACCCGCTCGACGGTGACCGGATTTTCGACCGCCAGCAGCTTCTTCGGCGCCAGCCGGCCCAGCACCAGATTGGCGTCGGTGATGGTCGGCTCGGCTCCACCACGACCGTAGCAGATCGGGCCGGGATTGGCGCCGGCACTTTCCGGGCCGATCTGGATCAGCCCGGCCGCATCGACCCGGGCGATGGAGCCGCCGCCGGCACCGACCGTATGCACCGCCACCATCGGCACGTGGATCGGCATCGCATATTCGATCTCGATCTCGTTCGAGACGGCGGGCTCCGCATTGCGGATCAGCGCCACATCGGTCGAGGTGCCGCCCATGTCGTAGGTGACGAGGTTTTCAAAGCCGGCGCGCTTGCCCGTATAGGCGGCGGCGATGACACCCGAGGCTGGTCCGGACATCACGGTCTTGGCCGATTCCCTGGTGACGAAACGGGCCGAGATCATGCCGCCATTGCCGTTCATGATCAGGAAGTCGCGGGCGTAACCTTTGGCGGCCAATTCCTTGCGCAGCCGCTCGACATAACGCTCGAGGATCGGCTGCACCGAGGCGTTGACCGCGGCGGTCACGCCGCGCTCGAATTCGCGGGCTTCCGACAGCAGCGCATGGCCAGTCGTGATGTAGCCGTTCGGCCAAAGCTCGGCGGCGATTTCGGCCGCGCGCCGCTCATGCGAAGGGTTGGCGTAGGAATGCAGGAAATGGATGACCAGGGACTCGCAGCCGGCCACGATCAGCGTCTTCACGGCGTCGCGCATCTCGGTCTCATCGAGCGGGGTGCGCACCGCGCCGGATGCTTCGACGCGCTCCGAGACTTCGAGCCGGAGATCGCGCGGGATGATCGGAACGAAGGTGCCGGTCATGCCATAGGGCTGCGGCCGTGTGCGCCGTCCCAACTCGATCACGTCGCGAAAACCGCGCGTGGTGATCATGCCGGTTTTCGCCAGCCGGCGTTCCAGAACCGCATTGGTGGTGGTGGTCGTGCCATGCACGATGAGGTCGATGCCGTCTATGGCAAAGCCGGTGGCGCCGAGCGCTGAAACCACGCCGAACGCCTGATTGTCGACCGTCGTCGGCGTCTTGGCGATATGCACCTTTCCGCCGTCATTTCCGTCGATCAAAATGAGGTCGGTGAAGGTTCCGCCAACATCGATGCCGGCAACGACGTGACCCAGGGAATCCGGTTGTTGCACCGAAAAATTCTCTTTCATTGTCGAAATCCGAAATGGCGGAACTACGAATATGCCGCAGTTTGGAAAGCTGTTTTAGCGTGGTATCTTGACACAAATATCGTTTGTATACTAATAAATTTGGGACACAAGAGCTCACTGCTTTGGAGTGTGTGAACGGCTCGCCGGGACCTGAATGGTCTGGGCGCGCAGGAAACGGTTTGGCGCCCGCACAGGCGTGGGCAAGACAGAGTTGGATTTGATGAACACCACATCCGCACTCAACACAGCCGGCGCCCGTCCGCTGCAGTTTCCGATTCCGGCCAATGTCTATGCCGAAACCGTCGTCTCGGTGAAGCATTACACCGACCGCCTGTTCTCGTTCCGCATCACCCGTCCGCATTCGCTGCGCTTCCGCTCCGGCGAGTTCGTCATGATCGGTCTGCCCAATGCCGAAAAGCCGGTGTACCGCGCCTATTCGGTCGCCAGCCCGGCCTGGGACGAGGAGCTGGAATTCTTCTCGATCAAGGTGCCGGATGGTCCGCTGACCTCCGAACTGCAGAAGATCCAGGTCGGCGACACCGTCATCATGCGCCAGAAGTCGACCGGCACGCTGGTTGTCGACGCGCTGACCCCGGCAAAGCGCCTGTTCATGATCTCGACCGGCACCGGCATCGCGCCCTTCGCCAGCCTTCTGCGCGACCCCGATACCTACGAAAAATTCAATCAGGTCATCCTGACCCACACCTGCCGCGACAATGCCGAACTGACCTATGGCCAGGAACTGGTGGCCGCGCTCGAGAACGATCCCCTGATCGGCGAACTGACCGGCGGCCGCGTCACCCTCTACAATTCGACGACCCGCGAAGAGTCGGCGCGCATGGGCCGCATCACCGCGCTGATCGGCTCCGGCAAATTCTACGACGACCTCGGCATCGAGAAGCTCAATCCGGAGACGGATCGCATCATGATCTGCGGCTCGATGCATATGCTGAAGGACGTCAAGGAAATGGCCGAAAGCCTCGGCTTCCATGAGGGCTCGCTCAGCCATCCCTCGACCTTCGTCGTCGAGCGCGCTTTCGTCGGCTGACATAAGCAGGCGCCTCGGCGCCTGCTTCTCGATTGGAATTTTGACCATGCGGTCAAAATTCAGCTGCTTTCGCCGCCTTTTTCCGCTATGACCGCTTGAAGGACTCGTGAAGCGATGCTTCACGGGCTATCTTCGGTGTGCGTCGCCTAAAGCCGCCGTGCGGTCCGGGAGCAACGACACGCACCACGACGTAAAATCGTCGAGCGAAAGGGCAGGAGATGAGCAGCACAATCCGCGAAGCCGATCTCGGCGGGTCCAAGGTCACGCCGCTGCCGGCGCGTGCCGCAGCCAACACGCCCGTTCCGCAATCGCATGGCATCGCCCGCAACACCGGCATGCGGCTCGATCTCGGCTTCATGGAATCGGTGCGCTCGGTCAATCGCTCGGCGCTGGAGCGCCGCGTCGCCAGCCTGACCAAGCGTCGTTCGATCAAGGCCGACAACCAGGCGGCATGGCTGCTGCGCGCCGTCTCCTGCATGGATTTGACGACGCTGAATTCCAACGACACCGAAGAGCGCGTCCGCCGCCTGTGCGCCAAGGCGATCAACCCGTTCCGCCGCGACATCGTCGAGGGGCTTGGCATCGAGGGCGAAAAAATCCGCCCGGCGGCGGTCTGCGTCTATCATCCATTCGTCGCGACGGCTGTTGATGCCGTGCGCGGCACCGGCATCCATGTCGCCGCCGTCTCCACCGCTTTCCCGCACGGCCTTGCGCCGCTGTCGACCCGCCTGCAGGAGATCGAGGCATCGGTGCGCGACGGCGCGGACGAGATCGACGTCGTCATCCCGCGCGGCCTGGTCTTCGGCGCCAAGTGGCAGGAGCTCTACAACGAGATCGTCTCGATGCGCGAAGCCTGCGGCGATGCGCATCTCAAGGTTATCCTCGGCACCGGCGACCTCGCCACGCTGCGCAATGTCATGCTGGCCTCGATGGTGGCGATGATGGCGGGCGCCGATTTCATCAAGACCTCGACCGGCAAGGAAAGCGTCAACGCCACGCTGCCCGTCGGCCTTGCCATGGTGCGCGCCATCCGAGCCTATTTCGAGGAGACCGGCTTTCTCATCGGCTTCAAGCCGGCCGGCGGCATCTCTACCGCCAAGGCCTCGCTCGACTGGCTGGTGCTGATGAAGGAGGAGCTCGGCCGGCCCTGGCTGGAGCCAGACCTGTTCCGCTTCGGCGCCTCGAGCCTGCTCACCGACATCGAGCGCCAGCTCGAGCACCATCTGACCGGGCATTATTCGGCCAATCACCGCCACGCGATGGCGTGAGGCGGAGAAGGCCTTGAACGTCGAGTTCCTTCGCGCCTCCCTCTGTCCTGCCGGACATCTCCCCCACTTGGGGGGAGATTGGCTAACGTCGACGATTTCGCCAATTGTCGACGTTTCAGAGCCGACAGGCGCGAAGGCTAATCTCCCTCCTTGTGGGGGAGATGTCCGGCAGGACAGAGGGGGGCGCCACAGAGCGCCTGCCAAGACGATTATCTGGAGCGCGTCATGAACATTCTCGAACGCTATCACGCCATGGAATACGGCCCAGCGCCGGAAGCCCGCACCGAGGCCGATGCCTGGCTTGCCGGACGCGATTTCGGCAAGGCGCTGTTCATCGACGGCGGCTGGAAGGCAGCAAGCGGCGGCAAGACCTTCGAGACCAGCGAACCCTCATCCGGCAAGCTGCTGGCCAAGATCTCCGATGCCAGCGCCGCCGATATCGACGCAGCCGTCGCCGCAGCCACCAAGGCCTTACCGAAATGGTCGGCGTCCTCCGGCTACCAGCGCGCCAAGGTGCTTTACGCCATCGGCCGCGCGATGCAGCGTCATCAGCGCCTGTTCGCAGTGCTTGAGTCAATCGACAACGGCAAGCCGATCCGCGAAAGCCGCGACATCGACGTGCCGCTGGCCATCCGCCATTTCATCCATCATGCCGGATGGGCGCAGGCGCTCGACATGGATTTCTCCGGCCACAAGGGCGTCGGTGTCGTCGGCCAGATCATCCCATGGAATTTCCCGCTGCTGATGCTGGCCTGGAAGATTGCGCCGGCCCTCGCCGCCGGCTGCACGGTGGTGCTGAAGCCGGCCGAATTCACCCCGCTCACGGCCATCCTGTTCGCCGAGATCTGCGAGCGCGCCGGCGTGCCGAAGGGCGTCGTCAACATCGTCCAGGGCGGGCCGGAAGCGGGCGTCGCCATCGTCAACCATCCCGGCATCCAGAAGATCGCCTTCACCGGCTCTTCGGAGGTCGGCAAGATCATCAGGAAAGCCACGGCCGGATCGGGCAAGAAGCTGTCTCTGGAGCTCGGCGGCAAGTCGGCCTTCATCGTCTTCGAGGACGCCGATCTCGACAGCGCCGTCGAAGGACTGGTCGACGGCATCTGGTTCAACCAGGGCCAGGTCTGCTGCGCCGGGTCACGGCTTCTGGTGCAGGAAGGCATTGCCGATGCCTTGATCGCCAAGGTCAAGGTCAGGATGAGCCGGCTTCGCGTCGGCAGCCCGCTCGACAAGAACACCGATATCGGACCGCTGGTCGACGGCACACAGCTCGACCGCGTCAAGGGTCTGGTCGCCGAAGGCGCCAGACAGGGCGCCGTCTGCTGGCAGCCCGACGCGGTGCTGCCGTCTTCCGGCTACTACCACCTGCCGACGCTCGCCACCGGTGTTTCGCCGGCAAATATATTGGCGCAGGAAGAGGTGTTCGGTCCGGTTCTGGCCACCATGACCTTCCGCAACACCGAGGAAGCGATCGAGCTTGCCAACAACACGCGCTATGGGCTGGCCGCCTCGGTGTGGAGCGAAAACATCAACCTCGCGCTGCATGTCGCGCCGCAATTGAAGGCCGGCGTCGTTTGGGTGAACGGCACCAACATGTTCGACGCCGCCTGCGGCTTCGGCGGCTATCGCGAAAGCGGCTTTGGCCGCGAGGGCGGGCGCGAGGGCATGTTCGAGTATCTCTCGGCAAAGCTGCCGCTTGGTCCCGTGATCAAGCCGACGGCGTCTTCGGCGCAGCCGGTCGAGCAATCGGATGGCGGCGCCATCGATCGTACCGCAAAGCTGTTCATCGGCGGCAAGCAGGTGCGGCCCGACGGCAATTATTCGCTGGCGATAGCCACTGCCAAGGGCAAGCTCGCCGGCGAAGTCGGTCTCGGCAGCCGCAAGGACATCCGCGACGCCGTTGCCGCCGCCCGCGCCTGCAAGGCGTGGCCGGAGGCGACCGCCTACAATCGTTCCCAGGTGCTCTATTATCTCGCCGAAAACCTGTCCGGCCGCACCGGCGAATTTACCGCACGCTTGACCGAACTGACCGGCGCCAACGCCAAGGCCGCGCGGGAGGAAGTGGAACAATCGATCGAGCGCCTGTTCCTCTATGCCGGCCTTGCCGACAAGTATGAGGGCAGGGTGCATCAGCCACCGGCCCGCGCCGTCACGCTCGCTTTGCACGAGCCGGTCGGCGTCCTCGGCATCGTCGCCCCGGACAGCGCGCCGCTGCTTGGCTTCATCTCCCTGACCGCACCTGCGCTTGCCATGGGCAATACCGTGGTGGCCGTGCCGTCGGAAAAATACCCGCTGCTCGCCACCGATCTCTACCAGGTGATCGAATATTCCGACGTTCCGGCCGGCGCCATCAACATCGTCACCGGCCGCACGGCGGAGCTTGCCGGCGTGCTGGCCAAGCATGACGATGTCGACGGGCTCTGGCTGTTCGCCGACGCCGACACTTGCGCGAGGGCGGAGGCCGATTCCGTCGGCAATCTCAAGCGCGTCTGGACCGGCAACGGCCGCAGCCTCGACTGGGCCTCCGACGAGGCCGCCGGCGATGCCCTGCTGCGCCGCGCCGTCGAAGTGAAGAACGTCTGGGTGCCATACGGCGACTAATGCCGCCGAAGCGCGCTGTGCTTGAGTGAACCATGGCAGCGTGACTCGTTGTCCGGTTGTCATACATGTTGTTGCATCAGAGCAAGCGATGTGCATTACATCAGCCGTCGCGAAGGTGATCGCGTTCGGGCTTGACGCTTGGACATGTGTTCTTTAACCAGAAAAAACATTTGTTATTTAAGGACTGATGGATTGTGCAGGCCGCATAGTCGCGCCTGTCTGGCACAGGACGCCCCAGTCAGCCGGCAGTAAATCGGGCCGAGCAGTGGCCAAAGAGGGCGAGGAGAAACGCATGGCGGATCTAGCAGGCAAGGTCGTTGTCGTCACCGCGGCGGCACAAGGCATCGGCAGAGCGAGCGCATTGGCCTTCGCCAAGGCAGGTGCCATCGTGCACGCCACCGACATCAACGAGGCGCTGCTGGCCGAACTCGCCAAGACCTCCGGCATCAAGACCCGCAAGCTCGACGTTCTCAACGACGATGCGGTGGCATCCGGCTTCGCCGAAATCGGCCGCGTCGACGTGCTGTTCAACTGCGCCGGCTTCGTCCATTCCGGGTCCATCCTCGAGATGAAGGATGCCGATCTCGACTTCGCCTTCAACCTCAATGTCCGCGCCATGATCCGCACCATTCGGGCGGTACTAACCGGCATGCTGGAGCGCGGCGATGGCTCGATCATCAACATGTCGTCCGTCGCCGGCGCCGGCAAGGGCGTGCCCAACCGCCTCGCCTATGGCGTCTCCAAGGCGGCCGTGATCGGTCTCACCAAGGCGGTTGCCGCGGACTATGTCGCCAAGGGCATTCGCTGCAACGCCATCTGCCCCGGCACCGTCGAGAGCCCGTCGCTGCAGGACCGCATGCATGCGCAGGGCGATTACGAGGCGGCCCGCGCAGCCTTCATTGCCCGCCAGCCGATGGGCCGTCTCGGCACGCCCGAGGAAATCGCCGACCTTGCCGTCTACCTCGCCGGCGCCACTTACACCTCGGGGCAGGCCTATAATATCGACGGCGGCTGGTCGATCTGAGCATAGTCTCGATACGCAGGTTCCGGGTCGACCAGTCCTAAAGTCCGGCTTGCCCCAGGTCGGATCCGTTAGCCAGAGTCGGCCAGTCCTCGTCGCTTTGGCAGAGTGAGTTGAAAACGGCCTTGGGCCGCAATTTGGAGAGCAAGATGAAACTGCTGCGCTATGGCGAGATAGGGAGCGAACGCCCCGGCCTGCTCGATGCGGATGGAACGATCCGCGATCTTTCGGGTCATGTCACCGACATTGCCGGCAAGGCGCTCGATCCGGCGTCGCTCGAGACATTGTCGAAGCTCGATCCGAACTCGCTGCCGGCGGTTTCCGGCAAGCCGCGCCTCGGCGCCTGCGTCGCAGGCACGGGCAAGTTCATCTGCATCGGCCTGAATTATTCCGACCATGCCGCCGAAACCGGCGCCACCGTGCCGCCGGAGCCGATCATCTTCATGAAGGCGAGCTCGGCCATTGTCGGTCCCGACGATGACGTGCTGATCCCGCGCGGTTCGGAAAAGACCGACTGGGAGGTTGAACTCGCCGTGGTCATCGGCAGAAAAGCCAAATATGTCAGCGAAGCCGAGGCGCTGGATTATGTCGCCGGCTATGCCGTTGCCCATGACGTGTCCGAGCGAGCCTTCCAGGCCGAGCGCCAGGGCCAGTGGACCAAGGGCAAGAGCTGCGACACGTTCGGTCCGACCGGGCCGTGGCTTGTCACCAAGGACGAGGTTGCCGATCCGCAGAACCTCAAAATGTGGCTGACGGTCAACGGCAAGACGATGCAGAACGGCTCGACCAGGACCATGGTCTACGGCGTCGCCTATCTCGTTTCCTATCTCAGCCAGTTCATGTCGCTGCATCCTGGCGACATCATCTCCACCGGCACCCCGCCCGGCGTTGGGCTGGGCATGAAGCCGCCGGTGTTCTTGAAGGCTGGCGATGTGGTGGAACTGGGCATCGAGGGGCTCGGCCAGCAGAAGCAGACCTTCAAGGCGGATGTTTAGCCATCTCTTCTCTTGAGCGTTTCACCGTTTGGCGGCGAAACGCTCAATCTCTTTGTTTCCCCGGCGGCTGGCGCCTCTTGTCAGCGCCAGCCGAGAGCCGGCGCGACGTGCTTCAGGATCGCCTCGATGACGTGGGCGTTGTACTCGACGCCGAGCTGGTTGGGGACGGTCAGAAGCAGCGTGTCGGCCTCGGCGATCGCTTCGTCCTCTTTCAGCTGATCGATCAGCACATCGGGCTCCGCGGCATAGGAGCGGCCGAAGACGGCAAGCTTCTCAGGCTCGATATAGCCGAAATGATCTTCGCTGCTGCCGCCGCCGAAATAGGCGCGGTCGCGGTCGTTCACCAGCGCAAAGATGCTGCGGCTGACCGACACGCGCGGCTCGCGCGCATGGCCGGCCTCCTTCCACGCCGCGCGATAGGCGCGGATCTGTTCGGCCTGCTGGATGTGGAGCGGCTGGCCGCCCTCATCGAACTTCAGCGTCGAACTTTGCAGGTTCATGCCGAGCTTGCCCGCCCATTCGGCGGTCGCGTTGGTAGCGGCGCCCCACCAGATCCGGTCGCGCAGGCCGGCCGAGAATGGCTCGAGCCGCAGCATTCCCGGAGGATTGGGGAACATCGGCCGCGGATTGGGTTGCGCGAAACCTTCGCCGCGCAGCACGTTAAGGAACACCTCGGCATGGTTGCGTGCCATGTCGGCATCGCTTGTGCCGTCCTGCGGCACGTAACCGAAGTAGCGCCAGCCGTCGATCACCTGCTCCGGCGAACCGCGGCTGATGCCAAGCTGCAGCCGGCCACCGGCGATCAGGTCGGCAGCACCCGCATCCTCGGCCATATACAGCGGATTCTCATAGCGCATGTCGATGACGGCGGTGCCGATCTCGATGCGGCTGGTGCGGGCGCCGACCGCGGCCAGAAGCGGAAACGGCGAAGCGAGCTGGCGGGCAAAATGATGGACGCGGAAATAGGCGCCGTCCGCGCCCAGCTCCTCGGCGGCGACGGCCAGGTCGATCGACTGCAGCAGCGCGTCGGACGCCGAGCGCGTCTGCGATTGCGACGAGGGCGACCAATGGCCGAAGGAAAGAAAGCCGATCTTTTTCATGCGCGCATCCTGTTCTTTGATTCCAGTTGCCTACTTCGTCGCCCACGCGATCGGGTTCAATCGACACTCACACAACGCAGTGTCAATGCCGCCGGCCCTTGACGGTTTCGCAACGATACCCATCGGTGCGCAAAGGACCAAGGCCATGGTCCCCGGCGATGCCCTGCGCGACCGCGTCAGCATCTGCCGCGGCGCTTTTGGGGCCAAATGAACCAACCAAAGGCGATGTACCGCAAACTCCATTCGCTTCAGAGCCCGGTTTTGAAATCTTCTCGCTCATTTAATTCTACAAAATCGGTAGGCTTAATGCGGATAGTGCGTTTGCGAGAAGGAGCCTCGGATGTCAAAAAAGCTGGTGGTGGGGTTGTCCGGCAACCTGACCCGTCCGTCCAAGACGAAGGCATTCGTCAGCCACATCGCCGGTGAGGTGGCGAGCCGGGCCGGCTCGGCTTTGAGCGTTTTCGACATCGAGGATCTCGGCCCGTCCTTTGCGCCTGCAAGACAGCTTGGCGATCTCGATCCGGCGGCGCGCGGTATTATCGAGCAGCTGCTCGGCGCCGACGTGCTGGTGGTCGGCTCCCCGACCTTCAAGGGCAGCTACACCGGGCTGTTCAAGCACTTCTTCGACCTGCTCGACCCGTCGTCGCTGCGCGGCAAGCCGATCATCCTGGCGGCAACAGGCGGCGGCGAGCGTCATTCGCTTGTCGTCGAACACCAGTTGCGGCCGTTGTTCGGCTTCTTCGAGGCGCAGACCCTGCCGACCGCGATCTACGCCTCGGACAAGGACTTTGCAGATGGCGTGCTGGTGTCAGAGGCAGTCAAGGCGCGAGCCCGGCAGGCGGTCGCCGAGGCATGCCGGGTGGCCGGCGTGCCCTACAGCGTCGTCCTTGCCGCCTGAAACCACGATCCGCGACGCAATATTCCATCCCGCATAGACCAGAAGGACGCCTGCAATGACTCGAGCCAGCAAGTCCGATAGCAGGCCGCGGCAGATCAAGCTCGGCGCTTTCCTGCCCGGCGGCGGGCAGCATATCGCCGCCTGGCGTCATCCCGATGCGCCAGCCGACGGCGCCACCAATTTCGAGTTCCACAAGCAGCTGGCGCTGACCGCCGAGCGCGGCCTGTTCGACGCCTATTTCCTGGCCGACAACCTGACCGTCGGCCTCGGCGCCCGCGAGGGCGGCAATGCCAAGATCGCCGGTTTCGAGCCGGTGACGCTGTTTGCGGCGCTGGCGCCGCTGACGACGCATCTCGGCTTCATCGCAACGGCGTCCACCACTTATGAGGAGCCTTACACGCTGGCGCGCAAATTCGCTTCGCTCGACCTGTTGTCGAACGGCCGCGCCGGCTGGAACGTGGTGACCTCGGCCGGCGACGAAACGGCACGCAATTTCAACCGCGACGTCCAGCCCAGCCATGCCGAGCGCTATGCCAGGGCGCATGAGCATGTCGAGACGGTCAAGGCGCTGTGGGACAGCTGGGAGGATGACGCCTTCATCCGCGACAAGCAGTCGGGCCGTTTCTACGACAAGGACAGATTGCACGACATCGACCACAAGGGCGAGCATTTCAGCGTCAAGGGTCCGCTCAACGTGCCGCGCCCGGTGCAAGGACATCCGGTTGTCGTACAAGCGGGGCAGTCGGAAGACGGCCGTGGGCTTGCCGCGCACTCGGCCGAGGTCATCTTCACCGCCCATCAGAAGCTCGAGACGGCGCAGGAATTCTACCGCGACATCAAGGCGCGCGTGGCTGAAGTCGGCCGCGATCCCGACCAGGTGCTGATCATGCCGGGCGTCGCGCCCTTCGTCGGCCGCACCGAGGACGAGGCCCGTGCCAAATACCAACAGCTTAACGACCTTATCCTGCCCGAGGACGGTGTTGCGCTCCTCAACGGGCTGGCCGGCCAGACGCTCGACATCAGGGGCTATCCGCTCGACGGCCCGTTGCCGCCGAGCAAGGAAACCGAAGGCATGAAAAGCCGCCAGGCGCTGATCCGGCAGATTGCCGACGAGCACAATTTCAGCATCCGCCAGCTTTACCAATGGGTAGCGACGGCGCGCGGCCACTACACCATCGTCGGCAGCGTCACGCAGGTCGCCGATCAGCTGGAGGAATGGTTCACCAGCGAGGCGGCCGACGGCTTCAACATCCTGCCGCCTTGGCTGCCCGGCGCGCTCGACGATTTCGTCGACCTGGTCATTCCCGAACTGCAACGGCGCGGCCTGTTCCGCACGGCTTACGAAGGCCGCACGCTGCGCGAGAATCTCGGCCTCAGGCGCCCGGAAAATCCATGGACCGTCGCCCGCTCGACCGTCCTTGCCGCCGAATGACCTTGGCATCGAAGGGGTGAAGCAATGACGCTGCAGCACATCGATCGGCAGATCACGGTTCGCCGCAGTGGTGGCGAAACTGGGCTCGGCACCGACTTCCTGAACCTCGGCAGCAAGGCGGCTGTTCGCTTCCTGAAGCGCTACGGCGTGCTTGCCGGCTTCCTGGCGCTCTGGCAGGTGGCGAGCAGCGTCGGCTGGGTCAACGCGGCGGTGCTGCCGCCGATCGACATGATCGTCGTCGCACTCTGGAAGGGGCTTGCCGGCGGCAGCCTGCTCGGCGACATCGCCATCAGCCTGCAACGCGCCGGCATCGCCTTTGCGGCGGCTGTCGCCGTTGCCATTCCGCTCGGCCTGTTCATGGGCCAGGTGCGCCCGGTCGAAACCGCGCTCGATCCGATCCTGCAGGTGTTCCGGCAGACGTCGGCGCTGGCGCTCTATCCGGTGTTCATCCTGCTCTTGGGACTTGGCGAGACCTCGAAGATCTTCGTCATCTTCTGGGCGACGCTGTTTCCGCTGCTGCTCAACACCACCAGCGGCGTCAAGGAAGTCGATCCCAAGCTGCTTGAAATGGCGCGCGTCTATGGTGCGAGCCGGCTCACCGTGTTTCGCCGCGTCGTACTGCCGGGCGCCGTGCCGTCGATCTTCGTCGGCTTGCGGCTGAGCGCCACCACGGCGCTGCTGCTGCTGATCGCGTCCGAGATGATCGGTGCCAACAAGGGCATCGGCTTCCAGGTGATGAACGCGCAGTACAATTTCCAGATCCCGCTGATGTTTGCGGCAATCGTCATCCTCGCCGGGCTTGGCCTGATCGCCAACCAGGCATTGGTCACCCTGCAGCGGCGGCTCTGTCGCTGGAGCAATCCTGTCAACTGAGCAGTCCGCCCCTCACCGTTTACCTCCAGGAAGGACCCGATCATGAAAATCACCCGCCGTTCGCTGCTTGCCGGCGCGCCGCTTGCCGCCGGCCTCATCGCCGCCGGCCTGCCGCGCATGGCCTTTGCGCAAGCCGCAGCCGTCAAGTTCCGCTACCTCGCCAGCCGTGGCAGCATCTCCCCGCACGAGCTGGCCGACGAGCTTGGCTACTTCAAAGGGCTCGGCGTCGAGCTGGAGAATGTCGGCTATTCCTCGGGTGGACCGGAATCGCTGTTTGCGCTGTCTTCCGGCAGCGTCGACATCGGCTCGGCCGCCACCGCGGCGGTGATCAACTCGATCTCCGGCGGCAACGACTTCGTCGCGGCGTATCCGAGCAACGGCATCAACAAGGATGTGAAGAGCGTCTTCTACGTGCTGGAAGACAGCCCGATCAAATCGATCGCCGACATTGCCGGCAAGACCATCTCGGTCAACACGCTCGGCGCTCATCTCGACTATACGGTGCGTGAGGCCCTGCACAGCGTCGGCCTGCCGCCGACCGCCGCCAACCTCATTGTCGTGCCCGGCCCGCAGCTTGAGCAGACGCTGCGCTCGCGCCAGGTCGACATTGCCGGCCTCGGCTACTGGCAGGCGACCTTTGCCGGCGCGCTGGTCGCCAACGGCGGCGTGCGCGGCGTGTTCGACGACACCCAGGTGCTCGGCGAACTCGCCGGCGGCTTCGTCGTACTCACGCGCGACTTCATTGCCGCCAACCCGGATGCGGCGCGCAACTTCGTCGAACAGTCGGCGCGCGCCTCGGACTGGTCGCGCCAGAACCCGGACGAAGCCCGCAAGGTGCTGGCCACTATCCTCGACAAGCGCGGCGAAAACGGCGATCTCGCCCGCTACTGGACCGGCTTTGGTCTGCGCGAAGGTGCGCAGGCGACCGATCGCGACATCGACTTCTGGGTCGCCGTGCTGGAGCGCGACGGCCGTCTGGCCAAGGGCAAGCTGAAAGCCGCCGACATTCTGTACCGGCCCGGCGAAACCAAGATCAACTGAGCTCTGAAATAGCTGAGAGATGAGATGACCGGTTCCAACCGCGGCGGGGAGGTCTCGATCCGCGACCTGTCCAAATCCTTCAGCCTCGGCGGGCGCCAGCTTGCCGTGCTGCGGACGCTCAACCTCGACATTCGTTCGGGGGAATGCCTGGTCATTGTCGGCGCCAGCGGCTCCGGCAAGACCACGCTGCTGCGTATTCTGGCCGGGCTGGAGGCGGCCGACAGCGGCGGTGTCGCGATCGACGGCCAGCCGGTGCATGGCGTCGGCGCCGAGCGTGCCGTGATCTTCCAGGAGCCGCGGCTGCTGCCGTGGCTGAGCGTGCTCGGCAATGTCGCGTTCGGCCTCGAAGTGCGCGGTGTTCCCAAGAGGCAGGCCGAGGAACGCGCCCGCTTCTACGTCGCCCTGGTCGGCCTTGCCGAATTCGCCGATGCTTTTCCGAGCCAGCTTTCCGGCGGCATGGCGCAGCGCGTCGGCATCGCCCGGGCGCTCACCGTGCAGCCCGAGATCCTCCTGCTCGACGAGCCGCTGGGGGCCCTGGACGCCATGACCAAGATCGGCATGCAGGAGGAACTGGCGCGCATCTGGAGCGAGGAGAACGTCACCATGGTGATGGTCACCCACGATCTGGAGGAGGCGATCTATCTTGCCGACCGGGTGCTGATCCTGCCCAAGGAGAAAGGCGGCGCGGCGCGGTTGATCGACATCGACCTGCCACGCCCGCGCGAGCGCAGCGAGAGCCGCTTCGTGCGCTATCGCGAAGAACTGCTGCGCGAATTCGGCCTGCACTGATCGGGGAAGGGGCCAGCCGTGGCTCCCCCGGAAGATTAGCTCTCGCGATTATTGCTTGGTGAACGTGCCCGTATAGGTTCGGTCGGCGAGCCCATAGGTGACGGCCAGCGTTCCGTCCGCCTGAATGACCGCGCTGACGTCCGCGCCATTGGGAAGGCGCCGCAGTTTCAGCGTGTTGCCGAAAATCTTGCCTTCGCCGTCGGCCACGCCCGGTTTGTTGTCGGCGACATCGCCCCAGGCATAGGTGGCGGTGACATTGCCGCCGCGCGTAATCGTCAGCACGGCGAGCTTGCCGTCATACATCCCGTCCAGCTGTCCGCCCCATATGCCGGAAAACGCGACATATTTGGCCGGGACGTCTTCGCCGGGCGGCATAACCCGCACGGATGGATCGAGGACCGCCGCACCATCAGGAGCAGAGATCGCGGCAGGGGCCATGGGCTGAGGTGCGGGCGCTGGCGGCGGCGATGATGGTTCAGGCGCCGACTGGCAGGCGACAAGCATGAATGCCGCGAAACCGAGCGTCGGAAAGAGACTGTTTGGTGGAGCCAATCGGGATCGAACCGACGACCTCTTGAATGCCATTCAAGCGCTCTCCCAACTGAGCTATGGCCCCACTCCGGCAGTCAGCCGTCGCCGTTGCCGACGAGAGGTCCGGCGCGGGTTTCAGGACCGCGCCGTTTAGTGCAGGCGGCTTCTAACCCCGCCTTCCCTGAAGATCAAGCCTTCGAGGCCCGCTTTTTCATCATAGCCCGTGAACGCCGCTAAATGCATGCGTTCGAAGCGTTCCTAGACTTCGTCGTCGTCGTCGCCGACGCCGATCATGTCGGCGACGTCGTCGTCTTCTTCCTCTTCGTCGGCAAGGAAAGTATCGTCCTCATCGTCGCCTAGATCGACATCGTCCTCGTCGTCGCCCAGGTCGGGAAGCTCGTCGCCGGCCTTGACGTCTTCGTCGGCCTCTTCAAGCGAGACGACTTCAACGCCTTCTTCTTCCTCGGCGTCCACTTCCTTCTCGGCCACTTCCTCTTCCTCTTCGAGGGCGGCGATCTTGCCGTCCTCGAAATAGGAACGCGGATACGTCTTGCCCGTATAGGGCGAGACGATAGGGTCCTTGTTCAGGTCGTAGAATTTTCGGCCCGTTTCAGGGTCGACACGCTTTGTGCCAAGTTCGTTTTTTGCCACGTCAAGCCTCGTCAGTAAAAGAGTGGTCCCCTTAACCACAGTTTACCGCGCTGTCAAAGCGAAAAGCCGGCGTCACAAAACCAAGCACTGAAAGGCCTCGCGCCAAGCGACGACCATGGGGATGACCATTCGTGCCCGCCGTGATACGAGACCGCCGCAACAAATGAAAAGCGCCGGTGCGCCGGCATTCCGTCCAGGGAAATTCCATGTCTCACGCCGCCGCTGCCAAGCCGGCCACCGCCCGCAAATCATCCGCCCTTTCCGGCACCGCTCGCGTGCCGGGCGACAAGTCGATTTCGCACCGTTCCATGATGTTCGGCGGCCTTGCCTCCGGCGAAACCCGCGTCACCGGCCTGCTCGAAGGCGAGGATGTGATGCGCACGGCGGCCGCCATGAAGGCGATGGGCGCGCATATCGAGAAGCGCGGCGCCGAGTGGGTGATCCGCGGCACCGGCAATGGCGCGCTGCTGCAGCCGGAAGGCCCGCTCGATTTCGGCAATGCCGGTACCGGCTCCCGCCTCACAATGGGCCTCGTCGGCACTTACGACATGGAAACGACCTTCATCGGCGACGCATCGCTGTCGGGACGGCCGATGGGCCGCGTGCTCGAACCCTTGCGCCAGATGGGCGTGCAGGTGCTGAAGGCGACGCCGGGCGACCGCATGCCGATCACGCTGCATGGGCCGAAACACGCCGCACCCATTACCTACCGCGTGCCGATGGCCTCGGCGCAGGTGAAGTCGGCCGTGCTGCTGGCAGGCCTCAGCACGCCCGGCATCACCACCGTGATCGAACCGGTGATGACGCGCGATCATACCGAAAAGATGCTTAGGGGATTTGGCGCCAATCTCTCGGTCGAGACCGACGAGCGCGGCGTGCGCCACATCTTCATCGAGGGCCAGGGCAAATTGACGGGGCAGACCATCGCCGTGCCCGGCGACCCCTCCTCGGCCGGCTTCCCGCTGGTCGCGGCACTGATCGTGCCGGGTTCGGACATCGTCATCGAGAACGTGCTGATGAACCCCACCCGCACCGGCCTGCTTCTAACGTTGCAGGAAATGGGCGGCCAGATCGACATCTTGAACCCGCGCAATGCCGGCGGCGAGGATGTTGCCGATCTGCGCGTGCGCTACTCCGAGCTCAAGGGCGTCACCGTGCCGCCCGAGCGGGCGCCGTCTATGATCGACGAATATCCGGTGCTGGCGGTTGCCGCGAGCTTCGCCGAGGGCGAGACGTTGATGCAGGGGCTGGAAGAGCTGCGGGTGAAGGAATCCGACCGACTGGCAGCGGTTGCCAATGGGCTGAAGCTCAACGGCGTCGACTGCACCGAAGGGGAAGCTTCGCTCGCGGTGCGCGGAAAGCCCGGCGGCAAGGGGCTGGGCGGCCATCCCAATGGCCAGGACACGACGGTGCAGACGCATCTCGACCATCGTATCGCCATGAGCTTCCTGGTGATGGGGCTGGCAACGGAAAAGCCGGTAACCATCGACGACGCCGCAATGATCGCGACGAGCTTCCCGGAGTTCATGGGGCTGATGACGGGGCTGGGCGCGGAGATTGGGTGATTTTCCCTGTCTCAATGTGCAGTATTCGTGCATGAGAGTGCAATGTCGGAATCGCGGCAATGATGGGCAGGCAGGTCAATTTCTGGTTGTCAGACAAAGATCAAACTGAGCTTCAGTCCATCGTGCTTTCAAAGGGGGTATTCGCGGTGATCAACAGCCAGTCGAAGACCCCCGCACCCTCGCTGAAAGAAAAATTTGAACGAGTGCACCCGGGCCGTAAGGTCGAGGGCTTTCATCTCGTTCCCAAGGCACTGAGGGAGGAAATTGTTTGGAAGCACAATCCATACAACGATACGTATGATCCCGATCTCAGCCGCTCATCTGTGATACAGTACAACCCATCCCGGACCGAAGGCAGTTCAATTTTTCAGGGCCGATTTTATTTCCAAGCGCGCGACTTCGACGATCTTGGGCAGTTGATAGAGAAGCATGCGGCATTCACCAAGATTGGCGACGCGCTGCTACGCCTGGTGCGGAAAAATCTAAATCATCTGCACAGTGGCTTTTACGCTGGAAATGAAGCTCTGAAGCTGAAAGATGCGGGTTTCCAGTTTCGATCCTGATAGCAGCAAATCTTCGAGGTCGCGAATTGCCGTTCACCATCGCCATCGACGGCCCGGCCGGCGCCGGCAAGGGCACGCTGGCCCGCCGGCTGGCCGACCACTACCGCCTCAACCTGCTCGACACCGGCCTCACCTACCGCGCCGTCGCCTATGCGTTGATCCGGCACGCGCTGCCACTCGACAATGTCTCAGCAGCCGAAACCGCCGCACGCCAGGTCGATCTGGCAAAGCTCGACCGTGCGGTGCTGTCGGCGCATGCGGTTGGCGAGGCGGCCTCGAAGGTCGCGATTTACCCTACCGTCCGGCGCATCCTGGTCGAAAAGCAGCGCGATTTCGCCAGGACACCGCCAGGCGCGGTGCTCGACGGGCGCGACATCGGCACGGTTGTGTGCCCTGACGCCGACATAAAGCTCTATGTGACGGCGAGCGCCGAAGTGCGGGCGCAGCGCCGGCTGGCCGAGATCGAAAGCATCGGCGGCACCGCCGATTTCGCCGAAATTCTTGCCGATATTGTGCGCCGCGACGAGCGCGACATGGGCCGCGCCGACTCGCCGCTGAAGCCGGCGGCGGACGCGCACTTGCTTGATACCTCCGAAATGGCTATAGAGGCCGCGTTTCTGGCGGCCAAAGCGATCATCGACGACGCCCTGGCCAAGAGAGACAAAGCCTGATCCAGGGTTTTCCCGCTCCACCGATTGCCGGAAGCGAAGAAAATACCCATATCGGGCACGAACCAGCCTGCCAGCATTCTTCATGCGCCGGAATTGCCGCTTAGGCGGCCCAGGGCTTTTGTAGCCCGGAACGCCGGCAGGCCAACGCAACGCTAACCCACGGCGCCCGTCCCGCTTCAGATGCGGGGCACTCCAGGAGAAAATATGTCAGCTGCAAATCCCACTCGCGACGATTTCGCGAGCCTGCTCGAAGAATCATTTACCACCGGTCACTCCGGCGAAGGTCAGGTCGTCAAGGGCACGATCCTGGCGATCGAAAAAGACATGGCCATCATCGATGTCGGCCTCAAGGTCGAAGGCCGCGTGCCGCTGAAGGAATTCGGCGTCAAGGGCAAGGACTCGACGCTCAAGGTCGGCGACACGGTCGAGGTCATGGTCGAGCGCATCGAAAACGCGCTGGGCGAAGCCGTCCTGTCGCGCGACAAGGCCCGCCGCGAAGAGAGCTGGGTCAAGCTCGAAGAGAAGTTCACCAAGGGTGAGCGCGTCGAAGGCGTCATCTTCAACCAGGTCAAGGGCGGCTTCACCGTCGACCTCGACGGCGCCGTGGCCTTCCTGCCGCGCAGCCAGGTCGATATCCGCCCGATCCGCGATGTCTCTCCGCTGATGCACAACCCGCAGCCCTTCGAGATCCTCAAGATGGATCGCCGCCGCGGCAACATCGTGGTGTCGCGCCGCACCGTGCTCGAGGAAAGCCGCGCCGAACAGCGTTCGGAAATCGTGCAGAACCTCGAAGAAGGCCAGGTTGTCGAAGGCGTCGTCAAGAACATCACCGATTACGGTGCGTTCGTCGACCTCGGCGGCATCGATGGCCTGCTGCATGTCACCGACATGGCATGGCGCCGCGTCAACCACCCGACCGAGATCCTCAACATCGGTCAGACGGTCAAGGTGCAGATCATCCGCATCAACCAGGAAACCCACCGCATCTCGCTCGGCATGAAGCAGCTCGAGAGCGATCCGTGGTCCGAGATCGGCACCAAGTTCCCGATCGGCAAGAAGATCAAGGGTACCGTCACCAACATCACCGACTACGGCGCGTTCGTCGAGCTGGAGCCGGGCATCGAAGGCCTCATCCACGTTTCGGAAATGTCGTGGACCAAGAAGAACGTGCACCCCGGCAAGATCCTGTCGACGACGCAGGAAGTCGACGTTGTGGTGCTCGAGGTCGATCCGGCCAAGCGCCGCATCTCGCTCGGCCTCAAGCAGACGCTGGAAAACCCGTGGCAGGCTTTTGCCGCGAGCCATCCGGTCGGCAGCCAGGTCGAGGGCGAGGTCAAGAACAAGACCGAGTTCGGCCTGTTCATCGGCCTCGAAGGCGACGTGGACGGCATGGTGCACCTCTCCGACCTCGACTGGACCCGTCCGGGCGAGCAGGTCATTGAAGAGTACAATCGCGGCGACATGGTCAAGGCGCAGGTGCTCGACGTCGACATCGACAAGGAGCGCATCTCGCTCGGCATCAAGCAGCTGGCCAAGGATACGGTCGGCGAAGCCGCGACTTCAGGCGAACTGCGCAAGAACGCCGTGGTCACCTGCGAAGTCACCGGCATCAAGGATGGCGGTCTGGAAGTGCGGCTGGTCGACAGCGGCATCGAGACCTTCATCAAGCGCAACGACCTCAGCCGTGACCGTGACGAGCAGCGCCCCGAGCGCTTCTCGGTCGGCCAGAAGCTGGACGCCCGCGTCATCGCCTTCGACAAGAAGACCCGCAAGCTGCAGGTCTCGATCAAGGCGCTGGAAATCGCGGAAGAGAAGGAAGCCGTCGCACAGTACGGCTCTACCGACTCCGGCGCTTCGCTGGGCGACATCCTTGGCGCCGCGCTGAAGAAGCAGGGCAGCTAAGCCGCTTCGCGCGCAGCGCGTAAGCCGCTTCGCGCAAGCGTAAACCTCGGCTGCGCCTCACGCGCGGCTTGAACAAGAAGACCCGCGGGCCGCAAGGCTCGCGGGTTTTTTCATGCTCGGCGACGCGGTTGGCACAAGACAAAGACGGCGGAACCCCTTCAATTCCGCATGCGCGGCTGTAGGCTCGGCTATCGTCGCAGACGTAAACACGGAAGTCCGGCCCTTCGGGCAACGGAGAAGCATGCGCGATGAAGGTCGTCGAACTCTATCGCTATCCGGTCAAGAGCCTGCGCGGCCATGCCGTGCCGAGCGCCGACATCGAGACAATGGGCATGGAAGGCGACCGCCGCTGGATGGTCGTCGACAAGGATGGGCAGTTCCTCACCATTCGCCAGATACCTGATATGACGACGATCGACGTCGAGCATCGCGGAACGGGCATCCTGTTGAAACATGACAGGCATGGCTCGCACTTCGTCGAGGCTCCGGCTCCCGGCACCGCGCTCCGGCAAGTCAAGATCTGGAAGGATATGGTTGCCGCGCGGCCGGGCGATCCGGCCGCCGGTGCATATCTCTCGGCTATTCTCGGCCGGCCCGTCGATCTCGTCTATTTCGACGATCCGCGAAACCGGCCGGTCGATGCGGAATTCGGCCAGCCTGGCGATTACGTCGGCTTTGCCGACGGTTTTCCGCTGCTGATCGCCACGACGGGCTCGCTGAACCATCTGAACAGCCATCTTGCCAGGCCCATCGAGATGGCGCGGTTCCGGCCAAACATCGTCGTCGACGCAGAAGGCCCATGGCCTGAAGACAGCTGGAAGACGATCCGCATCGGCACCGTGGAGTTGCGGATCGCAAAGCCCTGCTCGCGCTGCGTCATCACCACCCGAGATCCGTTGAGCGGCGAGCAGCCGGACCCGCGCGAGCCGTTGCACACGCTTGGCAAACTCCACCGCTCCGCCAAGGGCGGCATCATCTTCGGCCAGAATGCCATTCCCAACAACGCCGGCACGATCGCCATCGGCGACGCAGTCGAGGTCGTGGAAGCGGGCGTCTCGAACCTGACGTAGTCGCAGGCCTTCTAATGCCGTGGAGGCGTCGGCGGTCGCCATGATTGAATGGCCAACCTCCGCTGTAGATCAGGCGAGGTCGGCAAAGGCCGCCATCGGAAGCCAAACCAAATGAGTCGCCTGCGCGGCGGAACTTCAGGCGCGGCCGTAAAGCGGCACCAGCGTTCCGCTCATTGCCAGATTGGCCGGTGATGCCAGATAGGCGATTGCCTCGGCGGCGGCTTCGAGGCTGACCCATTTGCCGAAATCGGCATCCGGCATGTCGGCTCGGTTGGCCGGCGTATCGAGCGTCGAGGGCGCCACCGCGTTGACCAGTATGCCTTTGTGCTTCAGCTCTTCCGCCATCGCCACGGTCATCGCCGCCACTGCCGCTTTGCTCGCGGTATAGGCGACCATGCCGGCGCCTCTGCGCGGGTCGAGCCCGGCGCGTGCCGTGACATTGACGATGCGGCCCGCTGTGTTCGAGCCCAGCATGGAGCGCACTGCCGCGCGGCAGCACAGAAAGGCGGTGCGGGCGTTGGTGTCCATCATTTCGGCAAAGGATGCGGATTCGATTTTCTCGACGGGGGCCATGGCAAAGCCGCCGGCCAGATGGATGGAGGCCCACAATTCGGGGACGCTGTCATAGAAGGCATCGACCTTGGCAGGATCGGCGAGATCGACATTGTGCGCCAGCCGGACGCGATCATGGGCCGCGAAGGGGAAATGCGAGGGGGCCGACGCGTGGGCATTCGGCACATGGCAGATCGCGCCGTCCGCCAGCAATTTGCCGACGACCGCGGCACCCAGCGCCCCGGTGCCACCGGTCACCACGATATGCTTGCCCTGAACTGTTTCCGTCATCCTGGACGCTCCTGTCGTTTCTTATGATTATGTCGCTTGTCGTGCCGCGCCGACGCAGAGCGTCGCGCCTTTTGCACGATCACTCAACCGACATCTCGACATGGCAGTTGTTGCGTCTTTGCATCGCTCGAAGCCGCCGACCGCCCCTTCCGACCCCCGCGCATGGACGTACGGCGCGCGGCCAGGCGTCAGTCGATGGTGATTTCGATGACGTGCGGCAGTCTGGTTGCGCGTGCGCGTTTGAGCGCATCGGCGAGACCGGCAGTATCGGCAAGCCGCTCGGCTGATATGCCGTAGGCCTCGGCCAGCTTGCAGAAATCCGGCGGCGCCGGGGACACGCCGACCGGCTCGACGCCGACATCGAGCATCGACGTTTCGATCTCGCGATAGCCTCTGTTGTTCCAGACGACGAAGATGACCGGTGCGGGTGCATCGAGCGCCGCGCCCAGCTCCGGCAAGGTGAACTGGAAGCCGCCGTCGCCGGTGAGGCAAACCACCGGCACGCCGGGTATGGCGAGCGCTGCGCCGATCGCCGCCGGCGGCCCGTAGCCGAGCGCGCCGAAACCGGTGGCGGCGTTGAACCAGCCGCCTGGCCGGTCATGGTCGTAATAGAGATTGGCGGCGTAGATCGGCTGCGTGGAATCGCCGACGATGATTGCGCCCGGCAGTGCGTCGCGGATGGTTTCCACCGCACGCACCTGCGCGGCATAGGCCGGGCTGAGCTCGGCAAAGGCCGCCTTCCTCGACGCGGCTGCGCGGCTCTCGCCGTTCTTCGCCGCGGCATGATCAGGGTGGAGCGCGCCAAGCAGTGCGCCAAGCGCCTCCGCGCAATCGGCCTGGATGCCGACGCTCACCGGGCGGCGGGCGAGCTGGTCGGCGCCGATATCGATGCGGATCAGGTTGGCGGGCAGCACGAAGCCGCCGTCGCTGTAACCGTCATAGTCGGTCGGGCCGAATTCGGTGCCGGCAGCGATGACCAGATCGGCGTCTGCCATCAGCGCACGCACCGCCTTCAGGCTGGGGCTGGCCGGCACGCAAAGCGGATGCGCGTGCAGCAGACCGCGCGCATTGGCGGTCTGGACGACAGGTGCGCCGAGCCGCTCGGCCAGGCGCTGCAGTGGCTGTTCGGCGCGCTTGGCGCCGCCACCGGCAAGGATCAGCGGCCGGCGCGCGGCTGCGATCAGTTTGGCTGCCTCGGCAATGGCTGCGCCATCCGGCGCCGGCGGCGCTGCATTGGTGAGCGAAGCAGCGATGCCGTCGGCCGGTTTGACCATGACGTCGGTCGGGATCTCGATATGGACGGGGCCCGGCCGCGACGACGAAAACAGCGCGAAGGCCCGCGCCAAAGCGCCAGGCAATTCGCTGGCCTCGGTGACACGCTGCGAAAACAGCGCCACCTTCTCCATCATGCCGCGCTGGTCCGGCAGTTCGTGCAGGAAGCCCAGCCCCTTTCCCAGCGTCGGCATCGCGTTGACGCCCGAAATCACCAGCATCGGCACCGAATCGGCGCGCGCCTGGCCCATTGCGGTGATGGTGTTGGTCAGCCCCGGTCCGGTGATGACAAAGGCAACGCCCGGCCGGCCGCTGGCACGGGCATAGCCGTCGGCCATGAAGCCGGCGCCCTGTTCGTGACGCGGCGTGACATGGCGTATCTTTGAACGCGCCAGCCCGCGGTAAAGCTCGACAGTGTGGACGCCAGGAATGCCGAAAACGGTGTCGACGCCATGCGCTTCGAGCAGCGTGATCAGCGCTTCGCCGATGGTGGTCATGGCTTCTCTCCCTTTTGCGGTGCGAGGCCGAGCTCGGCCTCTATGGCTTTGACGCCGATCGCCGCCAATTCGCCAGGCGAGAACATCTCTGCGGCCAGACAGCCTTCGATCCAGAGCCCGTCGATGATCGCGTTGATGGCAATGGCATGGCGGCGCAGTTCATTTGCGTTTGGCCTGCGCTGCTCGGCGCCGAGCACTTCAGCAACGACTGCTTCCACCTCGTTGCGAAAGCCAAGATAGCCTTCGCGGTGGGCGCGAGCCAGGCTCGGATCCGCGCCGGCGCGGCCGATGAAGGTTGCCCAGAGCGAAAACACGCGTGCATCGATGATCGGGGCGTTGAGGTTGGCGGTAACGAAGGCCGCAAGGCGCTGGCGCGGCGCGGCGTCTTCCATGAGCAATGCTGCCTTCGCCTGCTCGGTCATACGGCCCATCAGCGCCGCGTACGCTTCCTGCAGCAAGTCTTCCTTGCCGGGGAAATAGTGCCGGATCAGCCCCGCGGTGACGCCGGCGCGCAGTGCGATGGTGCGCAGGCTGGCGCCCTCCAGCCCATGTTCGGCCACGCTGTCCAGGGTCGCGTCGATCAAATCCTGCCGCCGCCGCTCCTCGCCCTCGCGGCGGAACTTGCGGCGCTCATTCATTGCCGCAGGATGGGCCGCGTCAGGCATGTCGGCCCACCTTCGCAGGCGATGCAGAGGGCATCCGCCTCGAAGATTTGAACCGTGCAGCCGGCGGCTTCCATCGCGGCCTTGGTCTTGGGAAAGCCGGCGACGGCAATGACTTTGTGCGGGCTGGTCGGCAGCACGTTCAGGCTGAGGCCGTTGGACGCGGCAAACTCTTCGGCGTCGCCTTCCACCAGCCGGATGCCGCGCGCCTTCAGCAACTGATAGAACGGCGCCGGCAAAAGCGGTGAATAGACCAGGGCCAGGTCGTCGGCCAGCGGGCTGATCACCGACATCAGATGCAGGCACGCCTCCTCGCCCTGCCACAGCGGCAGATCGAAGCCGTAGACGGAAATGCCGAGCGGCGTCAGCAGGTTGGAAACCTGCTGTATGCCTTCCTGGTTGGAGCGCACCCCGCGCCCGATCACCAGCGTGCTGGCATCCAGCCATACGCAATCGCCGCCTTCGACCTGGCCGGGAGCCTGGACGCGGCCGAGGATGGGAATACCCAGGCGTGTGTAGGTTTCCTCATGCAGCGATGGCTCCCGGGCGCGCAATGGCTTGCCCATGGACAGGATCAGCGCGCCGCGGTCGGTCATCAGCGACGGGTCGTGGGTGAATACGGAATCCGACAGCCCGTCGGCCTTGTCATCGATCCATTCGATTTCGGCGCCGGACGCCGTCACCAGCTCAGCGAGAGCCGCGTGCTGCGCCGCCGCTTTCGCCGGGTCGAAACCCGGGCCATAGTGCCAGGTAGCCCGGTCGGCACCGCGCATGGCATTGGCCGCCGACCGCATCAGCACGCGCCGCAACGGCGCCGCCATGGATTGTGATCCGAAAGCGCTCATCAGTGCCCTTTTCAATGCCGTGTTCAAGGTGAAAAAAATGGAAAAATTTTCATCGGAGGCTATTTATACACTTGCACAATAAGGCCGCAAGTGCCGTAATGAGCGGGATTGACGGGCTCGCGCTGTTGGGTCCATGCTGAAGTCTGGAGTGGGCATTACAGCGTATGTTGATTAGCCGGATAGACGTTCGACGATCTGCCGTGGACCCTGTGGCAGAGGTTCCCCGGTGAGCGCGGCGGGAACCGCCGCAGTCCAATCCGGCAAGGCGCAGGACGGCGCCGCCGAAGCCATCCATGTCGAGAACCTGCACAAGAAATTCGGCCATCTGCATGTGCTGAAAGGCGTTTCGCTGTCGGCGCGCGACGGCGAGGTGATCGCCATTATCGGCGGCTCGGGTTCCGGCAAGTCGACGCTGCTGCGCTGCATCAACTGCCTGGAAAACCCGACCAGCGGCATCATCCGCGTCAATGGCGAGGAGATCAAACTCAAGGCCGACAGCCACGGCCACACCGTGCCCGCCGACCGCCGGCAGATCGAACGCATCCGCGCCAAGCTCGGCATGGTGTTCCAGAACTTCAACCTGTGGAGCCACATGACGCTGATCGAGAACGTCATCGAGGTTCCGGTGCATGTTCTGGGCGTCAGGCGCGACGTGGCGATCAGGGAAGCCGAAAAGCTTTTGGCGCGCGTCGGCCTGGCCGAAAAGCGCGACGTCTATCCGGCCTATCTCTCGGGCGGCCAGCAGCAGCGCGCGGCGATCGCCCGCGCCCTGGCCATCAACCCGCGCGTCATGCTGTTCGACGAGCCGACCTCGGCGCTCGACCCGGAGCTGGTCGGCGAGGTGCTGAAGGTGATCGGCGACCTGGCGCGCGAGGGCCGCACCATGGTGCTGGTCACGCATGAAATGAAATTCGCCCGCGAGGTCGCGACCCATGTCGTCTACCTCTGCAACGGGCTGGTCGAGGAAGAGGGGCCGCCGGAGCAGATATTCGGCGCACCGAAATCCGAAAGGCTGAAGCAGTTCATCCGCAACATCGGCTAGGACAAGCCGGGACGGAAGAAAACCGGGAACCAACAACAAACTGGGAGTCGTGACATGAAGACTGTTCTGAAAACATTCGCCGCAGCGCTGCTGCTCGGCGTTGCCGCCATGGGCGTGGCCAAGGCCGATCCGGTCAAGATCGGTGTCGCCGCCGAGCCCTATCCGCCCTTCACCTCGCCGGACGCTTCCGGCAAATGGGTTGGCTGGGAAATCGAGTTCATCGACGCCGTCTGCGCCGAGGAGAAGCTCGACTGCGTCATCACGCCTGTCGCCTGGGACGGCATCATCCCGGCGCTGACGACCAAGAAGATCGACGTCATCGCCAGTTCGATGTCGATCACCGCCGAACGCGAGAAGACCATCGACTTCTCGGATAAGTACTACAACACGCCGACCGCCATCATCGGCCCGAAGGACCAGAAATTCGGCGCCACGCCGGACGATCTCAAGGGCAAAGTGCTCGGCGTGCAGGTGTCGACCACCCATTCGGCCTATGCCAAGAAGCATTTCGGCCCCACGGCCGCCGAGATCAAGGAATACCAGACCCAGGACGAAGCCAACAACGATCTGGCCGCAGGCCGCCTCGACGCCGTCCAGGCGGATTCGATCGCGCTCGACGCATTCCTGAAGTCGGACCAGGGCAAGGCCTGCTGCGATCTGAAGGGCATGGTGGCTCCGGACGATGAAGTGCTCGGACCGGGCGTGGGCGCCGGCGTGCGCAAGGAAGACACCGACCTTAAGGCCAAGATCAACGCCGGCATCAAGGCGATCCGCTCGAACGGCAAATATGACGAGATATCGAAGAAATACTTCGATTTCGACATTTACGGTGGTGGCGGCGCGCAGTCGAACTGACGATCCTCGCATGAGCTGAGGGGCACGGCGCCAACGCCATGCCCCTCCTGCCCGACCTTTCCCAGACATGCTGCCACCGACGCTGCCGTCGGCGGTGGTTGAAGCCAGCAATCCGGGGGCGACGCTGATCGACGCACTTCTTTCGGCCTCGGCGGCCGGCATCATAGAACTTCTCTCGCCCAATCCGCCGGGCTGGGGCGGCACGCTGTTGCTTGGGCTGCTCCATTCGATCGAGATCGCGCTCGGCGCCACGGTCCTTGGTCTCCTGATCGGCACCGGTGGCGCCTTTGGCAAACTTTACGGCGGGCCGGTCGTACGCGACTTGCTGGCGGTTTACACCACCATCGTGCGCGCCGTGCCCGAACTGGTGCTGATCCTGCTGCTCTATTATGCCGGAACAGACCTGATTAACCAGGCGCTGACGGCAATGGGCTACCAGCGCGTCGACGTCAGCGGCCTTGCGGCAGGCATCGCCGTGCTCGGCTTTGTCCAGGGCGCCTATTCGACCGAAGTGATCCGTGGCGCCATCCTGGCCATACCGCAGGGCCAGATCGAAGCCGCTCGCGCCTATGGCATGTCACCCGGGCTCATGCTGCGGCGCATCACCTTGCCGGCGATGCTGCCCTTCGCCATACCCGGGCTCGCCAATCTGTGGCTGATCGCCACCAAGGATACGGCCCTTCTGGCAGTCGTCGGCTTTTACGAACTGGCGCTGGCGACGCGGCAGGCGGCGGGCGTCACCAAAGCCTATTTCACCTTCTTTTTCGCCGCGGGCGTGCTCTATCTCATCTTGTCGCTGGTCTCCAACCTGCTCATCGGCCGCCTCGAGGCCTGGTCGCGGCGCGGTATGCCGTCGCTCAAGGATGCGCGCTGATGGCCGGAGAAGCGACCATCATCAACGCTGCCGCGCGCACGTCGCTGTGGCTGCAGCCGCATCGCATCGTGCTGATCCTGGTCGCGATCGCGCTGGTTTTCGGCGCAGCCTTCTTCATGCGCTGGGATTGGCTGCCGCAATATTACGAAATGGGGCTTCTCGGCATCTGGCGGTCGCTGTGGATCCTGGCCGTCACCTGCTTTCTCGGCTTCCTGCTCGCCGTGCCGCTCGGGCTCGCGCAGGCCGCCGGCTCTTTCTGGTTTTCCGCGCCCGCCAGGACATTCTGCACCGTCATCAGGGGCACGCCGCTGCTGATCCAGCTATGGCTGCTCTATTACGGGCTGGGCTCGCTGTTTCCGCAATTTCCCTGGATCCGCGAATCCTGGATGTGGCCGTATCTGAGGCAAGCCTGGCCTTATGGCGTGCTGGCACTGACCTTGTCCTTCGCCGGCTATGAGGGCGAAGTAATGCGCGGCGCCTTTGCCGGCGTGCCGAAGGGGCAGTTAGAGGCGGCCCGCGCTTTCGGCATGAGCCGCTGGAAGATTTTCCGCCGCATCTGGCTGCCGCAGGCCATCTACCGGGCGCTGCCGACGCTGACCGGCGAAACCGTGCTGCAGCTGAAGTCGACGCCGCTGGTGGCGACGATCAGCGTCATCGACATCTTCGCAGTCTCGTCCAAGGTCCGGCAGGACACCTACCTCACCTACGAACCCTTGCTGCTTTTGGCGCTGATCTACATGATCATCACCGGCATACTGGTGTTTGCATTCAGCAAGATCGAGGCGCGCATACCGAACAAGGTGGGCTAGGGAATAGTGAGCAGGCAGTAGTGAGTAGTCAGCATATGACCGGGAAACCGCTTGCTTTCGCTACTCCCTACTGACTACTCCCTACTCACTCTCACCACCAATCGGGTCCGCACCATGCAACTCTCTCTCGACCAGGCAACAGGGCTGTGCCGGATGGCGGCGCTCGGCGCCGGCGCCAATGAGGAGGCGGCGAGGTCGCTCACCGCCTCGATCATTGCCGCCGAGGCGGAAGGGCTTTCGACCGTCGGGCTGACCCATTTCATCGATTACCTCGAAGCGCTGGAAGCCGGCCGCATCGACGGCAATGCCGATCCCGTGATCACCAGGCCGGCGCTCGCCGTCTATCTCTCCGATGCGCGTGGCGGCCTCGCCCATACCGGCTTCGACCGCACCATCGACGACCTCGCCAAGGCGGCAAGGCTGTTCGGCGTCGCCATCTTCTCGCAGAAGAACGCTTATACCTGCGGCGCACTAGGCTATTTCACCGGGCGTCTGGCGCAATTGCGATTGGTCTCCTTCGCCGCCACCAACGGGCCGGCGGTGCTGGCAGGCTCGGGCTCGGTCAAGCCGGTCTATTGCACCAACCCGATGTCGTTTGCGGCACCCGCCGCTGATGGCGCGCCGCTGGTCATCGACCAGTCGTCGAGCGCCACCGCCTTCGTCAACATCCGCAAGGCGGCCGAGGACGGCAAGAAGATCCCCGAAGGCTGGGCGCTGGACGCCAGCGGCAACCCGACCACCGATCCGGCCGCGGCCATGAAGGGCGCCATGCTGGCCTTCGGCGGCCAGCGCGGCGCCAACATCGCGCTGATGGTCGAAGTGCTGGCGGCTGGCCTGTCGGGCGCCAACTGGTCGCTCGACGCGCCCTGGTTCTCCGGCGGACCGGACAGCCCGGGAACCGGCCTGTTCGTGCTCGCCGTCGAGCCCAAGCTGCTCGACCCGGATTTCGAGCAACGCATGAAGGACCAGCTCGACCGGCTGCGCCGGCGCTTTGGCGTGCACGTGCCGGGCCGGGCGCGGGCCGAAGCGGCCGAGAAGGCGCAGGCGCGCGGCATCAATGCCCCCAAAGCCGTGGTGCAGCGCATTTCCGAGTTCGCCGAGCGCTATTCGGGCTGAAGCGGTCCTGCGACAACGAATTTTTACGCGACCTGACTGAACCTTTCTACCGATCGCAACGACCAATAGCTGCCGGGTCGGGTTTGCCCGGTCGGTGTCTTCTGTCGGATGCGTTTAGGGCCCGGGCGGGCGTATGCCGTCTCAGGTTATCCGCCCCGTTGCGCTCTGTCTCGACCGTTGCGTCACCCGGAAAACCCCGCTTCGGCGGGGTTTTCTGCGTTCGTGCTCTGTGTGCTAAAACATGTGGCGAAAGTTAGCTTTGTTAACTTGACTTGCCGGGAACCATCGGGCGTTTGCAAGGGATCGTCACAAAAACAGGAGCTACGATTTCCGCAACCACCGACGCTTCCCGCGGCAAACTTATCGTTCCGGTGTTTGGCCGCCTGTATTCGTCGCTGCATGATGGCGCCGAAACCCTTCTGCGCGTCGTCGCCGGCGGGTTTCACCATTCACGGCTCGCAGAAGATCGCCAACCCTTTCGGCGCCGCCGAGATGGTCGAAGGCCTCGGCTTCTATCCCGGCGCGTTCTGGTCGTTGCTTTGTCCTGCACCGAATTCTTCGGCGGCATTCTGATCGCCATCGGCCTGTTGACTCGGCCCGCCGCCTTTGCCGGCATGATCGTGCTGCTGGTCACCGTCTGGTTCCACTGGATCACTGCCGGCCAGGGCTTTTCCGGCGCTGAAAAGTCGCTTCTATGGGCGGCGATCCTGCTGTTCTTCGTTATCCGCGGCGGCAACCGCCAGTCGGTCGACGCGCGCATCGGCAAGGCGTTCTGAAGGGTCTATAAGAGGGTGGCAGCGACGACGCGTCACCCTTTGCCTTTGGCCCAAAACGGACTATGAAACGGCTTCAGCCAAGCTTTCGAGCGCCGGAGCCAGCCATGACCGAAATCCTGCAGATCCCCAAGCTCGTGGTCGTCTTCGGCGGCTCCGGCTTCGTCGGCCGCCACATCGTGCGGGCGCTGGCCAAGCGCGGCTACCGCATCAGGGTGGCGGTGCGCCGGCCCGATCTCGCGGGACATCTGCAGCCGCTCGGCAATGTCGGCCAGATCCAGCCGGTGCAGGCCAATGTGCGCGTGCGCTGGTCGGTCGACCGCGCCGTGCAGGGCGCCGACCATGTCATCAATCTGGTCGCCATCCCGTATGAAAGCGGCCGGCAGAAATTCAACACCGTGCACGAATTCGGCGCCCGCGCCGTCGCCGAAGCCGCGCGCTCGGTCGGCGCAGGGCTCACCCACATCTCGGCGCTGGGCGCCGACCTCAACGCCGAATCCGACTATGCCCGCACCAAGGCGCTCGGCGAAAAGGCCGTCCTGGAGACGATCCCGGACGCCGTCATCTTCCGTCCGTCGATCAATTTCGGACCCGAGGACAGTTTCTTCAACCGCTTCGCCGACATGGCGCGCTATTCGCCGGTGCTGCCGCTGATCGGCGGCGGCCAGACCAAGTTCCAGCCGGTCTATGTCGGCGATGTCGCCGAAGCCGTGGCGCGTTCGGTCGAGGGCAAGATCAAGGGCGGCCAGATCTATGAACTCGGCGGGCCGCAAGTGCTCACCTTCAAGCAGTGCATGGAAGAGCTGCTCACCGTCATCGAGCGCAAGCGGCTCCTGGTGCCGGTGCCGTGGTGGATGGCCAATCTGCAGGCCTCGATCCTCGGCCTGCTGCCCAACCCGTTGCTGACCAAGGACCAGGTGCTGCTGCTGCGCCAGCCCAACATCGTGTCGGAGGAGGCCAACAAGGCCAACCGGAACCTTGCCGGCCTCGACATCCAGCCGCAGTCTATCGGCACCATCCTGCCCAGCTATCTCTGGCGCTTCCGCGCCGCAGGCCAGTTCCAGCGCAAGCCCGCCGGCATCGCGTAACAAGGCGTGCGCCGTTAAACGCGCCGCGTCACCTGCATCGGCAGGCCGCCTTGCGGCTGTGTCGTCAGTTTCTGCACCGGCCACGGCTTGGTCTCGGCGGTCACATCGAAGCGGAAGCGCGACAGCATGATGGCCAGCGCAATGATCGCCTCCTGCATGGCGAAGCTGGCGCCGATGCAGATGCGCGGACCGGCGCCGAACGGCAGATACTGGAAGCGGTCGATCTTCTCGCGGTTTCCCGGATGGAAGCGTTCGGGCATGAAGGCGTCGGGCATGTCCCACAGTTTTCTGTGGCGGTGGACGACCCAAGGCATCACCAGTACGGCCGCGCGCTTGGGGAGCACCAGATCGTTCCAGGTCTCCGTCTCGATCGGCTCGCGGTTGATCGACGGCGCCGGCGGATAAAGCCGCAGCGCCTCCTCGAAGGCGGCGCGGGTGAACGGCATTGCGTCGAGCCATTTCGTCGGGTCGGGTTCGCGCGCCAGCACGGCATCGATCTCGCGCTCGACCTTTTCGCGCTCCCACGGCGCTTCGGCGAGGCAGTAGATCGTCCAGCCCAGCGCCCGCGCGGTGGTCTCGTGGCCGGCGCCGATGAAGGTGATGATGTTGTCCTCGACTTCCGCCCGCGTCAGCCCGTCGGGGCCTTCGGCGCGCAGCAGAAGCGTCAGGAAATCCTGCGGCGCGGTGTCGGAGTCGCGCTTCAGCCGCTCCTCGCGCATCTTGACTGTATCGGTGACGATCTTGCGGAAATACGCCATGGTCTTGCGGCCGCGGATGCGGGTCAGCCGCGGCAGCCATTCGGGCGCGCGCAACAGGTCGAGCGGATCGACACGGCCCATGGTTTCGAACAGGCGGTCGATTTCCTGCGCGAAACTGCCGGGCTCGCCCGCAATCTCGCCCGAAAACAGCGTTTCGGCCAGGATATCGTAGGTGAGCAGCGTCATGTCGTGGGCGACATCGGTCATCCCGCCCTCCTCGTAGCGGGCGACGAACTGCATCGTGCGGCGCAGCATCGGCTCGGCGAAGCCGAAGATATGCCGCGGCGTGAACACCGGCGCCATCGCCTTGCGCGACCGCTTCCACACCTCGCCTTCGGCGGTCAGCAGCCCGTCGCGCAGGATCGGCCGCAGGATCATCTGGCGCACCGTCGCCATCTTGTAGTTCTTGGCGTTGTCGATCAGCACGTGGCGGATGAGGCCGGGATCGTTGGCGACGATCAGATGCCCGCCGACGCCATTCGCCGAAATCCAGGGTTCGTTGTAGGTGTGCTCGCCCCACAGTTCGAGGGGATTGCGGTAGACGATCCGCATCATCTCCAGCGTCGAAGGCGGCGTCGTGCGCGGCTTGGGCGCCGGCGGCACGAAGGGGACGGGCTGCGTGTCCATGAGGTACTCCGCTGATAGCTTAGATGTAGTGGTTGACGATCCGGGCGTCCATGTGACCGAAGGGCAAGCCGAAACGCTGCAGCGGGAATGCCTCGACAGACAATCTGTTCATCGGATCGAGACCGCCTGTGAAACGCTCGCGCCTTGTCCAATCGGACACTCTGCCGTAGGTGATAGTCACCAACAGATACTGCCAGCAGGAGAGCCCGCTTGAAGCATCAGCTGAACATCATCATCGGCAGCACGCGGCCGGGCCGCGCCGGGCCGGTCTTCGCCCACTGGCTGGAGGATTTTGCCCGCGAGCACGGCAAATTCGAACCGGTGCTGACCGACATTGACACGTTCCATCTGCCGGTTTTGGACGAGCCGCATCACCCCAGGCTCGGCAATTACCAGAACGACCACACCAAAGCCTGGTCGAAGGTCATTGATGCCGCCGACGCCTTCGTGTTCGTGGCGCCGGAGTACAATTATTTCGTGGCGCCTGCGATCGTCAACGCCATCGACTACCTTGCGCGCGAATGGAAATACAAGCCAGCCGCCATCTTCAGCTATGGCGGCGTTTCCGGAGGCCTGCGCGCCGCGCAGGCGCTGAAGCCGCTGCTGACCGCGGTGGGCGTCATGCCCATCTCGGAAGGCGTCGCGCTGCCGATGTATCAGAAACTGCTGGAGAGCGACGGCTCCTTCCAGGCCAGCGAGCAGGTACAGGGCGGCACCAAGACCATGCTGGACGAGCTCTCGCGCTGGAGCGAGGCGCTGAAGCGGATGCGGGCTACGTAACGCAGCCGGCCCCGGCTTGCTCATGCCATAAAGAGGTGGAATGGTCGGCAGGTGACTGAGCCGGGGGCGGTTCGATTTGCGCCTGTTGTTTGCCTTGCTGTTGATGCTTGCGACCACCGCCACAGCGGTGGCGGAGCGGCGCGTGGCGTTGGTCATTGCCGAGGACGACTACCGGCTGGTGCGGCCGCTGGCCAATCCTGTCAATGACGGCGAGGTGATGGAAGTGGCGCTGAAGAAGCTCGGCTTCGAAGTCGTGCTTGAGACCAATCGTGATCTCAGGCGCATGCGCCGGGCTCTCGACGATTTTCGCGAGGACGCCAAGGGCGCCGACGTGGCGCTGGTGTATTTCTCCGGCCATGGCGTCGAAATCTCCGGCGACAACCGGCTGCTGCCGGTCGACGCCGATGCCTCCTCGCTCGACCAGCTGGAAAAGACCAGCCTGCCGCTGGAGGAGGTGCGCGACGCCGTGACAGCCACCGCCAAGGTCGGGCTGATCGTGCTCGACGCCTGCCGCAGCGATCCGTTTGCGGGCGGCAGCGGCGACGGACGCGGCGCGACATCGCTGATCAAGGATCTGGTGGACAAGATCAAGCCGGGTCTCGGGCGCATCGGCAAGGCGGAAAATATCCTGTTCGCCTTTTCGGCGGCGCCCGGCGAGACGGCGGCTGATGGAAGCGGCGCGAATTCGCCCTTCACGGCGGCGCTGACCAAATATCTCGGCACCGACGGGCTCGAAATCCGCTCGGTGCTGACGCTGGTGCAGCAGGAGGTCTACGACCTTTCGCGCGGGAAACAGCTGCCCTACGTCGAGAGCGGGCTGCCGAAGCTGTTCTTCGCCTCGGCGGCCAAGGAACAATTGCCGGAGCGCGAGCGGCTGCTGCTTGCCATGGCCGATGTGACGCCGGAAATGCGCGGCGCGGTCGAGCGTGTCGCCAGCGATGCCGACATGCCGCTGGCGCCGCTCTATGGCGCGCTGATCAGTTCCGACACCAGCCATCTCTCCGGCGAAAGCCTGGACGCCAAGCTGCGCGAGGCCGCCGACGCCTTCGTCAAGGTGCGCGGCGAGATGAAGACGCTGGCCGCCGACGACCCGCAGGTGACCGAACTGCGCCGCCAGGCCGAGGAACAGTTGGCGCTCGGCGCTTTCGATGGTGCACGCGTGATCCTCGCCAAGGCCGCCGACGTCGACAATGTCTCGCGCCAGGCGTTGAAGGCCAATTTCGTCAGCCGCACCCTGTCCGAAGCCGCGACGCGATTTCTCTCGGGCGGCGCGGCGCGTGCCACCCTGGACTATGCAACCGCCATCAAGGACTATGAAACGGTGCTGGCGCTCTATGGCGAAGCCGGGCAGACCTCGCTCAGCCTGGAACAGGCCGACCGCCAAAGCCGCACGCTGGAAGAGCTCGGCATCCTCTACACAACGGTCGGCAACACCGACGCCGCCGGCCGCGCCTTTGCGGCGCTGGTCGCCAATCTTGAGCAGCGAGCGCGCCAGGAAACCGATCCGAGCGTCAAGCGCGACCTGGCCATCGGCCATATCAAGTTCGCCAACATCAAGATGGCGCAAGGCGATCTGCCGGCCTCCCTGCAAAACTATGAGGCGGCCAGGGACATGTTGCAGGGCCTGACCACAGACGTGCCGGACAAGAAGGACTGGCTCGGCGATCTCGCCATGGCCAATGACAAGATCGGCAATGTGCTGGCCACGCAAGGCGACCTGGGTGCGGCAGCCCAGGCCTACCAGCAAAGCCTGTCCATCAAGCAGCAATTGGCCGATGCCGAGCCGAACAGCGTCTATCTGCTGCGCGACCTGACCATTACCTACGACGAAATCGGCGGCCTTGCCCGCACCGCCGGCCAGCTGGATGGCGCCCAGACTGCATTCGAAGAGAGCCTGAGAATTCGGCTGGCGCTGGCGCAAAACAACCCGGACGACCCCAGGCACCAGCGCGCCGTCTCCGTCAGCTACACAAGGATCGGCGACGTTCTGCGCGAGCGTGGCGACGCTGCGGGCGCGCTCGACGCCTACAACAAGAGCCAAATAATCGCCGAAGCGCTGGTGCGCCGCGACTCAAACGACACCGATTTGAAGCGCGACCTGTCGGTCGGTTACGCCAAGATCGGCAATGCTTACGGCGACCAGAAGGACTGGCCACTCGCGTTGGAGGCCTACCAGCAAGCGCTGGCCACGGCGCGAGACCTTGCCGCAAGCGACCCAGGCAACACCGACTGGCAGCGCGACCTATCGGTCTGTTTGGAAAAAATTGCCGGCGTGTTTGATGCCCAGGGCAATATCGCCGGTGCTTTGCAGAACTATCAGGACAGTCTCGTCATTGCCAACCGATTGGCAAATCTCGACCCGGGCAATTCCGACTGGCAGCGCGACCTGTCGATCACGTTCGAGGAAATAGGCCTGCTGGAGACCAAGCAGCGCCACTATGAGGGCTCGAAGAAGGCCTTCGAAGCCAGCCTGGCCATCCGCCAGCGGTTGGCCCTGTCCGATCCGGACAATGCGATCTGGCAATTCGATCTGGTACAGGCCTACATCAACTATGCCTATGTGGCGAAGAATCCGAAGGCTGTGTTGTCCCAGGCGCTAGACCTGACGCTGGAGCTTGACCGCACAGGCAAACTGGCGCCGAGGGACAAACCCACGATCAAATATCTGCGCCGTCTTCTGGCCAAATTGAAAGCCGCGAAAAAATAGCCGGCTGCCAGCTCGGGATTCAGCCCTGAAATGCCCGCAAACCTTGGAAAAACCGCCTTTTGCGCCTATATCTAGGACATCAAAGCGGCGTGATTCGAAGCCATTTTTTCGCGCTGAGCATGCGGCATCAATCAGACAGGTTTTCATGAGCGATCAAAGCGACAACGCCAACGGCGCTGAGGCCGAATACGGCGCCGATTCCATCAAGGTTTTGAAGGGGTTGGACGCTGTCCGCAAGCGGCCGGGCATGTATATCGGCGACACCGACGACGGCTCGGGCCTGCATCACATGGTCTATGAGGTGGTCGACAACGCCATCGACGAGGCGCTGGCCGGCCATGCCGATCTCGTCACGGTGACGCTCAATCCCGACGGTTCGGTCACCGTTATCGACAATGGCCGCGGGATTCCGACCGATATTCACACTGGCGAAGGCATTTCGGCGGCCGAAGTGATCATGACGCAGCTGCATGCCGGCGGCAAATTCGACCAGAATTCCTACAAGGTGTCTGGCGGCCTGCACGGCGTCGGCGTCTCGGTGGTCAACGCGTTGTCGGCCTGGCTGAAGCTGAAAATCCGCCGCAACGGCCAGATTTTCGAGATGAGCTTCACGCATGGCAATGCCGATGCGCCGCTCAAGGCGACCGGCAGCTATGAGCAGAACAAGCAGCCCGGCACCTATGAGGGCCGCAGCGGTTCCGAGATCACCTTCTTTCCGTCGTCCGAAACCTTCACCATGGTCGAGTTCGACTTCGGCACGCTGGAGCACCGGCTGCGCGAACTCGCCTTCCTGAATTCCGGCGTACGCATCATCTTGACCGATGCCCGCCATGCCGATCTCGTGCGCCACGAACTGCACTATGATGGCGGCCTGGAAGAGTTCGTCAAATATCTCGACCGGGTCAAGAAACCGCTGATCGACAAGCCGATCGCCATCAAGGCCGAGCGCGACGGCATTACCGTCGAAGTGGCGATGTGGTGGAACGACAGCTACCACGAGAACGTGCTGGCCTTCACCAACAACATCCCGCAGCGCGATGGCGGCACCCATCTGGCCGGCTTCCGCGGCGCGCTGACGCGCCAGATCACCGGCTATGGCGAGTCCTCGGGCCTGACCAAGAAGGAAAAGGTGGCGCTGATCGGCGACGATTGCCGCGAGGGCCTGACGGCGGTGCTGTCGGTCAAGGTTCCCGACCCGAAATTCTCCTCGCAGACCAAGGACAAGCTGGTCTCGTCCGAGGTGCGCCCGGTGGTCGAAGGCCTGGTCAACGAGGCGCTCGGCACCTGGCTGGAAGAACATCCCAGCGAAGGCAAGGTGGTCATCGACAAGGTGATCCAGGCGGCCGCGGCGCGGGAAGCCGCGCGCAAGGCGCGCGACATCACCCGCAAGAGCTCGCTCGGCGTCACCTCGCTGCCCGGCAAGCTCGCCGACTGCCAGGAACGCGACCCGGCGAAATCCGAAATCTTCATCGTCGAGGGTGATTCCGCCGGCGGCTCGGCCAAGGGTGGCCGTTCGCGCCAGAACCAGGCGATCCTGCCGCTGCGCGGCAAGATCCTCAATGTCGAGCGCGCCCGCTTCGACCGCATGCTCGGCTCCGAGATGATCGGCACGCTGATCACCGCGCTCGGCACCTCGATCGGCAAGGACGAGTTCAACGCCGACAAATTGCGCTACCACAAGATCATCCTGATGACCGACGCCGACGTCGACGGCGCCCATATCAGGACCTTGCTGCTCACCTTCTTCTTCCGCCAGATGCCGGAGCTGATCGAGCGTGGCCATCTCTACATCGCCCAGCCGCCGCTCTACAAAGTGACGCGCGGCAAGAGCTCGCAATACATCAAGGACGAGAGCGCCTTCGAGGAATTCCTGATCGGCTCGGGGCTGGAAGAGGCTTCGCTGACGCTTGCCTCCGGCGAGGCGCGGGCCGGACAGGATCTGCGCGGCTCGATCGATGATGCACTGGCAGTACGCCAGCTCATCAACGGGCTGCATACGCGCTACAACAGGGGTGTGGTCGAACAGGCGGCGATCGCCGGCGCGCTCAATGCCGACGTGTTGAACGATCTCGGCCGCGCCAACGCCATGGCCGAGCGCGTCGCCCAGCGCCTCGACATCATTGCCGAAGACACCGAGCGCGGCTGGACCGGCCGGCTGTCGACCTCCAATGAGGGCGTCGGCGGCTACGTGTTCGAACGCACGGTGCGCAGCGTCAAGGAATTCGCGCAGCTCGATGCCGGGCTGATAAATTCAGCCGACGCACGCCAGCTCGACCGCTATGCCCCGCGCCTCATGGAGGTTTATGGCGAGCCGCCGGTGCTGCGCCGCAAGGATGTCTCCGAAACCATTTCGGGGCCGCTGGCGCTGCTCAACGCGGTGTTTGCGACCGGCCGCAAGGGCCTGACCATGCAGCGCTACAAGGGCCTCGGCGAGATGAACGCCGAGCAGCTCTGGGAAACCACGCTCGACCCGAATGTGCGCTCGCTGCTGCAGGTCAAGGTGAATGACGCAACCGATGCTGACAGCTTGTTCTCGCGGCTGATGGGCGACGAGGTCGAGCCGCGGCGCGAATTCATCCAGGACAATGCGCTGTCGGTGGCCAATCTGGACATTTGATGGCTGCGCGCCCATCGCTTCGTCATCCTAGGGTCTTCGCGACGGAGCTTCGCTCCTGCTTCGCCCTAGGATGACGTGGGTGAGGCCTCAGCCAATCTCCAGCGTTTGCGATGAACCGTTCTCAACGCCGGCACTCAACTCGGTTCCAGCTTTCGCCCGAGGTCCACCGCGTCGCGCAGCACTTGCAGATGCGAGCGCGGCGCGGTGCCCGCCGGCGGGGCGATTTCGACGCCGTTTGCCGTCGATGACCAATAAAGCGTGTGGGTGAAGATACGGCCAAGTGAGCTGCGAAGCTCGACCTGGATGGTCTCCACACCGGGGCCGAAATTTTCCGTCATCGGACCGGAAATCGGATCGCCTGTCGCCCAGCCATTGCCGCGGTCGTAGACGTTCGTCCAGCGCGTTGCCGCAAACACCGCGCCATGATGCACCGCGCGCTGCGCCTTGCCTGCTTGGCTGTGTCCTTCCTGGTAAAGCACGGTGCCGCCGGCGCGCCCGTCATCGGCAATCGGCGGGCAGGCCGAGAACAGGCGCTCGGCAAGGCCACGCCTGAATTCCGCGAGATTGTAGGTCACCAGGAATTCGCTGTGGGAGAGCGGACTGCCAAGCGTGACGAAATCGCTGATCTTCCAGGGCAGCGGGTGGTCGGCGTCCTTGGTCCGAAGCTGCTGGTAGAGCGCCCATTGGCCGCGCCGGAACCCGGCGAGGTCTTCAAGATTCTTTGGCCACGCTGACCCATCAGAGCCGAGCGTTGCCTTGTCGATGGCCTCGACCGCCGCCAGTTTGGCCTTGTCGCGGACCGCTTCCAGCCTTCGCGGCCGGAACTCGGCCCACAGGATCTGCAGCAAATCATAGGCGATGATCGACCCAAGGCTGTGCGAGACCAGCACGATGCGGTCGTAAGCATCGTCCTTCATCAGCGTCTTGAGCAGCGTCAGGCCTCTGTCGCGGATCAGCGCACGCTTCTCGATCGTCGCCGCCTCGGCGCGCACATAAGCGGCGACGTCACCGAAATAGGGCAGGGCGAACTGATCCACCGCCCAGATGACAAAAGAAGCGAGGGTGGTGATCATCAGGCCGGTCGTCAAGGTAACGGCCTGTTGCCAGACCGATGTTGCCAGCACGAGTGCTGCGCCCAGGATGACGATAACGATCAGAAGTGTGGCGACGTAAAGCTTGCGGGCGTCGAGCGGAATGTCGGCGAGCTTGCGCCACAACAGGTTCGTCACCCAGGCGGCCAGCCGGCCGCGCGTCGTGCCTTGCGTGATGTCGGCCCAATAAAGCTCGTAGAAATCGGTACGGCGGCCATCGACGTCGTAGGGCGTGGTGATGCGGCGCAGCTCGTGTGACTTGGTCCGGCTGTCGGGCGTGATCCAGCTCTGGTTGATCGTGGCGCCGGAAACGGCCGGATCGGGAATCTGGGCGTAGGGTGGAGCACGGGTGGGATCGCTGCTCCAGACCGCCTGGACGAATCCCCTCAGCGTACCCATCGGCCGCTGCTCGCCCATGCCGTGCACGATCACCACCGCCTGGCCGGGCTGCGCCTTTTTGTAAGCCAGCGATGCGACAGTCTTGGGCATCAGCGTCTCCGTTGACGACATCCGACGGCGGGAGTCGCTCATGCTACCCCCGGCTCACCGAGCCAACAATACACGGCAGCCCATGTGGAACTCCGTGAACCAATCCACAGTTTCGCAGTCGTGCCTCGGGCCGCGCGGAAAATAGTTCCGTTCCCGGCAAGCAAATCATTTCATTGCCCTTCGGAACGGAAATCGCTCAGGAACATTGTGACGACATCGATCAATTTCTCGCAGGGAGGCTCTTTATGGGACGCGGTATTTTGCTCTGGTTGCTCGGTATTCCGATCCCGATCATCATTCTCATCATGCTGTTCGTACGGTAGGAGGCGTCGATGCAGTCCACCGTGTCGGCTGTCGACGTATCCGCCTCAACAGAATCCTCCGCCCCGGCCGTCAGCTGGGGTCCGATCATCGCCGGCGCCTTCGCGGCCTCGACGCTGACCTTCATCCTCATGCTGCTCGGTTCGGGGCTGGGGCTGACCATGGTCTCGCCGTGGTCCGGCGCCAGTGCCTCGCTGACCACCTTCGCGGTGTCCGGCGCCATCTGGCTCATCATCGTGCAATGGCTGTCCTCCGGGGTCGGTGGCTATCTTGCCGGACGCCTGCGCACCAAATGGGTCGGCATCCACACCGACGAGGTCTATTTCCGTGACACCGCGCACGGCCTCCTCGCCTGGGCGCTGGCGACATTGCTGGTCGTCGGCATTCTCGGGTCGGCGCTGTCGGCAGTGCTTGGTTCAGGCGTGCAGGCGGCTTCTACTGTTGCCTCGGGCGCCGCCATGGGTGCTTCGGCCGGCGCGTCCGCCAATGCCGGCAGCGCACCGGCCGACAATGCGACGTCCTATCTTGTGGATACGCTGTTCCGTCCGGCTGATGCCGCCAGGCTCGCGGCGGCCAATCCGGACAGCGATGCGGCTGCGGCCGGGCAGGCTTCGCGCATCCTCGTCGCCAGTGCGGCGGCAGGCGAAATTTCGGCTGACGACAAGACCTATCTGTCGCAGCTGGTCGCCGCCCGCACCGGGCTTTCCGAGGCTGACGCCAAGGCGCGTGTCGACGCCCTGGTGGCCAGGGTCGAGGACGCCAAGGTCAAGGCCAAGCAGGCCGCCGACGCCGCACGGAAAGGCAGCGCCACCTTCGCACTGCTTGGCGCCCTGTCGCTGGTTATCGGCGCCTTCATCGCCAGCGCTGCGGCAGCACTGGGCGGCAGGCAGCGCGACGACGAGGAAGCGGTTTTCCTGACCAGCCGCTGAACCGGTCTTCAACATCAAAAAGCCCGGTCGAACCGGGCTTTTTTGTTTCCGATGATGGACCGACAACCTTCCAGTGGAAGGTTGCGGCGGGGTCAGTGATCCATGGCCTTGACGATTTCCTCGGTCATCTTCTTGGCGTCGCCGAGCAGCATCATGGTGCCGTCCTTGTAGAACAGCGTGTTGTCGATGCCGGCGTAGCCCGAGCCGAGCGAGCGCTTGACGAACAGGCAGGTGCGGGCCTTGTCGACGTCGAGGATCGGCATACCGTAGATCGGCGACGACTTGTCGTCGCGGGCGGACGGATTGGTGACGTCATTGGCGCCGATGACATAGGCGACATCGGCCTGCGCGAACTCGGAGTTGATATCTTCCAGTTCGAACACTTCGTCATAGGGAACATTGGCTTCGGCGAGCAGCACGTTCATGTGGCCCGGCATGCGGCCTGCCACGGGGTGGATGGCGTATTTGACGTCGACGCCATTGGCCTTGAGCTTATCGGCCATTTCGCGCAGCGCGTGCTGGGCCTGGGCGACCGCCATGCCGTAGCCCGGCACGATGATGACCTTCTGTGCGTTCATCATCAGATAGGCGGCGTCGTCGGCCGAGCCCTGCTTGACCGTGCGTTCGATGCCGTCATCGGCAACCGCCGCGGTCTCGCCGCCGAAGCCGCCGAGGATGACCGAGATGAACGACCGGTTCATGCCCTTGCACATGATGTAGGACAGGATGGCGCCGGACGAGCCGACCAGCGCGCCGGTGATGATCAACGCCAGATTGCCAAGCGTGAAGCCGAGTGCCGCGGCGGCCCAGCCGGAATAAGAATTCAGCATCGAGACGACGACCGGCATGTCGGCGCCGCCGATCGGGATGATCAAGAGGACGCCGAGCGCCAGCGACGCCGCGACGATCAGCCAGAACACCAGCTTGGCCTCGGTGGTGACCAGAAGCACGATCAGCACGATCAGCGCGATGCCGAGGACCGCGTTGATGATGTGACGGCCGCCGATCATGATCGGCTTGCCCGACATGCGGCCATCGAGCTTGAGGAAGGCGATGACGGAGCCGGTGAAAGTGATGGCGCCGATGGCAACGCCAAGGCTCATCTCGATCAGCGCCTGGGCGTGGATGTCGCCATTCGTGCCGATGCCGAAACTTTCCGGCGCGTAGATGGCGGCTGCCGCGACCATGACGGCGGCAAGGCCGACCAGCGAGTGGAAGGCGGCGACCAGCTGCGGCATCGACGTCATGGCGATGCGGCGCGCTGTAACGGCGCCGACGCCGCCGCCGATGGCCAGACCAAGCACGATCAGGCCGAAGCGCCCGGCGGACGGAGTCGCCAGCGCCAGCGTGGTGGCAATGGCAATGCCCATGCCGATCATGCCGTAGAGATTGCCTTGGCGGCTGGTGGTCGGATGCGACAGGCCGCGCAGCGCCATGATGAACAAGACGCCGGAGACCAGGTAGAGGAAGGACGCGAAGTTGGCGTTCATGGCTCTCTACCGGTCCTTCTTCTTGTACATGGCCAGCATGCGCTGGGTGACCAGGAAGCCGCCAAAGATGTTGACCGAGACCAGCATCAGCGCGACGAAGCCGAAGCCGGTGGCAATGCCGGAGGCCGAGATGCCGACGGCCAGCAGCGCGCCGACGACGATGACCGAGGAGATGGCGTTGGTGACCGCCATCAGCGGCGTGTGCAGCGCCGGCGTCACCGACCAGACGACGTAGTATCCGACGAAGATCGCAAGTACGAAGATGGCGAAGCGGAAGACGAAGGGATCGATGGCGCCGCCGGACAGTGCGTGCGCGGCATCGCCCGCCGCATCGGCGCCACCGGGCGCGTTGGCCAGGTTCTGCACAGCCAGCCGGACGGCGGCACTTGCCTGGTCGAGCTGATCGAGGGCTTTCTGCAAGGTCTGATCCATCACGCGATCCCCTTCGGCTTGGCGGCGGACTTGCCGGCAGTGGCTTTGTCGGACGCCTTTTTCGGTGCAGCCTTCTTCGGCGTGGCATCAGCCACCATGGTCTCGGCCGGAATGGCCGCCGGTTCGATATGGGGCTGTTCCGCCGCCTTGGCGAAGGCCGGATGCACCACGCGGCCAGCGTCGGTCAGCATCGTCGCCTTAACCAGATCGTCTTCGCGGTTGATGGCGAGCGTCTTGCTGGTCTTGTCGACCAGCGTCTCGAGGAAGGCGAACAGGTTCCTGGCGTAGAGCAGCGAGGCCGATGCGGCGACGCGGCCGGGCACGTTGAGGTGGCCGACGATCTTAACGTTGTTGGCCGTCGTCACCACCTGACCCGCAACCGCGCCTTCGACATTGCCGCCGCGCTCGACGGCGAGGTCGACGATCACTGAACCCGGCTTCATCGAGGCGACCATCGCCGCCGACACCAGCTTCGGCGCCGGCCGGCCGGGGATCAGCGCCGTGGTGATGACGATGTCCTGCTTGGCGATGTGCTCAGCGGTGAGCGCTGCCTGCTTCGCCTGGTACTCCTTCGACATTTCCTTGGCGTAGCCGCCGGCGGTCTCGGCCGCCTTGAACTCCTCGTCCTCGACGGCGAGGAACTTTGCGCCAAGCGACGCCACCTGTTCCTTGGCGGCGGGACGAACGTCCGTGGCGGTGACGACAGCGCCGAGACGGCGCGCCGTGGCGATCGCCTGCAGGCCGGCAACGCCGACGCCCATGATGAAGATCTTCGCCGCCGGCACGGTGCCGGCCGCAGTCATCATCATCGGCAGCGCGCGGTCATACTCCGATGCGCCGTCAATCACGGCCTGGTAGCCGGCGAGATTGGCCTGCGACGACAGCACATCCATCGACTGGGCGCGGGTGATGCGCGGCATGAATTCCATCGAGAAGGCGGTGACCCCAGCCTCGGCAAGCGCCGCGACCGCGGCATCATTGCCGTAGGGATCCATGATGGCGATGACCGCCGCACCCGATTTGTAGCCCTTCAGCTCGGCGTCGGTCGGCCGGCGCACCTTCAGCACCACATCCGCCCGGCTCGCATCCGAAGCCTTGCCGATCGCGGCACCCGCCTTGGCGAACTCCTCATCGGGAATGCGCGACTTGGTGCCGGCGCCCGTCTCGACGGTGACGTCGAAGCCCAGCGCCGCCAGCCGCTTCACGGTATCGGGCGAGGCCGCAACACGAGGCTCGCTGGCATCGAGCTCGCGAGGGATGAAAACCGTCTGTCCCACCGCATGATCCTTTCGGCTGGAACCTGTTTGCGCAAGAGTGCGGCCGGATATCCGGCTACGCCCTGGCAAGGGGTCTGTATAGGCTATCGGAGAATGAAGGCGCCGAGGGCGAGGATCAGCACGAACAGGATGGTCGCGGAGAAGAAGCCGCCTGCGAAGAAGCCGAAAGCCATGGCCAGGAGCAGGGCGCCGCAGAACAGCGAGCCGTATTTGGCCAGCGCCAGAAAGCCATGATAGGTGCGGTCATGTTCGGCATAGTCCATCTTCGCGCCCAGTTCGACAGGACCGGTCGGCGTGTGATCAGCCATAGGAATACCCCTTCGAAGACATCTTTGAGGCACATAGCGAAAAGCCGGGCCAAGAGCAATGGCGCTATTGCCGCACGACCAGTGACAACAGCCTCAAAGGAATGTTGAAAGCCGGCGGTATGGGCTTGTCGCCGGCCTGGCGTCGAAGGTTGAGGGTTTTGCGTTTCAACCGGCTAAATGCGGAAACAGCCCGAGCAGCCCAATGACGATCAGATAGAGCGCGACGATGTAGTTGAGCAGCCGCGGCATCACCAGGATCAGCACGCCGGCAATCAGCGAGATCAGCGGGGTCAGTGCTAGCTCGGGAATATGCATGTCGGTTCCTTTCTATGGCCGCGTCGGCGTCATCCAGAACGCGGAAGCGGCGGGAAAGCTCCAGAGTGCGCGTGCCAAATTGCGCAGGCTTCAGTGGTGTCAGGCGGCTTCGCGGAAAAACTTGGCGGTGGGCAGGATGGTTAGCGGTGCGAGTTCGCCGCTCTTGGGGCGTTGGAAGAGCATGCGCTGCTCGAACGCCGTGGAGTTGAAGAACGGGAAGCGATCCAGCGTCGCCTGCATGTTTTCGGAGCACTTCGACTGGAACAGATGCACGGGAACGGTGAGACCGGGATAGATGCGGGGGGGCACCGCCTGCTCGGAACGGAAGATGCGATGATAGAAGCCGGCATGCTCTTCCTTGACCGCCGTCAGGCAATATGTCGGTTTGAAGTGGCTGCAAGCTACGACCGCAAGCCTGAGCGTCACGTAGGGCAGCACGCGCAGGCTGGTCGACCACTCGATATCGGCAGCGAAACGGCTTGGATCGACGAACGTCTCGCCAACTGCCAGCCGCCGCGCCAGCGTGTCGCCGAACACGGCCGTGCTGGGGGAAACAGGGTATTTCGCGCAGGCGTAGTGGATTCTGATGGTGCTGACCAGAACACCATCGAAGAACACGCCAAATCGGTAGGAATTGCGCAGATCGTCGAAGTCGTCCTTTACCATACGCGAGGCATCGGGCTTCACCATGCCAGCATGAAGGTAGGATTTGTAGCGAAGTCGATAGATGGCTTCCAAATCCTCGGCACCGTCGCAAAGGCGATACTCGACGTGCTCCAGGACGTCCATGATATGACGAGAAAACACCGAAGGAGACTGAGCGGTGGCCCTAGAAGCCACCAGAGGCATACCTGCTAGCTGAGTTTCCATTGTTACCCTCGTGCCGTCGCAACTAAACCATACCGGACGACCGAATGAACAAGAAGATGAAACTCTAATCGTCTGTGTTTACCGAATATTAACGTTAACAATAGGTTAACGTTTTGGCAATTCACAGCTTTTTTGACGGCTTCCAAGCGCGATTTAAAGGTTGGGCTTCATGTGGTCGCGAGTTTGGCGACGGGCCGCAATTCCGCGGCGAAGGGCCAGGTCACACTGGACATCGTTTCGATGCCGGACGCGCTGAGAGCTGCGCCGAAGAGGAAGCCCTGGACGAGGTCGGGTTTCACCGAATGCACCAGGATCTTCAGCTGTTCGAACGTTTCCACACCTTCGATGGTGACGGTCAGCCCGAGCACGCGGGTCAGATCCACGATGCCCTTCAACAAGTCGAGCGAACGCTTGTTCTGGGTCACGTCCATCAGGAACGAACGGTCGATCTTGATCTTGTCGAGCGGCAGCTTGTGGAGGTAGCTCAGGCTTGAATAGCCGGTGCCGAAATCGTCGAGCGCGATGCGCACGCCAAGCTGCTTCAGTTCCTCGATATACTGGCGCGTCAGCGATTTGTCGTCGAGCAGCGCGGTTTCGGTGACTTCGATCTCGAGGCGGCCGGCGGCGAGCCCCGAAGTGGCAAGCGCGTCGCGAACCTTCTGGACGACGTCGCGGCTGCGGAAATCCTTGGCCGAAAGGTTGACCGACACGCTGGTCTGTGCGGGCCATTTGGCGCATTCAGCGCAGGCCGCCGCGAGCACGAAGGTGCTGATCTCGGAAATGATGCCCATTTCTTCGGCCAGCGGAATGAAGACGCTGGGCGAAACCGGCCCGAGGTCGGGATGATCCCAGCGGCACAGCGCCTCGCAGCTGGCGATGCGCATGGTGTTCATCGCCACGATGGGCTGATAGACCACCCGCAAGGCCTTGCCCTCCACAGCCGTGCGCAGGTCGGCCTTCATCATCTGGCGGTTGCGGAACGCCGCATCCATCGCCGCCTCGAAGAGTCGCCAGTTGTTCTTGCCGAGTTCCTTGGCCTTGTAGAGCGCCAGATCGGCCTTGACGATCATGGCGTCGACATCGGTGTCCTCGACCCTGGACAGCACGGCGCCCGCGCTTGCCTGGATGCGCAGGCTGTGACCAGCGACATCGACTTCGCCCTGCAGATCGGCAAAGATCTGGTCGAGCAGGCCCGTCAGATGGCTTTCATCCTCGACGCGGTCGAAGAAGATCATGAACTCGTCGCCGCCGAAACGGCTGACATTGACGCCTTGCCCGGCGACGGCCGCCAGTCGCTCGGCAACGGCATAGATCAGCCCATCGCCGACCGGATGGCCAAGTGTGTCGTTGACGCTCTTGAAATCGTCTAGATCGAGCACCGCCAGCGCGCACAGCCGGTCGCGGCTGCCCGACGCCATGGCCTCGCCGACGAGCTCATGGAAATAGGCGCGGTTCGGTAGGCCGGTGAGGCTGTCATAGCGCGCCATGAAGCGGATCTTTTCTTCGGACTCGACGCGGGCGGTGACGTCCTCGAAGGTGATGACGCCGAGGTCCTGATTGCCCTCGCGGGCCGAGAACTCGTAGTGCTGGCCATTGGAGAAGGAGACCAGCACCTTGCGGTCACGGCCTTCGCGCAACGCGCGCGTCAGCTGCGCTTCGACATAGCGGCAGTCTTTCGGCGCCAGCATGCCGCCCGCAACGCCGCGCAGGAGCAGCGAATGGATCGACCGCCCGAGCAGCTGGTCGGGCGAGCGCAGCGACATCAGATGCGCTGCTTCGGCATTGCCGACCACGACCTTGCCGTCGGGTCCGAGCATGACTAGGCCATGCGACATGGTGTTGAGTGCGCGGTTGAAGCGCTGCGCGATTTGCCTCGCCTGCTTATGCCCGACCACGGCCGAGAACAGCACGTTGCGCACATGGTCGGCACTGCCCTTGATGATGAACATGAACGGGATGATGAGCAGCCCAAGCACGACACTGGGGATGTCAAACCTGAGGATAAGGGCTGCTGCGATCGGCCCGACGAAGGTTACCGCGAAGATCGTGACCATGCGGGGCGAGCCGTAGTTTCGGCCTACGACCGTGACCAGAGAGCCAAGCGTTATGGCGAGCGCTGCGATCTCGGCATACGCATCCGAGTAGACATAGATCGAAATGAAGCAGAACAGGCCCAGCATCAGCCCCTGGATGCTGCCGTTCAGGATATATTCGCGCTCCCATCGTGTCGCATCCAAGGCATCGTGGATGGAACCACCTAGGCGATGGAACCGCCGCAAGCTGAAATACCGCCAAACGCCGATGCCAAGCAGTGCTCCGGCAAGAACCAGGAAGACAGGCTGGCCGTTGCGCCAATAGACCATAAGGCTGGCGGTTGCGTGGCAAAGCGCGCCAATGACCAGCATATGCGCGTTGTCGAACAACGAGCGCACAAACTGGATATAAACATCCACAGGGATGTTATCGGTCTTTGTTCTGCCCATTACTGGCGCCCAACTGAACCACAGCCTTGGCATAGTCCCATTAAAAAACCTTTAGCTCGCGCTGAAGGGCCTGTTTTTCCGGCCCTTTTGGCTACTCAGCGGCTTGTAATGCGCTTGGCTGCACCGGCAACTTGAATCGTTCAAGAAGGCGATTTCGTTCATCCGCCGCCTTTTCGGCGCTGGCCTGCCTGACATGGCCGTAGCCGCGAATGAGCGCCGGCACCGAGGCAAGGGCGATGGCGGCCTCGATCCTGCCTGGCGCAAGGGCCTTGGCGACAAGCTCCAGATCGGCCTCATAGCGGGCCAGAAGCTGCCGCTCGATGCGCCGCTCAGTGCTGTAGCCGAACACGTCGAAGGCCGTGCCGCGCAGGCCTTTCAGCGCCGCCAGCAGGCGAAATCCCTTCATCATCCACGGGCCGAAGCTCGATTTCCTCGGCTTGCCGTCATTGCCGCGCCTGCCCATGATCGGTGGCGCCAGATGAAATTCGAGTTTGTCGTAGCTCTGGAACTGTTTTGAGAGCTCCATAGCGAAGGAGCCGTCGGTGTAGAGCCGCGCCACCTCATATTCGTCCTTGATCGCCATCAGCTTGAACAGGTTTCTGGCGGCGGCCTCGGTCACCGCGGTCGAGCCAGGCACGGCCTTGGCCTCGGCAGCACGCAAAACCGCCAGCTTCTCGGCATAGCGCCTGCCATAGGCGGCATTCTGATAGGCAGAGAGGAAAGCGACGCGGCGGGCGATGATATCGTCCAGCGTCTCGGCGATCTCAGTGGCCTTGCCCGGCTGCGCGATGAGGCCGCGCACAAAGTCCGGCTGATGCGCGGCGCGCCGGCCCCAGCGGAACGCGGCGATGTTCATCGCCACCGCCTCGCCGTTCAATTCGATTGCTCTTTCAACGGCTTGCGCCGACAGCGGCAGCCCGCCATGCTGGAAAGCGAAGCCGAGCATGAACATGTTGGCGCCGAGCGAATTGCCGAACAATTGGGTGGCGGTGCGCGTGGCGTCGAAGAAATGCGTCTTGTCTTCGCCGGCAGCAGCACGGATCGCCTTCTTCAGGCGCTCGATCGGCAGCGAGAAATCGGCCGAACGGGCGAATTCGCCGGGCATGATCTCGGCGGTGTTGGCGAGGAAGATGGTATGGCCTTCGCGCACCGCGCCAAGCACCTTCTTGGCGCCGGACACGACAAGGTCGCAGCCGAGTACCAGGTCGGCCTTGCCGGCCGAAACGCGGATCGCGTGGATGTCGTCCGGCGTGCGGGCGATGCGGACATGGGTGAACACCGAACCGCCCTTCTGGGCGAGGCCGGCCATGTCAATCATGCCGCAGCCCTTGTCCTCGAGATGGGCGGCCATACCGAGCACAGCACCTATGGTGACGACGCCGGTGCCGCCGACGCCGTCGATGATCGCCGCCCAACCCTCGCTACCGAGCGGGAATTCGGCTGGCACCGGCACGCCGTCAAGCGGGTCGGAGCGCCCGGCAATGCCTTCGGCCTTCCTGATCTTGGCGCCGTGCACGGTGACGAAGGACGGGCAGAAGCCGTTGACGCAGGAGAAGTCCTTGTTGCAGCTCGACTGGTCTATTCTGCGCTTGCGGCCGAACTCGGTTTCGACCGGCTGGATCGAGACGCAGTTCGATTGCACCCCGCAATCGCCGCAGCCCTCGCAGACCAGTTCGTTGATGAAGACCCGCTTGTCGGGATCCGGGAAGGTGCCGCGCTTGCGGCGGCGGCGCTTTTCGGCGGCGCAGGTCTGGTCGTAGAGCAGCACCGAGACGCCCTTGACGTCGCGCAGCTCGCGCTGGACGAGGTCGAGGTCGTCGCGGTGGTGGATGGTGGCGCCGGAGGGGAATTCGGCCTTCCCCGCATATTTGTCCGGCTCGTCGGTGACGATGGCGATGCGCTCGACGCCTTCGGCGCGCACCTGCCTGGCGATCATGTCGACAGTCAGGCCGCCCTCATGCGGCTGGCCGCCGGTCATGGCGACGGCGTCGTTGTAGAGGATCTTGTAGGTGATGTTGGCATCGGTCGACAGCGCGAAGCGGATCGCCAGCGTGCCGGAGTGATTGTAGGTCCCGTCGCCGAGATTCTGGAAAATGTGGCCGCGCTTGGAGAATGGCGCCTGGCCGACCCATTGTGCGCCCTCGCCGCCCATGGCGGTGAAGCCGACCGTGTTGCGGTCCATCCACAGCGCCATGAAATGGCAGCCGATACCGGCGGCGGCGATCGAGCCGTCCGGCACCTTGGTCGAGGAATTGTGCGGGCAGCCGGAGCAGAAGAACGGCGTGCGCGAACCGATATCGCTGGTGTCGGCAAGCATCGCCTGGAACTGGCGCAGCTTTGCCACCTTGGCAGTGATCTCTTCCGAAGGGCCGATTGTGCGCAGGATGCGCTCGCCCAGCGCAATGGCGATCTCGTTGGGGTCGAGCGCGCCCTTGGCCGGGAACAGCCAGTCGCCGCGCTCGTCCTTCTTGCCGACGATCATCGGCTGGGTGGCGGTGCCGTAGAGGTTTTCGCGCAGTTGCACCTCGATCAGCGAGCGCTTCTCCTCGACGACGACGATGGTGTCGAGGCCGCGGGCGAATTCGGCGATATGCTGCAGGTCGAGCGGCCATGGGCAACCGACCTTGAACAGGCGGATGCCGATGCGGCCGGCGGCGGCCTCGTCGATGCCGATGTCTTCCAGCGCTTGGCGGACATCGAGATAGCTCTTGCCGAGCGTGATGATACCGAGCTTCGGCGCGCGGCCGCCCGAATAGACGATGCGGTTCAGGCCGTTGGCATGGATGAAGGCGGACGCAGCGGCGCGCTTGTATTCATGCAGGCGCTCCTCCTGTCCGAGCATGTCGATCTCGTCGCGGATGTTGAGGCCACCGGACGGCATATCGAACTCCGGCACGACGATGTTCAGGCGCTCGAGCGCGGCATCGACCGAGGCCGTCGATTCGATGTTGTCCTTGACGCATTTGATAGCCGCCCAGGTGCCGGCGAAGCGCGACATGGCAAAGCCGTAGAGGCCGTAGTCGATGATCTCCTGAACGCCGGCCGGATTGAGGATCGGCACCATGGTGTCGACGAACAGGAATTCGGTGGCGTGCGCATTGGTCGATGATTCGGCCATATGGTCGTCGCCCATCAGCGCAAGCACGCCGCCATGCTTCGACGATCCCGCGAGGTTGGCGTGGCGGAAAACGTCGCCGGAGCGGTCGACGCCCGGTCCCTTGCCGTACCAGACCGAAAACACCCCGTCATGCTTGCCTTCGCCCAGCAATTCCGTCTGCTGAGAGCCCCAGCAGGCGGTGGCGGCAAGCTCCTCGTTGAGGCCGGGCTGGAAGACGATGTCGGCCTGCGCCAGCTGCTTTTTCGCCCGCCACAGCTGCATATCGAGGCCGCCGAGCGGCGAGCCGCGATAACCGGACACGAAGCCGGCCGTGTTGAGGCCGGCCCGGCGGTCGCGCTCGCGTTGCATCAAAAGCATGCGGATGACCGCCTGTGCGCCGGACAGGAAGATGCGCTCCTTACCAAGATCGAACTTGTCGTCGAGCGCGACGTCGTGCAGCGTCATCAGGCATTTCCTCTGCGGAGACAGCACCGGGGGCGCGCAGCCAACGTAGGAGTGAGATGGCGCAGTCTTTCTCCGCTTGCAAGGCAGGTCAAACGAAATCGAAAGTGCCAGGCAAAGCGCAACGAACGATCCGCTGCCGTCGCGTATCCGGCACGAAATCGGTCCGCGGCGGTTGTCCGGCGACCGAAAATTTCCACGCAGTCGCGCCGGGCAAAGACGCGTCAGCCTTTCGAGCAATCCGGCTTCGGCTCACCCGGCAGCTTGCCGTCGGGATGGCCGGCAAGATCGGGATTGGCCGTATAGAGCTGGTCGACCACCAGCGGCCGGTCGGGAAGGATCGACTGGTCCTCGCTCGACATCAGCGTGGTGTCGATCTTCTGCAGGAACGTGCCGTCAGGACCCCTGATGTTGATGGAGATCGCATAGGGTTTGTCCTTGACGATGCAGGTGAGCGCCGGGCTCTCCAGGCTGACCTTGTCGAGCTTCGGCCAGACCTTCTGCTCGACTACCAGGGGAGGGCCGCCGGCCGGATTCTGGAAACTGGCGACCGCAACCTGGCCTTCGCCCATCGGCTGCAGGGGCCGCAGCGTCACGACATAGGTCGCCCGGGCGAGACGGTAGTTGAAGACGACGACCTTGCCGGAAACCTCGAACAGCTTGCCGTCGCCGCCGGTGTCGCGGCAGGCGCCAAGCGCAACGGCTGCAATGAGCGCAGCACCGACAAGGATCGAACGAAAAACAACCCTAGGCATTGTTGACCTCATGGGGCGCCGTGCGGCGGCGGCGATAGTGACGGCTTGCTTTCTGGCGGTTGCCGCACACAGCCATATCGCACCAAAGGCGGCTGGAATTGCGGCTCCTGTCGACGAACAGCCAGCTGCAATTGGGACAGATCCTGAGCCTGGCGACCGTGTCGTCGCGCAGCAGCGACAAGGCCGAAACCGCCAGCGCCGCCTCGAACGCGATCGGCGTCGATGGATCGCCGAACGGTCTACCCGGTGCGCCGATTTCGGCAGGGCTCCGATCGAGGCCGTTGGCGCAGGCCTTGAGAAAAGCGGCGAGGTCGCCGGCGGCAAGCGCACCTTTCGACACCGCGCCGCGAAACAGGCGGTCGGTCGTCTCGCGGATCGCCAGCACCACCGGCGCGATGCTGTCCGGCGAGGTCGCCTCCAGCGGTCTGCCGCCAAGCTCGGCGCCGCGAAAGCCGCTTGCGGCATCGGCGAAGCGCGCGATCTCGGCCGGATCGTCAAAACGGTCGAAGGTCTTTTCCGGATCGTTGCGCAACACCACGGTGTTGGCCGTATCGAGCGCAAGAATGCCGCCGGTGAAGCGATGCGGGGTCCAGGATACCGTCATGCCGGAAATCTAACCGATAAATCGCGTTTGACAAGTTAGATTTACGATGCAAACCTTGGCGCGGGCTCCGGCGCCCGGAAAGCTGTCTATGCTCTATTTCTTCCAGCAGGTGCTGAACGGGCTGCATTCCGGCGCGCTCTATGCGCTGCTTGCCTTCGGCTACGTGCTGACCAACGGCATCCTGCACCGGACCAATCTCGCCTATGGCGCGCTGTTCGCCTTTTGCGGCCAGACGATGATCCTGACCGTGGCCTTCGGCTATCAGGTATTGTGGCTGACCTTGCTGGCGGCAGTAGTGCTCGGCGTCGTCACGGCTTTCCTTTATGCCGCGCTGATCGGCCACGTGCTGTCGCGCAGCGTCTTCGAACCGCTGGCCGACCGCACGCCCAATGCCATTGTGGTGACGACGCTCGGCATCCTGCTCGTGCTGTCGGAAGCAAGCCGTATCGCCGCCGACACGCATGACTGGTGGCTGCCGCCGATGCTGGCGCAACCCGTTGTCTTCGCTCAGGATGCCGGCTTCCAGGCGACGCTGACGCTGATCCAGCTCATCGATTGCGCGGTGGTTCTGGCAGCGATCATGCTCGCTGCATGGGCGTTTGCCCGCTCGGGCTTCGGTCGCCGTTGGCGCGCCGTCTCCGACGATCCCAAAGCGGCTGCCATGTGCGGCGTGGACGTGCGCGCAGTGTTCCGGCATGCGGTGCTGTTCGGCGGTTTCTGCGCCGCGCTGGCCGGAATCATGGCCGCCCTTTACTACGGCAATGTCAGCTTCGGCTCCGGCCTCGTCTACGGGCTGAAAATCCTGTTCGTGACGGCGGTGGGCGGCTATCTCTCTCCGCCTCGGGCCGCGCTCGGTGCGGCCGCCTTCGGCATGACGGAGTCGCTATGGGCCGGCTATTTCCCGATCGAATGGCGCGATGGCTGGATGTATCTGTTCCTGGTCGCGGCACTTGTGCTGATCGGTCCTGGCCGCGACCAGCAGAAGATCGCCTGATCGCCGCATCCGCTGTCAGACTTTGGTTGCATGACGCAGCAGCCGGTCGGCACTTATCCCCTGCCTCCCGTCACGACGGCGTTGATCGCGCCCATGCCATGTTGACCCGCCGAACCACGCACGGCATACCGTTGGGCCACAGCGGCGCGACGGAAAATAGGGGAGCCGGCGCGCCTTCGACCTCAGGGAGGAAATGCATGGCAGGGCTGCTCGCTCTATCCAGAACGATCGACCGTATGAACGAGTTCATCGGCCGGTGGATATCGTGGCTGATCCTGCTGGCAATCCTGGTCAGCGCCGCCAATGCCATCATCCGCAAGGTCTTCGACGTCTCGTCGAATGCCTGGCTGGAACTGCAGTGGTACCTGTTCGGCGCCGCCTTCATGCTGGCCGCCGCCTACACGCTGAAACAGAACGACCATATCCGCATCGACATCGTCTACGGCATGTGGTCGCGCCGCGTGCAGCACTGGATCGACCTGCTCGGCCATGTCTTCTTCCTGATGCCGTTTGTGACGCTGATGGTGATCTATTTTGTACCCTACGTGTCGCTGTCGTTCCGCAGCGGCGAAATGTCGAACAATTCCGGCGGCCTGATCATCTGGCCGGCCAAGGCGATCCTGCTCGTCGGCTTCTTTCTGCTGGCGCTGCAGGGCATCTCCGAGATCATCAAGAAGATCGCCATCATGCGCGGCGACATGGACGATCCCAATCCGTTCATCTCGGTGCACGAACAGGCCGAGCTCGAGGCGAAAGCCCTTGCCGAAGAAGCCAAGGCGCTCGCCCAGGAGGCGCGCCCATGATCGAGTTCATCGCCCAGAACATGGCGCCGATCATGTTCGCCTCGCTGATCATCTTCCTGCTGATCGGCTACCCCGTCGCTTTCTCGCTCGCCGCCAACGGCCTGATGTTCTTCTTCATCGGCGTCGTGCTGTCGCCCTATTCGGGCGGCTCGATCAACCTGGCGTGGCCGCTGCTGCATGCGCTGCCCGACAATTTCTACGGCAGCCGGGTGATGTCGAACGACACGCTCTTGGCAATCCCGTTCTTCACCTTCATGGGCATCGTGCTGGAACGATCGGGCATGGCCGAGGACCTGCTCGACACGATCGGCCAGCTGTTCGGCCCGGTTCGCGGCGGCCTTGCCTATGCAGTGATCTTCGTCGGTGCGCTGCTTGCCGCGACCACGGGCGTGGTCGCGGCTTCGGTCATCGCCATGGGCCTGATCTCGCTGCCGATCATGCTGCGCTACGGCTATGACCGACGACTGGCGTCGGGCGTCATCGCCGCATCCGGCACACTCGCCCAGATCATCCCGCCGTCGCTGGTGCTGATCGTTCTGGCCGACCAGCTCGGCCGTTCGGTCGGCGACATGTATGCCGGCGCGCTGATCCCCGGCCTGGTGCTGACCGGCCTTTACACGCTCTACATCCTGATCATGTCGATCGTCCGGCCGAACTCGATGCCGGCGTTGCCGCTGGCGGCCCGCACGCTTGGCCACGGCGTGCTGTCGCTGCTCGCGGCACTGCTGGTGGCAGTCGCGGCTTCCTATGCGGCATATCGCTACCTTGCGCCGGCGCATGGCGACAATGCCGATATCCTTGGCGCCAGCATCGGGGTGATCCTGATCTATATCGTGGCGATCGCCGACAAGGGCCTGAACATCAACATGATGTCCAGGTTGGCGCAGCAGGTGATCATCGTTTTGATCCCGCCTCTGGCGCTGATCTTCCTGGTGCTGGGCACCATCTTCCTCGGCATCGCCACCCCGACGGAGGGCGGCGCCATGGGCGCGGTTGGCGCCCTGGCGATGGCGGCAATGAAGGGGCGGTTGTCGCTGGATGTCATCAAACAGGCGCTCGCGTCGACCACCAGGCTTTCCTCCTTCGTGCTGTTCATCCTGATCGGCGCGCGGGTGTTCTCGCTGACCTTCTACGGCGTCAACGGCCACGTCTGGGTCGAGCATTTGTTGACGTCGCTGCCGGGCGGCGAAGTCGGCTTCCTGATCGGCGTCAACATCCTGGTCTTCGTGCTCGCCTTCTTCCTCGATTTCTTCGAGCTCGCCTTCATCATCGTGCCGCTTTTGGCGCCGGCAGCCGATAAGCTCGGCATCGACCTGATCTGGTTCGGCGTGCTGCTCGGCGTCAACATGCAGACCTCCTTCATGCACCCGCCTTTCGGCTTTGCGCTGTTCTACCTGCGCTCTGTCGCCGCGCGCGTGCCCTATCTCGATCGCCTCACCGGCAAGCAGATCGCGCCGGTGACCACCGGCCAGATCTATTGGGGCGCCGTGCCCTTCGTCTGCATCCAGGTGATCATGATCGGGCTGACCATCGCCTTCCCGCAAATGGTCATGCGCTACAAGGGTGCGGCCGTCGATCCGGGAACGATCGAGATCAACTTGCCTGATATGCCAGGCCTTGCGCCTCTCGGCACACCACCACCAGCCAACGGTAGCCCATCACCCGCGGCGCCACTGTCGAACGATCTCTCGCAGCCGCCGAATTTCGGCGAGACGCCGCCCGCCAAGCCGGCGGCGCCGGCGACCGACCTGTCGCAGCCGCCGAACTTCAACTGATGTGTGAACACTGAGAACCTGAGTGAGGATGTCATGAGAGCCGTGCGCCTGGAAGCCGTGGGCAGCATTGCGCTACGGGAGGTCGACAAGCCTGTTGCGGGACCGCAGGACGTTCTGGTGCGCGTCGAAACCTGCGGCGTTTGCGGCACCGACCGTCACCTCCTCCACGGCGAATTCCCTTCGAGCCCGCCGGTGACGCTTGGTCACGAATTCTGCGGCATCGTCGAGGCTGTCGGCGACGCGGTTTCCGGCATCGCCATCGGTGACCGTGTTACCGGCGATCCCAACATCTTCTGCGGACGCTGCAGTCATTGCCGAGCCGGCCGCGTCAATCTGTGCAGCAATCTCAGGGCCATCGGCATCCATCGCGACGGCGGCTTCGCCGACTACGTCGTGATGCCGCAGAGCCAGGCCTTTCTTCTGCCTGCGAACCTCAAGCCAACGCATGGCGCCTTCTGCGAGCCGCTGGCCTGCTGCCTGCACGCTGTCGACCTCGCCGGAATCAGACCCGGCGCTGCCGTGGTGGTGCTTGGTGGCGGCGTCATCGGCCTGCTTACCGTGCAATTGGCGAGGCTCGCAGGAGCGGCGACCATCATCCTGTCGACGCGGCAGGCCTCCCGCCGTGCGCTCGCCGAAGAGCTCGGTGCAACGGCGACGGTCGACCCAAGCGCGGTCGACCCGATCGAGGCGATCGCCGGCCCAACCGGCCTTGTGCCCGGCGGGGCCGACGTGGTGCTCGAATGCGCCGGTGTCCCCGATACCGTCGAACAATCGATGCGGCTGGCGAAGTCCGGCGGCACGGTGGTGATCGTCGGCGTGATGCCGCAAGGCGTGAAAGTGCCCTTCGAACCGTTCGACATCCTGTTTCGCGAACTGAAGGTTCTCGGCTCGTTCATCAACCCCTTCACCCACGGGCGAGCGGCGGACCTTGTCGCGTCCGGGGCAATCGAGATCGACAAGCTCATCTCCAGACAGGTCGGCCTGGACGGAGCCCCCTCGGTTATCTCCAACCCGGCAGCGCCCGGCGAGGTCAAGGTGTTGGTGGTGCCGGGCAGGGAATGAAGGGCAGCCTCAGTCCTGCGGTGTTGGCGATTGGCGAAACGGCGATGACCGCGCCCCTCTCCCCGTATAGTGACGGGGAGAAGGGGCAGATCCCAGCCTACAGTTTGCCGTTGCGCTGCTGGACCATCATGAAGGTGTCGTAATTGTACTCGGCCACCTGCGCCCACAGATAGTGCTCCTTGCGGAAGCCCTTGATCGAGTCCCAGATCTTCTTGAACGGTGCGTTGGTGGCTTCCATTTCGGTGTAGACCTCATTGGCCTTCTCGAAACAGGCGGCCATGATGTCCTGGCTGAACGGGCGCAATTTCGCGCCGCCGGCCACCAGCCGCTTGACTGCTGCAGGATTGAGGTAGTCGTATTTCTGCAGCATGTTGGCGTCCGCCGCGTGCGCGGCCGTGTGCACCAGCGACTTGTAGGCCGGCGAAAGCTCTTCGTACTTCGCCTTGTTGAACAGGAGATGGACGGTCGGGCCGCCTTCCCACCAGCCGGGATAGTAGTAATAGGGCGCGACCTTGTAGAAGCCGAGCTTCTCGTCGTCATAGGGGCCGACCCATTCGGCGGCGTCGATCGTGCCTTTTTCCAGCGCCGGATAGATGTCGCCACCGGCGATCTGCTGCGGTACGACGCCGAGCTTCGAGACCACTTTGCCGGCAAAGCCGCCGATGCGCATCTTGAGGCCGGAGAGATCGGCGACGGTGTTGATCTCCTTGCGGAACCAGCCGCCCATCTGCACGCCGGTGTTGCCGCCGGGCAGGCCGAACAGGCCTTGCGTGGCGAGAAACTCGTTGAACAGGTCGATGCCGCCGCCATGATAGTGCCAGGCATTCATGCCGCGCGCGTTGAGCGAGAACGGCACCGCCGCACCGAGCGCCCATGTCGGGTCCTTGCCCCAATAATAGTATGACACCGTGTGGCAGGCCTCGACGGTGCCGGCCGTGGTGGCGTCGGCGGCCTGCAGGCCGGGTACGAGTTCGCCGGAGGCGAAGACCTGGACCTGGAAATTGCCGTCCGTCGCCTCAGACAGCATCTTGGAGAAGACTTCGGCGCCGCCATAGATCGTATCGAGTGACTTGGGGAAAGATGACGCCAGCCGCCACGTCACTTTCGGATTGGACTGGGCGATTGCCGGTGCGGCTAGCGTCGCGGCAGCCGCCGCTGCGCCCACGCCGGTGACCCCGGCCTTGCGGATGAATGAACGACGATCCATGCAGAACCTCCCTTTTGGACCAACAAACCGACATCAGGGACGTCTCCTCACGCCCGGTATCGATTTGCCGAAACAATACACGGGCAAGGGGTCGAGTCCAGCATGGCAGCGGGATTTGACGGCGGCGCTGGCGACAAATCCGCGGGCCGGCCGGCCAGCCTGCAACTATAGTCTAACGTTCGCCGCGTGGCCCATGCGAGATGGCGAAACTTGCCATGGAAAAGCGCCTTCGGATCGCCTATTTTGCAGGCACAATAGATAATTCGCTTCGCTCCAAATGGAATCCGGACCCAAATGCACCAGCCGCTCGTCGCCATATCCACCGACGTCCGTCAGTTTGACAACTACACTTGGCATGCCGTCCCGCAGCAATATATCGAGGCGGCACTTTCCGGCGCCGGCGTGTTCCCGCTTTTGGTGCCGTCCTTCGGCGACCGGCTCGATTTCGACGAGCTGTTGTCCTCGGTCGATGGTGTCATGGTCACCGGCTCAAAGTCCAACGTGCATCCCTCGCTCTATGGCGGCGACGCCAGCGAGGCCAACGGCCCCTACGACCCGGCGCGCGATTCCACCACGCTGCCGTTGATCTGCAAGGCGATCGAGCGCGGCGTGCCGCTGCTTGCCATCTGCCGCGGCATCCAGGAGTTGAACGTGGCGCTAGGCGGCACGCTTGGCACCGAGATCCAGGAGCGCGAAGGTTCGCTGGACCATCGCGCGCCGGTGAGCGACAATCAGGACGAACGTTTCGCCATTCACCAGACCATTTCGATCAAGCCGGGCAGTTGCCTGGCCGGTGTATTCGGCGCCGGCGACATCAAGGTCAACTCGCTGCACCGCCAAGGCATCGACCGGCTCGGCTCGAAGCTGCAGGTCGAGGCGGTTGCCGGCGACGGCACGGTGGAGGCGGTTTCGGTGAAGGACGCCCGCGCCTTCGCCGTCGGCGTGCAATGGCACCCCGAATACTGGGTCAAGTCGGACGGGAACTCGGCCAAGATCTTCCGCGCCTTCGGCGATGCGGTGCGGCTGCATGCGGCGGCGAAGGCCGGTGCACGGGCGGCGGCGGAATAAATCCCGACGATCAATTGCCGGCGGATTGATCCCGTTCGCCGGTTGTCGCCAGCGAAAGCAGCGGCGTGGCCGGAGCGTAGGATTCGTAGCCGTCGCCATCCGCAACCGAGAAGGTGACGATCGGGTCGGTGCCGTCGGCGCTGAACGCGATTGTGCCGTCCTCGCCCTCTCGCCAGAATTTTGCCCGCTCGATCCCCGGCAGCAACCCGCGGCAACTCGGCGCCACGGTCAACAGCGACAGGCCATCGTCAATCGCGGCGCCGCGGCTAACCGCGCAGTCGCCTTCGTCGCCATTGGCGACCAGCCTGAAGGTGGTTGCCGGCCTTGCTTCATTGGCCGAACTTTCACTGCTGCCGCCGTGAAACAGCTGAAAGCCGGCGAAAAGTGCCGCTGCCGCAACCAATGCCGGAAGTTTCGTCATCTTGCACTCCGCGCCCCCCGGCGCAGATGCACAATGATTCCAAAGCGTTAAGCCGACGTTAACGAGTGTGGCAGAGAGCCGCTCAGCTTCGTGGCTTGACTTGCGCCGTCTCAGGCACCGGGGTCAGTGGCCGGCGCTCGCTGAACCAGGATACCAGATTGTCGACGCACAGATCCGCCATGGCGCGGCGCGTATGGTGCGAGGCCGAGCCGACATGGGGCAAAAGCGAGGTTGGCGCCTCCAGCAAAGCCTTGGGCACATTCGGTTCATCGGCGAAAACATCGAGCCCGGCCGCGGCGATGGTGCCGTTGGCAAGCGCTGCGGCGAGGTCTGCCTCGTCGACCGTGCTGCCACGGCCGATGTTGACGAAAACGCCGTTGGCGCCAAGCGCCGCCAGGATTTCGGCATTGACCGCCTTCTCCGTGGAAGCGCCGCCCGGCACTACGGAAATCAGCGTATCGACCGCTTCGGCAAGGCCCTTCAGCGTCGGGTGGTATTCATAAGCCAGACCTTCGACCTTGCGCCTGTTGTGGTAGGCCACCGGCAGCCCGAACGCTTCCAGCCGGCGCGCAATGGCAAGGCCGATGCGGCCCATGCCGAAAATGCCGACATGCCGACCGCGCAAGGTCAGCCGGCTCAGGGGATAGTTGCCCTTCTTCACCCAACTGCCGTCGCGCAGCCATTTCTCGGCCTTGTAAAGTTCACGCACGGTGTTGAGCAAAAGGCCGATCGTGGTGTCGGCGACCTCCTCGGTCAAAACATCGGGGGTGTTGGTGACCATGATGTTTTTCTTGGCCGCATGGCCGGCATCGACCGAATCATAGCCGACGCCGAAGGAGGCGATGAGTTCGAGGTTGGGCAATGCATCCATCAATGCCGCATTGACGCCGGCGAAGGACGCAATGGCGCGCACGTCATGGCGCATCTCGTCGGTGACCAGGGCGGGATCGGCGCGCTCTATCTTGACCCGCTTGAAGGTGCGGTCGATGCGCTCGACCGCATGGTCGTTGAAATGTCCTGGCACCAGAACGGCGACGGTCTGCAACGCATCAGTCTTGGTCATGCACGCTCCACCGGCTTGCCGGTCGACTGGCGCACATGCAGTTCCGGCTTGATCAGTTCCTGTGACGGCCGTACCGCCTGTCCGTTCAGCTTGTCGAGCAGCGCGCTGGCGGCACGGCGGCCGACCTCTCGCTGGCCATTCCAGACTGTGGTGAGCGCCGGTGTCGCGATTGCCGCCTCCTCGAGATCGTCATAGCCGGTCACCGAGATGTCGGCGCCCGGCACCAGGCCGGCACGGGCAATGCCGTTCATCAGGCCGATGGCGACCAGATCATTCCAGCAGCAAGCGGCGGTTGGCTTGTCTTTAAGCGCCAGAAACTGTCCAGCCGCCTCGAATCCGCCCTGCTTGGTGCGCGGCCCGGCGATGCGCCAGGACGGCCTGACCTCAAGCCCGGCGGCCTCCATGGCGTTGAGATAGCCCTGGTAGCGGTCGCGCCCGGTCGAGGTCTGGTCGGTGCCGCCGATCATGGCGATGCGCTTGTGCCCGAGCGAGATCAGATGATTGGTGGCAAGTGCCGTGCCATAGGCATCGTCGCCGCGAAACACCGGCACGTCGGCGCCTTCCACGCTGCGTGCGATCAGCACCGCCGGCAGGCCGTTTTCCTCGGCCATGACGATGTCAGAGGCCGGCGTGCCGATGGCCGGGGACATGATGACGCCGTCGGCGCCGAGCTGCAGCAGCGTATCGATGAAGGTGCGTTGCTTTTCCAGCTGGTCGTAGTGATTGGACAGGATGAAGGTCTGCCGGCTGCGGTCGAGTTCGCTCTCGATCGAGCGCAGGATCTCGGCGAAGAACGGGTTCATGATGTCATGCACGACGACGCCGACAATGCCCGAGCGCGAGGTGCGCAGTGAGGCGGCGCGGCGATTGTAGATATAACCGATGGCCCGCGCGTGCTCCTTGATGCGGTCACGCGTGGCGCCTGCGACCAGCGGGCTGTCGCGCAAGGCGAGGGAGACCGTGGCCGTGGAGACGCCAAGCGCATCCGCGATCGTCGAAAGCTTGATCTTTTGTGCCAGCCCTTCGCTCCCCGAGTTTTTTAAATTTTTTAAATGCGGCGTTATGCCATCGGATTCGGAGCAAATCAAAGTTTTTTCGCCAGAGCCTCCGCCTCGACATCGACGGTCGTGCGATTGCGCAGCCGCAAACGGTGCTCGCGATGGATGATGTAGAGGCCGCTGGCGACGATGATGGCAGCACCCACCAGCGTCCAGCGGTCGGGGAACTGATGGAAGATGATCCAGCCGGACAGGATCATCCAGACCATCTGCGAATACGGGTAAGGCGCCAGCGCCGTGGTGGTCGCCAGTCGGTAGGCCTGAACCAGCAGCCAGTGGCCGCCGGCGCCGAACACACCCAGCATCACAAGGATAAACCAGTGCCAGCCATCCTGCGGCAGCCCATGCGAGAACGGCAGCATCGGCAGAAGCAGCACGGCCGGCGCCAGCGCTGAAAACAGGATCAGGCTCTCCGAGCTTTCGCTGGCCGACATGCGCCGCGTCATGATGACGTAAAAACTGTTCGACAGCATCGAGCCGAGCGCAAAGAGGTGGCCGACGCCGAACACGCCGACGCCAGGCCTTGTGATGACCAGCACGCCGACAAAGCCCGACAGGATCGCCAGCCAGCGCCGCCAGCCGGCCCATTCACCAAGCAGCGGTCCGGCAAGGGCGGTGATCACCATCGGGCCGAAGAAGTAGATCGAGGTGGTCTCGGCCAATTGCAGTGTCTTGAGCGCCATGACGTTGCACATGGTCGAGCCGAACAGCAGTCCGCCGCGCAGGATGTGGGCCGACAGATTGTTGGCGCGGAAGCGCGACGGCTCGCGCCAGCCGCGCAGAAAAACGCCGACAAGCAGGACATGGACGGTGAAGCGGGCCCAGGCGACGATCAGCGCCGAGACGCCGGCCAGCACCAGATATTTGCTCGATGTGTCGAGAAAGGTGAAAAAGACATAGGTGGAAAGCATGAACAGCATCGCCGCGGGCGGCGTTGCGCTTTCGTCTGATCTTGCGGGAACGTTCAAATGTCAGGCCGGGCAGGGAGGATCAACGCTTAACCTTTGCGGCAATCTCCAGCGCCCGGCAAGCCAAAAGCGACTGGCACAACAGGAGCCGCGCGCAGGCTCAGCGCGGGCCGATCCTATGCCGGCTAAAGCGCCTCGCCGGATGCCACTTGCGCCTGGAGATGAAGCCACAACGCCTGGGCGACGGGTCCATGCGGTCGGTAGCGCCGGCGCACCGCCGCCAGGGTCTCCGTCCGGCCGGGCAGATGTGCACCAGCGATCGAGATCAGCCTCCTATCCCGCAGTTCGTCCTCGATCAGCCATGCCGGCAGATGGCCCCAGGCCAGTCCGTGAAGGATCAGTTCCTTCTTCATCAGATGATCCGGCACCGAGCACTGATGCGCACCGTCGACGAGGAAATAGCTCTCCGGCGACGGCCGCCGCGCCGTGTCGCGGATCACGCACTGGGTGAAGGGCCGCATCTGCTCCGGCGCAATCTCGCGGCCAGGCGCGAACGGAAGGAACCCAGGCGCCACCACCGGCACGAGGGGCACCGCGCAGAGATGGATCTGCTCGAGATGCGGATCGGAAGGATCCGCGCGATGGAAGATGAGGTCAGCCTCGCCTTCCATCAACCGTTCGAGCGGACCGCCGACCGCCTCGTACTCCAGGTGCAGGCGTGTCCCGGTGCGTTCGGCAAAGAAGCCGCTGAGCATAGGCAGGATTTGCGGTCGCGGGCAGAGATCACCCACGACCACACGCAGGACCGTCTCCTCGCCACTCGCCAACTGGCCCGCATAGGTTCGCAGATGGTCGAGCTCGCGCAATGTCAGCTGCGCTCGCGCGTGAAACTCGCGGCCCGCCTCCGTCAGCCCCACCCGATATCCGCTGCGGTCGAGAAGTGTGAGCCCGAGCAACTGCTCGAGGCGTGCGACAGCGGCGAAGACGGATGGATGCGATCGGTTCAAGGCAAGGGCGGCCGCCTGGAAGCTGCCCTCGCTTGCCACGGCGTCAAAGCACCGTAGGTCGTGGAGTTTCAGACCATTCATTATCGCCAAAACCTACTGAGATTGTCCAACCATAGTAATTTTCCTGGATAATTACGAGGCCTAGGGTGGCTCATTCAAAGGGCGGCGGGAGCATCGAACTCCTTTCGCCAGGGTGAGATGAGGACCAGATGACTGACACGCTTTATTTTACGACGGGCGACGGCTGCCGGATCGCCTATCAGCTGGCGGGGGCCGGCCCTGTGCTTGTGCTCTCGAATTCCATTGCGACGAACCTGCATATGTGGGACCGGCAGCTTGCGGAATTTGCCGGATCTTTCCGGGTGCTGCGCTATGATCTGCGCGGCCACGGCAGTTCCGATGCTCCGGCCGGAGCCTATTCGCTCGATCGGCTGGGCCGCGACGTCCTTGAGCTGCTGGATGCGCTTCAGATCGCCCGCGTGCATTTCTGCGGGCTGTCGCTGGGCGGCTTCGTAGGGCAGTGGCTGGGTATCCATGCCCCGGACCGCATCGAGCGTCTCATCCTTTCCAACACCTCGCCACATCTCGGGCCGGCTTCTTACTTTGACGGGCAGATCCGTACTGTCCTTGCTGCGAGCAACATGTCGGCCGCCGCGGACATGTTCATGCACAACTGGTTTCCCGCCTCGATGCTTGCCGGCCCAAACGAAACCGTCGACGCGTTCCGCGCGATGGTCCTGGCGACGCCGCCCCAAGGTCTCGCGGGATGCTTCGCCGCCGTACGCGATTGCGATCTGCGCCGGACTGTCTCCCTCATTACCGCCCCCACCCTGGTGATCGGTGGAGAAGACGACAAGGTAACGCTGGCAAGCCACAGCGAGGCGATCGCAGCCAGCATCCCCGGCGCCACGCTTACACTGCTTCCGGGCGTCCATATGCTGAACGTCGAGCGGCCGACTGAATTCATGAGCGCCGTCACACGCTTCCTGCTGAATTAGGCGTGCATGCGGGCGCCCTTGGTGATCTTGTCGACGAGTTTCTTGTCGGCACGCAGCGCGATGCCGACGATCTTGGCGTCCTCAGGCCCGAACTCGGCGAAGACCGCGCGGTTGGCCGCATCGAAGCCGGTGGCAAACATCTCCTCGACATAGGCTGACCCCGTCACGCCCCGCTCCAGCGCCTTCCGGTGGATGGAGTTGAGCGTCGGCCCATCGGCCGAAAGCACGATGACCGGCTGGATCGACAGAGGATTGTAAAGGTTGCCGGCGCGGTCGCGGTAGGGTTCGCCGATAATGTCGGGGAATTGCGCGACGACGCCGCTGGTCAGGAAGGCCGTGACGTTGAGCTTTTGCCAGACGGCGAGATCGTCCCGCAGCACGATTGCAAATTTCGTATCGAACACCAAAATGAGGACTCCGGAGCACGCCCATGAAGGGCAGGGATAGGTGATGACGCACGATCTAGACGGTGAGGCGACACAGGGTCTTGGACGTTCGTGCGCGGATGAAGACCGGATCGTCTCGGCGCCAGGCAGCACCGGCATCGAGCGCATCGAGGCGCATTTCCATGGCAACGCCTTCGACCTACACCGTCATGATACACTTGCCGTCGGCGTGACGCTTTCCGGTGTGCAGCGCTTCCACTACAGGGGCACTGTCAACCACAGCCTGCCCGGCCAGGTTATCGTGCTGCATCCCGACGAAGTGCACGATGGCGGCGCCGGGACCGAGGATGGTCTGCGCTACCGGATCCTCTATCTGGAACCCTCACTGCTGCTCGACTGCCTCGACGGCGCGCCGCTGCCTTTCGTCAGGGATGCTGTGGTCAGCGATCCTGCCTTGCGTGGCACGCTGCTTTCGGCCCTGTCGCCGCTCGATGAGGAACTGGACGAGCTGTTCGTCGCCGATTTCGTTGCGGAGCTGGCGCAGCATCTGGGGCGTCATGCGGGACAGAAAGCAAAGCCGATGGGGAAGTCGGCCTCGCGTGCGGCAGCGCTGGCGCGCGGCTATCTCGAGGAGAATGCCGAGCGGTCCGTTCGTTCCGATGAGCTGGAAGCCGTCACCGGGCTCGACCGCTATGCGCTGTCACGCCATTTTCGCGCGACCTATTCCACCAGCCCGCATCGGTTCCTGCTGATGCGCCGGCTGCAAAAGGCAAGACGGATGATCGAGGTGGGCGAGCCGCTGGCCGAGATTGCCGTTGGCGCCGGCTTCAGCGACCAGAGTCATTTCAACAGGCATTTCAAGAAAGCATTCGGCCTGACGCCCGGCCGCTGGTCGGCGCTGGTGCGCGGCCCTTCGGTGGCGGCCTAGCTCAAGACACGCGGCCGCCGTGCCGGTCAGTCGTCGATGTCGGCGTCGTCGTCGACGAGCACCAGCTCCTCGTTCGACAAATTGGCCTCGATGCGGGCGAGCAGCTTGAACAGCGTCTTCTGTTCTTTCTTGTCGAGGCCCTTCAAGGCCTGCTTTTCGGTCTTCTTCACCGACTTCTCGATGGCGTGGATGATCTCGCGGCCGGTGTCGGTGAGAAAGATATGCGCCTGGCGTGCATCCGCGGAAGAGGCGCGCTTTTCCAAAAAGCCCTGGGCCTGCAGCCGGTTGATGGTCTTGGTGATGGTCGGCGGGCGCACGCCGAGGCGGCCGGCGAGATTGCCGGGCGTCTGGCCGTCCTCGCGGTCGAGCGTCAGCATGATCTGGTCCTGGCCGGCATAGAAGCCGTGCGCCAGAAGCCGCGCCGCCAGCGCGGTCCTTGCCAGCCTTGCCGCCGAATGCAGCCGGCTCATCGTTGCAGTCTTGTCCGCCTTGGCCATGGTGATCCCTCTTCGGCCGTACCGGTGCGTGCAGCATAGACGCAGCCGGCCGGTTGGCAATCGACGATCCAAAAGATTCCGGCTTTCGAAACAGCTTTGCCGGCAAGCATTTGTGGTGCTCGAAATGGTGATGCCAGATGTTTATTTCAGTTAGATGACAAACGAGTTTCCGCCAAGGCGATTGCAACGGTTTGACGCGGCGCGGCTCAGCACAGGTCAACGAAGAGGCGTTTCCGGCGACACGTTGATGGTCGGCATCCCTCGCACTCGGCCTCTCGGGTCTACCCATCCGCTTCGTCAATCCTGGGTCAAACACCCAGGCGGTTTGCCTCGTGCAAAAGGCCGGCACACATCCTATATCAGGCCAACAATCCCTTCTTGCGGCCCGCAATTCCGTGGCCCAGCCATTTCGAGGCAAGATATGAGCGAAGCACAGACGCAAATCCCCGTGACCGTTCTCACCGGCTATCTCGGCGCCGGCAAGACGACGCTGCTCAACCGCATCCTGTCGGAAAACCATGGCAAGCGTTATGCCGTCATCGTCAATGAATTCGGCGAGATCGGCATCGACAATGATTTGATCGTGGAATCCGACGAGGAAATCTACGAAATGAACAATGGCTGCGTCTGCTGCACGGTGCGCGGCGACCTGATCCGCGTCGTCGAAGGCCTGATGCGCCGTCCCGGCCGCTTCGACGCCATCGTCGTCGAGACCACCGGCCTCGCCGATCCTGTGCCGGTGGCGCAGACCTTCTTCATGGACGACGACGTGCGCTCCAAGACCAAACTCGACGCTGTCGTGGCCCTGGTCGACGCCAAGCACCTGCCGCTCAGGTTGAAGGATTCCAAGGAAGCCGAGGACCAGATCGCGTTTGCCGATGTTGTCGTGCTGAACAAGACCGACCTTGTGACGCCCGAAGAGCTGGCCAAGGTCGAAGCGACCATCCGCGCCATCAACCCGGCGGCCAGGATTCACCGCACCACGCGCGCCGGCGTGGCGCTGTCCGAAGTGCTCGACCGCGGCGCCTTCGACCTGTCGCGCGCATTGGAAAACGATCCGCATTTTCTCGAGGCGCACGATCATGATCACGACCACCATGATCACGACCACGATCACCACGACCATGATCACGACCATCATCATCACGATCACGCGCATCCCTCCGACATCCATGACGTGACCGTGCAGTCGGTGTCGCTGCGCGGCGGCGAGATGGACCCGAAGAAATTCTTCCCGTGGATCGAGAAGATCACTCAGATAGAAGGTCCCAACATCCTGCGGCTGAAAGGCATCATCGCGCTCAAGGGCGACGACGAGCGCTATGTCATCCAGGGCGTGCACATGATCATCGAAGGCGACCACCAGCGCGCCTGGAAAGACGGCGAAAAGCATGAGAGCCGGCTGGTGTTCATCGGCCGCGAGCTTGACGCCGAACGGCTGAAGAAGAGCTTTGACGCCTGCCAGGCGGCTTGATTTCCGGACTCTATGGCGCTAGCGCTGCCCGCTCTTCCTTCTCCCCTTGTGGGAGAAGGTGGCCTCGCGAAGCGAGGTCGGATGAGGGGTGCTCCAGCTCGGCACCGACGGCGATCCGTTCAACACCCCTCATCCGTCTCGGCGCTGCGCGCCGATCCACCTTCTCCCACAAGGGGAGAAGGTTGACGCCAGGCCTGGCCGCCTCAGTGGCTTCCCGGGAGTGGTGACAGCTTCATTGGAATGGTCCTGATGCCCACAGTTGCTCCCCTCGACCTGGAAGGTCACTGCCTTGCCGCCGTCTTCCTCGACAACGTGCCGCATTTTGCGCTCGCCGATGGGACAGTTCATAGGCTCGACAACGGCCACAAGACAATTCAGGCCAATGACGGCCTGCTCTCCACGTTCCATGACGCCGCCAACGACCGCCTGATCACCGGCGGCGAGGACGGCAAGATTTTTGCCGTTGCCGCCGGCGGCAATGTCAGCGAACTCGCCAGCGCCGGCAAGAAGTGGATCACCAGCGTCGCCGCCGGGCCGCAAGGCGCTATCGCCTATGCCACAGGCAAGACTGCGTTCGTGCGCTTTGCCGACGGCAAGACCAAAGAGTTTGCCCATCCACGTTCGGTCGAGGGGCTGGCCTTCTCCCCCAAGGGCATGCGCTTCGGCGTCGCCCGCTACAATGGCGCGACGCTGCATTTCCCGGCCGCCGAGGGCAGACCGGTGGAGCTGGAATGGGCCGGCGCCCATACCGGCGTGACCTTCTCGCCGGATGGCGCCTTCCTCGTCACCACCATGCAGGAAAACGCGCTGCATGGCTGGAAGCTCGCCGACGGCAAGCACATGCGCATGACCGGCTATCCCGGCAAGGTCAAAAGCCTGTCGTGGAGCGTGAAGGGCAAGTGGCTGGCGAGTTCCGGCGCGCCGGCGGCGATCGTCTGGCCGTTTTCGGGCAAGGACGGCCCGATGGGCAAGGCGCCGCTGGAGCTCGGCACGCGCGGCAACGCCATGGTGACATCGGTTGCCTGCCATCCGAGCCAGGATGTCGTCGCCGTCGGCTATGATGACGGCATGGTCATGGCGGTGCGCTTTACCGATGCCAAAGAGGTGCTGTTGCGCCGCCCGGGCATGGGCGCCATCACCGCGATGATGTGGGACAAGGAAGAGCGCCGGGTCGCCTTCGGCAGTGCCGCCGGCGACTGCGGCGTCATCGATATCTCGGCGTGACCTATTCGGCTCCGCACGACACCTTGCCGGTCAATTCTTTCGGCTTGCCGTCCTGTTCCGTGTCGGCGGCGTTGTCGTAGACGGCAAGCGTGTACCGGCCGTCATAGACGCCCTCGTCACTGGTCTTGGTCAGGATCGTCAGTTCGACAGAGTTGAATTTATCTCCGAGCTGATGCTCGTGGTAGACGTTCAGCCGCAACTCCTTGTCGTCCAGCCAGTACTGGGTGAGGTCGGAATCCTCGAAGACGGTCTTGCGCAGACTGTCGCCTTCCGGCCGGCCAAGTATCTCGAGATCGCCGCGAAAATTGAAGGTCGGGCCGCCCATACCTCTGGTGACCCCGGCGCCGACCTCGAATTGCACCGCTTTGTCATCGACGGAACACCAGACGCCGCCCGATGCGGAAGCCGCAGCGGCCGACAAGAGTAGCGCAATAGCGCAGATGATCGTCCGCATTTTTCTCCCCAAACCACAGACCCGATCGCATTGGCGCCCGACTGCGCCGGAAGGTCAAGTCTGCCGAACTTGCTGCTGACCCAATGCAGCGCACCAACACGGCCAATTGCGGTTGCCGTCGCCAATTGGGTAGTGTGCCGGCCGAGAGGGATTTCATGTACAGCACGAACAGTTCAAAGGCGTCCATTGGCGGTATCAGCCGTGACCGCATCGCTGCATTGCGGACAAGCGAGGCGAACACCTTCCGCAAGGCGCGGCCGAAATCGCAGGCCAAGGTCGGTAACGGCCTGCCAGGCTTCTTCGGCGGTGTGCCGATGCACTGGATGAACGACTGGCCGACGCCATTCCCGATCCTGGTCGAAAGCGCCAAGGGCGCCGCCATCACGGATATCGACGGCAACAGGCTGGACGATTTCTGCCTCGGCGACACCGGTTCGATGTTCGGCCATTCGCCGCCGCCGGTGGCGCGCGCCATCCGCCGCCAGGCCGGGCGCGGCCTGACCTATATGCTGCCTTCGGAGGATGCGCTGGCCATCGGGCCGCTGCTCACACAGCGTTTCGGTCTGCCGTTCTGGCAGATCGCCACCAGCGCCACCGACGCCAACCGCTTCGCGCTGCGCGTCGCCCGCGCCGTCACCGGCCGCGAAAAGATACTGGTCTTCAACGGCTGCTATCACGGCTCGGTCGACGAGACGATGGTCCGGATGGTCGACGGCAAGCCCGTGAATCGGCCGGGGCTGGCGGGTGAGTTTCGCGACCTGACCAAGACGGCGAAGGTCATTGAATTCAACGATGTCGCCGCGCTGCAAGCAGCGCTCAAGGACAAGGATGTCGCCTGCGTCATTGCTGAGCCGGTGCTGACCAATTCCTGCATGGTGCTGCCCGATCCGGGTTTTCACGACGCCTTGCGCAAACTGACGCGCGCGGCCGGAACGCTGCTGCTGATCGACGAGACCCACACCATCTCGACCGGCCCAGGGGGCTACACCAGAAAATTCGGGCTGCAGCCCGACCTTTTCGTGCTGGGCAAGCCGATCGCCGGTGGCGTGCCGGCAAGCGTGTGGGGCATGAGCGACGAGGTCGCCTCGCGCTATGCCGACTACAACCGAACCAAGGAGCCGGGCTATTCCGGCATGGGCACGACGCTGTCGGCGAACCCGCTGCAGTTCGCAGCCATGCGCGCAACGCTCGAAGAGGTGATGACGCAGGAGAATTATGCCCGGATGGATCGCCTCGCCCTGCGGCTCGATGCCGGGCTGACCGGCGTCATCGATCGCTACAATCTGCCCTGGCATGTCGCCCGCGTCGGCGCCCGCGTCGAGTTCATCTGCGCCCCTGGCCCGCTCAGGAACGGCGCCGAAGCCGAGACTGCCCATGCGCCGGAGCTTGAGGCGGCTATCCATGTCGCGCTGGTCAACCAGGGCGTGCTGATCGCGCCCTTTCACAACATGATGCTGATCTCACCGGCCACCACCGGCGCCCAGGTCAACCGGCTGATCACCGCCTTCGCCACGGTTGCGGCAAGGCTGACGGCATGAGACAAGCTGCCAAGCCAAACTCGAGTACACTAATCATGACTTCACCTTCGGGCTCGACGCCCGCCGAGGCGCAAGCCTTTCTCGACGCCCATCCCGAAATCGAAGCCTTCGATATCGTCTTGACCGACGCCAACGGGGTCGGCCGCGGCAAGATCGTGCGCCGGCATGAGCTGAAAAGCATCTTCGAGGGCGGCCGCCACATGCCGATCTCGATCCTCGGCCTCGACATCACCGGCGAGGATGTTCACGAAACCGGGCTGATCTGGACGACCGGCGATGGCGACCTCAGGGCCTGGCCGATCCCCGGCACCCTGGTGCCGCTTTACGGCACGAACCCGCCGCGCGGCCAGTTGCTGATGGCGATGTACCATCTGGAGGGACAGCCTATGTCGTCGGACCCACGGCTGGCGCTGGCCAGGCAGGTCGACATCTTGGCGGCCAAGGGCCTCTATCCCGCCGGCGCCTTCGAACTCGAATTTTTCCTGCTTGCCAATGAGCGTGACGCCGACGGCAAGGTAAAGCCGGCGGACGCCGTGCTCGACGGCCGCCGCTCGGCCAAGACGGAAGTCTATTCCGTCGACCATCTGCACGGCATGGAGCCGCTGTTTTCCGACATCTATGCCGCGGCCAAGGCGCAAGGCATTCCGGCCGAAACGGTGATTTCCGAATACGCGCCCGGCCAGTACGAGCTGACGCTGAACTATCGCAAGGATGTCATGCGGGCGGCCGACGACCTCGTCATGTTGAAGCGGCTGGTGCGGGCGCAGGCGCGCCGCCATGGTGTCACCGCCTGCTTCATGGCCAAGCCGATCGAAAAATACGCCGGCTCCGGCATGCATTTCCATGTTTCGTTGCAGGACAAGAACGGCCGCAACGTTTTTGCCGAGGCCGGCGGCGAAAGCTGGTCGCTGCCGCTGCTGCAGGGGCTCGGCGGGCTGATCCAGACCATGGCCGAATCGATGCTGGTGTTTGCGCCGCACGCCAATTCCTGGCGGCGCTTCGTCTCGCAGTCCTATGCGCCGGTGGCGCCGACCTGGGGCGTCAACAACCGTTCGGTGGCGCTGCGCATCCCGGCGGGCGACGCCAAGAACCGGCGCATCGAGCACCGGCCGTCGGGTGTCGACGCTAATCCCTACCTGATCGCGGCAACGGTGCTGGCCGGCATCATCAAGGGTCTGGATGAAGGCCTCGACCCCGGCCCCGAAACCACTGGGAATGGCTATGAAGCCGCCATCACGCGCACGACCATGCCGGTCGACTGGCGCGCTGCGATCGAGGCGGCGCGGGCATCGAGCTTCCTGAAAGAGGCGCTTGGCGAGGATCTGCATCGCACCTTCGTGGCGATCAAGCAGTCGGAGTATCTGCGCGTCGCCCGCACCGTCAGCGAGCTGGATTACCACCTCTACCTCCATGAGGTCTGAGAGACCGCCTGGAACTCGGGCAGTCGTCCTGCTAGCCCGACGATCAGGCGGCGATTACTTTTTCGCCGCCTGCATCAAATGAGGTGGCGCTGCAGCCTTCAAGAACATATCATGAACGGATGAGCGCACCTACCGTCCGTGAAAAGCTGGCAATCCTGTCTGACGCCGCCAAATACGATGCTTCCTGCGCCTCGTCCGGCTGGGCGAAGAAGGATTCGCTCCAATCCGGCGGTATCGGCTCCACAGAAGGCATGGGCATCTGCCATTCCTACGCGCCGGATGGCCGCTGCATTTCGCTCCTGAAAATCCTGCTCACCAATTTCTGCATTTACGATTGCAGCTACTGCATCAACCGCTCGTCATCGAATGTGCGCCGCGCCCGCTTTAGCATCGACGAGGTGGTGAAGCTGACCATGGATTTCTACCGGCGCAACTACATCGAGGGCCTCTTCCTGTCCTCCGGCGTCATCCGTTCGCCCGACGAGACCATGGCCGAGATGGTGGAGGTGGCGCGGCGGCTGCGGCTGGACGAAAAATTCTCCGGCTATATTCATCTGAAGACCATTCCGGAAAGCTCGGCCGAACTGGTCGAGCAGGCCGGGCTCTACGCCGACCGGCTGTCTATCAACGTCGAACTGCCGACCGATGAGGGCGTCAAGAAACTGGCGCCGGAGAAGAAGCCGGAAACGATCCGCCTTTCCATGGCGAACCTGCGCCGGAAGATGGAGGAAAAAGCCGAGCCGACGCTGAGGACCAAGAAGCGCGAACGCTTTGCGCCCGGAGGTCAGTCGACGCAGATGATCGTCGGCGCCGACAAGACATCCGACGACGGCATCTTGCACACCAGTGCGCGGCTCTATGGCAGCTACCATCTGCGGCGCGTCTATTACTCCGCCTTCAGCCCGATCCCGGATTCGTCATCGTCGCTGCCGCTGCAGAAACCGCCGCTGATGCGCGAGCACCGGCTCTATCAGGCCGACTGGCTGATGCGCTTCTACGGCTTTTCGCAGCCGGAAATCCTCGCCGGCAGCAGCGACGGCATGCTCGATCTCGCCATTGACCCCAAGCTCGCCTGGGCTTTGCGCAATCGGGCGAGGTTTCCCGTCGACATCAACCGCGCCGATCGGGAAGCGCTGCTGCGGGTTCCGGGTCTGGGCACCAAGGTGGTGGCGAAGATCCTTGAAACCCGCCGCCACCGACACATGCGGCTGGAAGATGTCGGACGGATCTGCCATTCGATCGCCAAGCTGAGGCCCTTCATCATCGCCGAAGGCTGGTCGCCGGGTGGACTAACGGACAAGACCGGCTTGCGCGACACGATCGTAAAGTCCTGCGAACAACTGTCTCTGTTTTGACCATGCAGCCGGCCCAGCTCGACCTTGCCCGATACACTGTCCGGCTAGCGAGCCAGACCGATTTCGCCGGTTGGCGCGATGCGGCACGGCGTCTGGCGCTGAATGAGGTCCGACCTGAGGATATTAGTTGGGGTGTCGGGTCCGACGCCAATGATACTCAAGATGCCTTGCCGGCGGTGCCAGAGGGCGCGCAGCTTACCGTCCCGCGCGAGTTCATCGCCCATGCCGAAACGGCCTTCTGCCACTCCGACCCCGGCCGGTTTGCCTTTCTCTACTGGATGCTTTGGCGCCTGCGCACCGAGCCGAAACTGCTGGCGATCGCATCCGATCCCGACACCAGGCGGCTCGAAGCCATGGAAAAGGCGGTGCGGCGCGACAGCCATAAGATGCATGCCTTCGTACGCTTCCGGAAGATCGGCGACGGCGAGAACGAGCGCTACGTCGCCTGGTTCGAGCCGGAGCATTTCATCGTCGAGCGCAACGCGGATTTCTTCGTCCGGCGGTTCACCGGCATGCGCTGGACCATCCTGACGCCCTATGCCTCCGCCGACTGGAACGGCGAAAGGCTGGCGATCGGGCCGGGTGCGGCCAAGGGCGATGCACCCGATCAGGACGACACCGAGGCGTTGTGGCTGACCTATTTCGAAAACATCTTCAACCCGGCGCGGCTCAAGGTGAAGGCGATGCAGAAGGAGATGCCGAAGAAATATTGGCGGAACCTTCCCGAGGCCTCGCTCATTCCAGATCTGATCGCAGGAGCGGACGAGGCCGCCAGGGATATGATTGCCAGACTGCCGACAACGCCGGCGCCGCACCACGCCAAGCTGCAGGCGAAACATTGGCCGAAGCGCGAGCCGGCCGAGGCGCCGGACGATGACGCCAACACCATTTCCGAGCTACGCGAAGCCGCGAAAGGCTGCCGCCGCTGCCCGTTGTGGCGCGACGCGACACAGACCGTGTTCGGCGAGGGGCCGGATGATGCCAAAGTGGTCTTCGTCGGCGAACAACCGGGCGATCAGGAAGATCTCGCCGGCAAACCTTTTGTCGGGCCAGCGGGCAAAGTGTTCGATGCAATTCTCGATGACGCAGGCGTCGACCGGCAAAAAGTCTACGTCACCAACGCCGTCAAGCATTTCAAGTTCGAGCCGCGCGGCAAGCGCCGCATCCATTCGAAGCCAAATGCCGGCGAAGTCCAGGCCTGCCGCTGGTGGATCGGCCGGGAGCTTGAGCTGATCAAGCCGGACCTCGCCGTGGCGCTTGGGGCAACGGCGGCGTTGTCGCTGCTGGGCAAGGCCATTGCCGTGACGAAAATGCGCGGCCAGTTGATCGAACGCGAGGATGGCTTGCGCGTGTTCATCACCATCCACCCCTCCTTTATCCTGCGCATTCACGAGCCGACGGACAAGGAGGCTGAGCGCGAGCGGTTCCTAAAGGATATGAAAGAGGTGAAGCGGCTGATGGGGTCGTGAGATGAGCGAAAGCCTCAGCGACGAAGCTGAGTGGCTTCAGCCAATCACCTACGGTCGTGAATCCAACGTTGGAAACTTCGGCCGCCACGGCCAGATTAACTGATTAGGATTGCCCTCAGATCGTTCACATTCGTACCCGTCGGCCCCGGCACGAACAGATCGCCGATCGCGTTGAACGCCGTCCAGGCATTGTTGCCGGCCAGCATCGCCTTGGCGTCGATGCCGGCGGCACGCATGCGCGAGACAGTCGAGCCATCGGCAAAGGCGCCGGCATTGTCTTCCGAGCCATCGATGCCGTCGGTATCGGCGGCCAGTGCATGAATACCTTCCGCGCCGCTGATGCCGATGGCAAAGGCGAGCAGGAATTCGGAGTTGCGGCCGCCCTTGCCCCTTTTTCCGTCAACAGGGGCCCGCAAGGTCACGGTCGTCTCGCCGCCGGACAGGATCAGCACCGGCTTTTTGAACGGCCGGTTGCGCGTCGCCACTTCGCGCGCAATGGCTGCATGCACGCCACCGACCTCGCGCGCCTCGCCCTCGATGGAATCGGAGAGGATGACGGCTTCGATGCCCTGCCGTTTTGCCTCAGCGGCTGCCGCTTCCAGCGACACGCCAGCCGAGGCGATCAGGTGCACTTCATTGCGTGAAAAGCGCTGGTCATCCAGATCTGGCGCATCGGCCTCTGGCGAGTTGATGTGCGCCATGACGGCGTCGGGCAGTTTCATGCCGTAGGCCGCTATCGAGGCCAGCGCATCGGCGCGGTTGCCGGAGTCGGGCACGGTCGGGCCGGAGGCCACCAGCGCCGGGTTGTCGCCGGGAATGTCAGAGACAACCAGTGATACCAGTTTGGCCGGCCAGGCGGCAGCTGCCAGCCGGCCGCCCTTGATGGTCGAGAGATGCTTGCGGATTGTGTTCATCGCCGCGATCGGCGCGCCGGAGGCAAGCAGCGCCTCGTTGACGGCGATTTCGTCGGCGAGCGTCAGGCCGGCGGCAGGCGACGGCAGCAGCGCCGATCCTCCGCCCGATATCAGCGCCACTACCAGGTCGTCCGCAGTCAGCCCTTGCACCTTTTCGAGCAGGCGCCGCGACGCCTCAAGACCGGCAGCGTCCGGCACCGGATGTGCCGCCTCGATGATTTCGATGCGCTCGCATCTGGCGCCATAGCCGTAGCGGGTGACGACCAGCCCTTCGATCGGGCCATCCCACACCTTCTCGAATGCCGCCGCCATCTGCGCCGAGCCCTTGCCGGCGCCGATGACGATGGTGCGGCCCTTGGGCCTGGCCGGCAGATGATCCCTGATGGTCCGTTCAGGATCGGCAGCGGCAACAGCGGCATTGAAGATCGAGATGAGAAAGGATTTGGGATCGAGCACGGTTATCCTTGGCCGTAACTGGCGGTTTTCAAAATGAGCAAACGTTGGCGCTGCCCCTCACCCTCACCCCGTGAAAGACGGGGAGAGGGGATCGCCAGCGCTCGAGCTTGTCCTTTCTCCCCGTCACTATACGGGGAGAAGGTGCCGGCAGGCGGATGAGGGGCAGCGCCAACGTCACGATTTACCTTCCGGCGGCAGCGCCAATTGTGTCCGATCGACGCCGAGATGATCGCACAGTGCATCGACGACGACGCCATGATCCTGGCGTTCCGGCAGGCCGGAGACGGCGATGACGCCGATGACGCCGGCACCCTTTACAGTCACCGGAAACCCGCCGCCGGCCAGTACGTAATCAGCAATATCCAGCCCCTCGCCGACCTTGAAGGTGCGGTCCGGTCGCTGCTGTTCCAGCACCAGACGATAGGTGCTCCTGAGGTAGCGCTTGACCACATTGATCTTGCGTCGTGCCCAGTCGGGGTTGGAGGCGTTTGAACCGGGCATCGCGGCATAAAACAGCGGCCGATCCCACAGCCTGATATCGATGATGATGGGCAGCTTTTCGGCCAGCGCCCGCTCGCGGATCGCCGCGCCGACCTTGAACGCGACGGCCTCGTCGAAGGCCGGGAAGACCAGCGTCTCTTCCTGTTTCTGGATCAGAGCGATGTCGTCTGCGGCGGCCATTTTTGTTCTCCGAAATCGTCACAAATCGTGTGTACGACAAGCTCCGCCCGGTCAAGGTCTCGTCGCGGTGGTGGTCTTGCCCCGCCAGGATCGCCCCCCCACTCCGTCGAGCTTCTCTCGACACCTCTCCCCCGATCGACGGGGTAGAGGAAGGGCGCAAAGCTGTCCGAACCGGCGCCCGTCCTCCGAAGCAAAGGCTCCCTTCCTCTCCCTCCGGAGGGGGATAGGTGGCGCCGCGAAGCGGCGACGGAGTGGGGGAACCTCTTGGCAACCAGGCGCAATCATCATCTTGTCCCGCGCGGATGATGAGTCCTAACCCGCGATCATATCACTCTTGGCCGGCCGCCCCGCGACATAGACCTCGCGCACGGCACGGTCGTCGCCCAGCGTCTGCAGCAGGAACAGCTCCTCCGCCAGCGTCTCCACAGTCGCCATCCTCAGCCGCATCGCCGGCGTGGCGCGGGCGTCGAGCACGGTGATGTCGGCATCGGTGCCTTCATCCAGCGTGCCGACCTTGTCCGCCATAGACAGCGCCTCGGCATTGCCACGTGTTAATTGCCAGAAGGACTGGAACGGGTTCAGCTTTTCGCCAGTCAGCGCGATCACCTTGTAGCCCTCGTCCATGGTGCGCAGCATCGAATAGTTGGTGCCGCCGCCGACATCGCTGGCCGCGGCGATGCGCAGCGGCTTGTCGCGGCGCCGAAAGCGCTGGTAATCGAACAGGCCGGAGCCGAGGAACAGGTTCGAGGTCGGGCAGAACACCGCCACCGAGCCGCTGTCCGACAGCGCATCGGCCTCGCGTTCCAAGAGATGGATGCAGTGGCCGAACAGGCTCTTTGGCCCCAGCAGGCCATACTGCTCGTAGACATCGGTGTAGTCGCGCGCCTGCGGATAGAGTTTTTGCGTGAAGGCGATTTCGGCGTGGTTTTCCGACAGATGCGTCTGCATATGCAGATCGGGATGCTCGCGGCAGAGCGCGCCCGACATCTCCAACTGTTCGGGCGAAGAGGTGATGGCGAAGCGCGGCGTGATCGCATAAAGCTGGCGGCCCTTGCCGTGCCATTCCGCAATCAGTGCCTTCGTATCGTCATAGCCGGATTGCGGCGTGTCGAGCACGCCTACCGGCGCGTTTCGATCCATCATCACCTTGCCGGCAATGTTGAGCATGCCGCGCGCATGCGATTCGGCAAAGAACGCTTCGGCAGACGCCTTGTGCACCGAGCAGTAGGCGGCGACCGTCGTCGTGCCGTGGCGCACCATCTCGTCCAGGAACAGCCGGGCGATGCGGCGGCCATGCTGGGCGTTGGCGAATTTGGTCTCTTCGGGAAAGGTGTAGGTGTTCAGCCAGTCGAGCAGTTCGGCGCCGTAGGAGGCAATGACCTGCATCTGCGGGAAATGCGCATGCGCATCGATGAAGCCGGGCAGCAGCAGATGCGGCCGATGATCGATCCTTTTCGCACCGTCGCCCGCTTGCTTTTCGACTTCCGTGTAGCTGCCTGCGGCAACGATCCGGCCGTCGCGGATCAGCAGGCCGCCATCCTCCTCATAGCGCCAGGCGGCATGGTCGTCGATGGCTTCGGGCCAGCGCAAGAAGCTTAGCGTGCGGCCGCGCAGAAGTGTGGAGGTCATCCCTATTTCCCTGCGCCTTCGAACCAGGCGACCAGCAGCGCCCGTTCCTTGTCGCTGATCTGGGTGACGTTGGCGGGCGGCATGGCGTGGCTGCGCCCGGCCTGCAAATAGATTTCACGCGCATGCTCGGCAATGCCGGCGTCGGTGTCGAGCATCACGCCCTTCGGCGCATGGTAGATGCCTTCATAGACCGGCTCGGCCGTATGGCACATCGAGCAGCGGCCAAGCACGGTGTCGCGCACCGCCGGGAAATGCGACGAGGCGATATAGACTTCGGCCGCGGCGGATGCCTTGGGCTCGCCGGTCAGTATTTTCGGCGCTGTCGACAGCCACATGATGATGACGAACAGCACCGCAGCCGCCATCCAGGTCCAGTGGGGGTTGCCGGCACGCTTATGCACGGTGTTGAAATAGTGCCGGATCAAGACGCCGATGATGAACACCAGCGAGGCGATGACCCAGTTGAACTCCGTCGCAAACGCCAGCGGATAGTGGTTCGACAGCATCAGGAACAGCACGGGCAGCGTCAGGTAGTTGTTGTGCAGCGAGCGCTGCTTGGCGATCTTGCCGTATTTCGGGTCGGGCTTTCGGCCGGCAATCAGGTCGGCGACGACGATCTTCTGGTTTGGAATAATCACCATGAAGACATTGGCCGACATGATAGTGGCGGTGATGGCGCCGAGATGCAGGAAAGCGGCGCGGCCGGTGAACAGATGCGTCAGACCCCAGGCGATGAACACCAGAACGCCATAGAGCACCAGCATCAGTCCGGTGTCACTTTTGCCGAGCGGCGACCGGCAGAGCAGATCGTAGACAACCCAGCCGACGCCGATCGTCGCCATCGACAGCAGGATGCCCACGGGAACCGACATGGACAGAACATTGGGGTCGATCAGGAACAGGTCGGCGCCGGCATAGTAGACCACGCACAGCATGGCGAAGCCGGACAGCCAGGTGGCGTAGGATTCCCACTTGAACCAGGTCAGGTGTTCCGGCATTTCGGCCGGCGCCACCAGATATTTCTGGACGTGGTAGAAGCCGCCGCCATGCACCTGCCATTCCTCGCCGAATGCGCCGACCGGCATGCCGGGGCGCTGGCGCAGGCCAAGGTCGAGCGCGACGAAATAGAAGGACGAGCCGATCCAGGCGATGCCGGTGACGACGTGCAGCCAGCGCACGGCGAAACTCAGCCAGTCCCAGAAAATCGCGAAATCCATCATGTGAAATCGTCCCTGCCGATCGGCTGACTTTACGGTGTGGGGCGCAAACGAAAAGAGGCGAGGTGTACGATGACTTTCAAAAAAAAATGGAAAATACTAGGCTGACCACGTACGCCGCCACATAAAGAGCCACCAATGGCCTATCTCGACAACATCGCCGTCTTCGTCCGCGTCGTCGAGCTTGGCAATCTCTCGGCGGCGGGCCGCGACATGCGCATTTCGCCGGCGGTCGCCTCCAACCGCATCAAGGAGCTGGAAAAACACCTCGGCGTGCGGCTGTTCAACCGCACCACACGGCAATTGATGCCGACGGAGCATGGCACGGTGTTCTACTCCGGCGCCAAGCAGGTGCTGGAGGCGATCACCGAGGCGGAAGCCGCGGTCTCGGCGCTTTCCGGCCAGCCGCGCGGCACCATCAAGGTGACCGCCCCGCTCGGCCTTGGACGGCGGCTGGTGGCGTCGGGCATTCCGGATTTCCACGACAAATACCCCGATATCGAGGTGCGGCTGAGGCTCTCCGACCACAATATCGACATCATGAAGGAAGGCATCGACGTCGCCTTCAAGCTCGGCATCATCGAGGATTCCAGCCTGCGGATGCGCGGCATCATGGAATGTGAACGCGTGCTGGTGGCGGCACCGAAATATCTCGAAGCGCGCGGCGAGCCGGTGGAGCCACAGGAGCTGATCGGCAAGAAGCACGACTGCCTGATGCTGCGCTATTCCGGGGCGCGCGAATATGTCTGGACGCTGCAGACGCCGTCCGGCCCGCAGAAATTCGAGGTGCACGGCCCCTACGACACCGACGATGGCGATGTGCTGACCGGCTGGGCGCTGTCGGGCCGCGGCATCATCAACAAGCCGCGCTTCGAGGTCGAACCCTTCATCCGCGACCGGCGGCTGCAGGTCATCCTGGCCAGCACGCCGCCAACGCCGGTGCAGTTCGCCGCCGTCTATCCGCACAAGAAGCTGCAGGATCCAAAGGTGCGGCTGTTGCTCGACTTCATGGCCGAGCGTTGCCAGCGGCTGATCAAGGATTTGCTGGCCGGCAAGTGAGGGGCTGTTGGCCCAGTCGCCAGGGTTGTCTTACAAGCAGGTGACCTTAGGTTCGCATACGCTGCCCTATGATCGATGGTCCCATGCCGACTGACCAGCAAGCCACAATGCATCTTGCCGTTTCGCTCAACATTACTTCCGGGCAGCCGCTCGGGTTCAGCGACCTGGCCGGCTTTGCCAAGCAAGCGGAAGCGGCTGGGCTGGACATGATTGTCCTCGATGATTCCGCGCCGAACAGCGCCGGGTCGAGTTCTTTCGAAGCGACGACCTTGCTGGCGGCGCTGGCCACGGTGACAAGTCGGATCGGCCTTGTCGCTGCAGCCTCGACGGTCGCTCACCAGCCGTACAATCTGGCGCGCCGTTTTGCTTCGCTCGACATCATCAGCCATGGCCGCGCCGGCTGGCACGCGACCATGGCGCAGGCGCCAGGGGAAGCCGCCAATTTCAGCCGGCCGGATGGATTTTCCGACGATGTGTTCCGCCGCCGCACGCAGGAATACATCGGCATCGTTCAGCGCCTGTGGCAGGGCTGGGATGCCGACGCGCTGCTGTTCGACAAGGCCGGCGGTCGCTTCCACGATCCCGAAAAAATGCACCTGCTCGACCACAAAGGCGCATTTTTCTCCGTGCGCGGGCCGCTGAACGTCGCGCGCTCGCCGCAGGATACGCCGGTGCTGGTGCTGTCCGGCCTGTCCGAGGCCGACCTGGATATCGCCGTCCGCACCGCCGATGTCGTCCTGCTGGACAGACCCACAGAGGACGCCAAGGCGCGCCATGACGATCTCAAGCGCCGCGTTGTGGCCTGCGGACGCGATCCGGGTGCGGTCAAGCTGCTGCTGAACGTTGGCGCAGATCTCGCTGCCAACGCGCTCGAAACATTGTTCAGCTCGCAAAGCTGCGACGGGTTCAACATCGCAATACCGCCTGCCGCGATTGACGGTTTCATCGGCCGCGTGCTGCCGGAATTGCAGCGCCGCAGCCTCGTCCGCCCGGATTATCCCGGCACCACCTTGCGCTCGCATCTCAGACTTGCCGGAGGAGCGCAATGACCCGCCAGATGAAGCTTGGCGCCTTCCTGTGGGCGACGGGCCACCACATCGCCGCCTGGCGTCACCCCAAGGCGCATGTTACGGCAGGCATCGACATCGATCATTACATCCAGCTGGCGCGCACGGCGGAAGCGGCGAAGTTCGACATGGTGTTCTGCGAGGACGCCGCCGGTCTGCGCGAAGCCAATGTCGGCATCGCCAGCCAGACCTCACGCTCGATCGGCTTCGAGCCGATCAGCCTGCTGTCCGCGCTCGCCGTGCAGACCAGCGGCATCGGCCTCGTTTCGACGGCGTCGACCAGCTACAACGAGCCCTACGGTCTGGCGCGCACCTTTCTGTCGCTCGATCATCTGAGTGGTGGCCGGGCTGGCTGGAACCTGGTGACGTCGGCCAGCCCCATCGAAGCCGCCAATTTCGGCGCGACGGGCCTGAAACCCCATGCCGACCGCTACGAGCGGGCGCGCGAATTCGCCGAGGTGGTATCAGGACTTTGGCAAGGCAGTGGCTTTCACGGCCACAACGGCCAGAGCTTTTCGGTGCGCGACCCGCTCGACCTGCCGCGCTCGCCGCAGGGCGCGCCGGTGATGGTGCAGGCCGGCGCCTCGGATGTCGGCCGCGACCTTGCCGCACGCACGGCCGACGTCGTGTTCACGGCGGCGCAGACCCTCGAGGAAGCCAAGGCCTTTTACGACGACCTCAAGGGCCGTATGGCGGCCTATGGGCGAGAACCCGACGACATCAAGATCATGCCCGGCGTCTCCCCGGTGGTGGCAGACACCGAGGCCGAAGCGCGGGAGAAACAGGAGGAATTGCAGGCGCTGATCCCGGACGATGTCGGCGTGGCGCTGCTGTCCAGCTATCTCAGCATCTCCGATCTCGGGAGCTATCCGATCGACGGACCGCTGCCCGAACTGCCGGAGACCGAGGGCATGAAAAGCCGCCAGGCGCTGGTCATCGAACAATCGCGCCGCGACGGCCTGTCGATCCGCCAGCTTGCGCGCCATTTCGCCGGCGCACGTGGCCATTGGCGTATCGTCGGCACGCCGGTGCAGATCGCTGACGAATTGCAGGCGCGGTTCGAGGGCGGCGGCGCGGACGGCTTCAACGTCATGCCGTCATACTTCCCCGGCGAGCTCGATGCCTTTTGCGAACTCGTGGTGCCGGAACTGCAGCGGCGCGGACTGTTCCGTCGGGAATACGAAGGCAGCACCTTGCGAGATCATCTTGGCCTGAAGCGGCCTGCTTAGCCGCGCCGAAGCTTAGCCGGGCATCATCTTGTGCTGGACTTCATGGTCGGCATTCGGCGCGGTGTTGTGAACGACCAGTGCCGTCATGATCTCGGCTGCCGCGAGCGCCGCGATCACCGGCGGGCGCTTGTCCCTGACGGCGTCGCCGCCGATCGGGGAGACGAGGCGGGCCAACTCAGCCTCCGTGCCATCCGCCGATTTCAGGAACCAGTTCCTGAACGTCGCTCTCTTGGTTTTCGAGCCGATCATGCCGACATAGGCCGCGTCGTCGCGCTTCAGCGCCTCGGCGACGATGAGGAAATCCAGCGCATGGTCGTGGGTGAGGATGGCGAAGGCGGTGCCGGCGGGAGCGTTTCGCACCTCGGCCTCGGGCATCGGCGTCAGCCGCCTCTCAACCGTCTCCGGCATGTCTTCCAGCGCTTCGGCCCGCGTCTCAATGACGACGCCATGCACGGGAAGAAGTGCTACCGTCGCGGCCAGCGCCTGGCCGACATGGCCGCCGCCGAACATATAGACATGCGGCAGGTGGGCTTCCTCGGCTTCTGCGGCCGCAATCAGCTCGGCAGTAAGCGCGGCATCGACGATACGGATCAAGACTTCGACGCGCCCGCCGCAGCACTGGCCGATCTCGGGACCTAGCGGCACGTCAAGCGTGGCGCAGACTTCGTCGAAGCCGATGCGGGCTTCTTTACCCTCCCCCTTGTGGGGAGGGTCGGTGAGCGGACGCCGCGTGGCGGCGTCCGCGAAACGGGGNGGGGGAGGGTGAAGACCCCACCATCTGCCTCGCCTTGTCGATCGCCATGTACTCGAGCTGACCGCCGCCGATCGTGCCAAAAATCGCCGCCTGCGATACGAGCATGAAGGCGCCCTTCTCGCGCGGAGTCGAGCCTTTGGTGCCGGCCACTTCGACCAGAGCAAGCCGGCCGGCGCTGGCGAGAAAAGCTCTGAGGCTTTGCACTTTCGAGTTCATATTTCGCATTCCCGTACGGGAAATATAGAGTTTTTCAGTCTGAATTGCACGTTTTGCCAGAATCCAGGTCAGAGTCAGGCGCTATTCTCGGCTTCACCCTTCAACCGTTCGATCGCCATCAGCACCCGTTCTGGTGTTGCAGGAGCGTCGAGACGCGGACAGACCTTATGATCGGCCACACTTGCCACCGCGTCCGACAGCGCATGCAGCACAGACATGCCGAGCGGGAAGGGCGGTTCGCCGACCGCCTTGGAACGGTGCACCGTCGGCTCGTTGGCCTCCGGCCAGTCGGCCAGCGTGACGTTGAATATCTTCGGCCGGTCGGACGCGAGCGGGATCTTGTAGGTCGACGGCGCATGCGTGCGCAGCCGGCCCTTGTCGTCCCACCACAGCTCCTCCGTCGTCAGCCAGCCCATGCCCTGGATGAAGCCGCCCTCGATCTGGCCGAGATCGATGGCGCGGTTCAGCGAGCGGCCGGTTTCATGCAATATGTCGGTGCGCTCGACGACATATTCGCCGGTCAGCGTGTCGACCGAGACTTCCGAGCACGAGGCGCCATAGGCGAAATAATAGAACGGACGGCCCTCGCCCTTGTCACGGTTCCAGTGGATTTTCGGCGTCTTGTAAAAACCCGCCGCCGACAGTTGGATGCGGGCCATATAGGCCTGCTTGACAAGGTCGGTGAAGGCGATCTCCTGGTTGCCGATGCGCACCCGGTTGGGCAGGAAAAGCACCTGCTCGCGCGGCACCTGGTATTTTTCGGCGGCGAAGTCGGTCAGCCGTTCCTTGATCTGGCGGGCGCCGTTCTGCGCCGCCATGCCGTTGAGGTCGGTGCCGGACGACGCCGCGGTGGCCGAAGTGTTGGGCACCTTGCCGGTGGTCGTCGCGGTGATCTTGACCTGGTCGAGGTCGATCTGGAACTCTTCCGCCACCACCTGCGCCACCTTGACGTAGAGGCCTTGCCCCATCTCGGTGCCGCCGTGATTCAGATGCACCGAACCGTCGGTATAGACATGCACCAGCGCGCCGGCCTGGTTGTAGTGGGTGGCCGTGAAAGAGATGCCGAATTTGACCGGCGTCAGCGCCAGGCCGCGCTTGATGAAGCGGCTGTTGGCGTTGAAGGCCTGGATGATGCGGCGGCGCCCCGCATAGTCGGCGCTCGCCTCCAGCTCGGCGACGATGCGGTGGATGATGTTGTCCTCGACCGTCTGGTGATACGGGGTGACGTTGCGGCCCCCGTCTTTATCACCACTGGTGCCATAAAAATTCTGCTTGCGGATTTCGAGCGGGTCCTTGCCGACGGCAAAGGCAACCTCGTCGATGACGCGTTCGGCGCCGACCATGCCTTGCGGGCCGCCGAAGCCGCGAAACGCCGTGTTCGACACGGTGTTGGTGTAAAGCGGCGCCGATTGCGCATGCACCGCCGGCCAGAAATAGGTGTTGTCGCAATGGAACAGCGCGCGGTCGGTGACCGGGCCGGACAGGTCCGATGAAAAGCCGCAACGCGCCGCGAACATGAAGTCGACGCCAAGAATGTTGCCGGCGTCGTCGAAACCTACTTCGTAGTCGACGAGGAAGTCATGGCGCTTGCCGGTGGCAATCATGTCGTCGTCACGGTCGGGCCGGATCTTGACCGCGCGATGGTGTTTCTTGGCGGCGATCGCAGCCAATGCCGCAAACTGGTTGCCTTGCGTCTCCTTCCCGCCGAAGCCGCCACCCATGCGGCGGATTTCCACTGTGATGGCGTTGCTCGGCACGCCCAGCGCATGGCTGACCATATGCTGGACTTCGCTCGGATGCTGGGTCGAGGAATAGATGGTGACGTCCTGGTCCTCGCCAGGAATGGCCACTGCGATATGGCCTTCGAGATAGAAATGCTCCTGGCCGCCGATGCGCATCTTGCCCTTCAGCCGGCGCGGCGCCGCCTTGATCGCGGCAGCGGCATCGCCACGCTTCAGCGTGAGCGGCGGCGTGACCAGCTTGTCCTTGCGGGGGTCGAGATCGCCAATGTCGGTGACGAAAGGCAATGGACTGTATTCGACCTTGGCCAGCCGGGTGGCGCGGCGCGCCTGTTCGCGCGTCTTGGCAATAACGCAGAAGATCGGCTGACCATAAAACTGCACCTTGCCGTCGGCCAGCACCGGCTCGTCGTGTCGACCGGTCGGCGAAATGTCATTTTCGCCCGGAACGTCCTTGGCCGTCAGCACATCGACGACGCCCGGCGCCGCGCGCACCGCCGACAGATCCATTTTGCTGATCGTCGCATGCGTCGCCGTGGACAGGCCGAGGCAGCCATGCAGCATGCCCGCCGGTTCCGGCATATCGTCGATATAGACCGCGCTGCCGCTGACATGCTTGTGCGCGGAATCGTGGCGCTGGTCGGCGGCGACGCCACCGGAAATCTTCTGCGCCTTGAGATCTGGAGAGGCGTGCTTGTTCATCAGGCCGCCTCGTTGCGTGACACCTGGAACGGCGCCTTGCTGCCGCTGGTTTCGGCAAAAAAGCGCAGCAGCAGGTTCCTGGCCGCCAGCGCCCGGTATTCGGCCGATGCCCGCATATCGGTCAGCGGGGTGAAATCGCCGGCATATTCAGCCATGGCGGCTTCCACCGTTGTCTCCGTCCACGGCTTGCCGAGCAGCGCTTTTTCGACACCGAAAGCCCGCTTCGGGGTGGCCGCCATGCCGCCATAGGCGATGCATATATCGGCCACGGTTCCGTCCTCGGCCAAGTCGAGGAAAAAGGCGCCAAGGGCTGCGGTGATGTCCTCGTCGCGGCGCTTGGTGATCTTGTAGACGGCAAACTTCGTGCCCTTGGCCGGCACGGGAACGTGCACGGCCTCGACGAATTCGCCTGGCTGCCGGTCCTGCTTGCCATAGGCGATGAAGAAATCCTCGAGCGCGATGGTGCGCCGCTTCTTGCCGCGGCGCAGCGTCAGTTGCGCACCAAGCGCGATCAGGGGCGGCGGCGTGTCGCCGATCGGCGAGCCATTGGCGATGTTGCCGCCGATGGTGCCCATGTTTCGTACCTGTTCGCCGCCGATGCGGTCGAACAATGCCCCGAGCGCGGGGATGCGCTTGGCCAGTGTCGCGAAGGCGTCGGTGTAGGTGACGCCGGCTCCGATGGTGATGACGTCATTGTCTTCGGAGATCGCGCACAGCCCCTCGAGATTGCCGATGAAGACTACCGGTGAGATGTCGCGCATGTGCTTGGTGACCCACAGGCCGACGTCGGTCGAGCCGGCGACAACAGTGGCGTCGGGTTCCTTATCCAGTACAGCGGCGAAATCATCGGCGTTGGCCGGGACGACCAACCTCAGCTTGCCGGCGCCGATTTCGACGCGGGCACCGTCATGCATAGCCTCGAGCCTGGCCGTGATCGCCTTGCGCTCGGCCGCCAGCGGATCCTTCGCCGCCTTGCCGTAGCTGGAGATGGCACGCGCGGCGCGCATGATTGCCTCATAGCCGGTGCAGCGGCAAAGATTGCCTTGCAAGGCCTTCTCGATCGCCGCATTCGACGGGTCCGGCGACTTCATCCACAAGCCGTAGAGCGACATGACGAAGCCCGGCGTGCAGAAGCCGCATTGCGAAGCGTGGAAATCGACCATCGCCTGCTGCACCGGATGCAATTGGCCAGGCGCGCCGCGCAGATGCTCGACGGTGACGACATGGGTGCCGTCGAGCGAACCGAGGAAACGGATGCAGGCGTTGACGCTTTCATAAACCAGCTTGCCGGCGGACAATTTTCCGACCAGGACCGTGCAGGCGCCGCAATCGCCCTCGGCGCAGCCTTCCTTGGTGCCGCGCAGCGAGCGGTCGAGCCGCAGCCAGTCGAGCAAGGTCGCGTCGGGCGCCACCGACGACAGCGCGACATCCCTGCCATTGAGGATGAAGCGGATCTCGTTGCGTATGGTGATCTTGGCCATGCGTCAGCTCCCCCTGTAGGTCGAGTAGCCATAGGGAGAGATAAGCAACGGCACGTGATAATGCACGGATTCTGCCATGCCGAAGCGGATCGGCACGCTGTCGAGGAAGGCCGGTTCCGGCAGTTTGGTGCCCTGGCCGCGTAGATAGTCACCGGCGGCGAAGACCAGTTCGTATTCGCCAAGGCGGAACTCCGCTCCTGCCAGCAGCGGCGCATCGCAGCGGCCGTCGGCATTTGTGACGACGGTCTTCAAATGTATCCGCGCGTCGCTCTCAAGATGATAAAGCGCGATCGACAGGCCCGCCGCCGGCTTGCCGGTCGCGGTGTCGAGCACATGCGTCGTCAGACGTCCGCCATCGGCTTTCGACGTTTCTGCCACTGGCGCCTCCCATTTCCGATACAGCCGAACAAAGCAGTGAATTGTGCGCCAATTAAAGGCGATGCATAAGTCCCGGTCGAGCGGAGTGGCACAAAAACACTTTCAAAAATTTCGGGGGAATGCGCGAGCAACCCTTTCGACTATCCTGATCACAACTTCCGGCAGCGTCCGGCGGGGAGGGGCAATGCGTTACTCTAGAGACATGCGCGGCTACGGAGCCAATCCGCCGGATCCGAGATGGCCGGGCGGTGCGCATGTGGCCGTCCAATTCGTCGTCAACTACGAGGAAGGCGGCGAGAACTGCGTGCTGCACGGCGACAAGGCCTCGGAAGCCTTCCTGTCGGAAATCGTCGGCGCCGCGCCCTGGGTCGGCCAGCGCCACTGGAACATGGAATCGATCTACGAATATGGCGCGCGGGCAGGCTTCTGGCGGCTGCTGCGCCTGTTCAGCGAGGCGCAAGTGCCGGTGACCTGCTACGGGGTCGCCTCAGCATTAGCCCGGTCGCCCGACCAGGTGGCGGCGATGCAGGAGGCCGGCTGGGAAATGGCCTCGCACGGGCTGAAATGGATCGACTACCGCGACCACAGCGCCGAGGACGAGCGCCGCGACCTCGAAGCGGCGATCAAGCTGCACTACGAGGTGACAGGCCAACGGCCGACCGGCTGGTACACCGGCCGCACCTCGGTCAATACGGTGCGGTTGGTGGCCGAAGAGGGCGGCTTCGACTATGTGTCGGACACTTATGACGACGAACTGCCCTACTGGTTCGAGCACAGCGGCGGCGCGCAACTCGTCATCCCCTACACGCTCGATGCCAACGACATGCGTTTCGCCACGCCGCAGGGATTCAATTCCGGCGACCAGTTCTTCGCCTATTTGAAGGACAGTTTCGACACGCTCTATGCCGAGGGCAAAGCGGGCCGGCCGCGGATGATGAATATCGGCCTGCATTGCCGCCTCGTCGGACGTCCCGGGCGGGTGGCGGCGCTGAAGCGCTTCGTCGACTATGTCAGATCGCACGACAAGGTCTGGCTGGCACGGCGCATCGATATCGCTAGGCACTGGCAGGAGAACCACCCCTACCAGCCGGCGGCGCTCAAGCCGTCGAAGATGGCGTTCGAGACCTTCGTCGACACTTTCGGCGGCGTGTTCGAACATTCGCCCTGGATCGCCGAACGTGCCTATGAGCTGGAGCTTGGGCCGGCGCATGACAGCGCCGGCGGCCTGCACAATGCGCTCTGCCGCGTCTTCCGCGCCGCCAGCGAAACCGAGCGGATCGGCGTCCTCAACGCCCATCCCGATCTCGCTGGCAAACTGGCCAAAGCGAGACGCCTCACTGCGGAATCCACACGCGAGCAGGCCTCCGCCGGCCTCGACGCGCTGACCGACAAGGAGCGCGAGCTGTTTTCTAAGCTCAACGCCGCTTACGTCACCACCTTCGGCTTTCCCTTCATCATCGCGGTGCGGGGCAAGACCAAGGAGGAAATCCTCGCCGAGTTCGAGGCGCGCATCGGCAACAGCCGTGGCGTCGAACTCGATACCGCCTGCAAACAGGTCGAGCGCATCGCGCTGCTCCGCCTGAAAGACATGCTCCCGCTCTAATGAAATGACTGAGGGGTCAGGACCCAATGGATATGATCAAGACTGACCAGAAAACCTATTATGCACCGCATGGCGGCCATCCCGGCCAAACTGAGCTTTTGACCGGCCGCGCCGTCTTCACCGAGGCCTATGCCGTCATACCGAAGGGAGTGATGCAGGACATCGTCACCAGCCCACTGCCGTTCTGGGACGAGACCAGGGCCTGGATCATCGCCAGGCCGCTTTCGGGTTTCGCCGAGACATTTTCGCAGTACATCGTCGAGGTCCTGCCCGGCGGCGGCAGCGACCGGCCCGAGCCGGACGCCGGCGCCGAGGGCGTGCTGTTCGTGGTTGAGGGCGAGTTGACCGTTTCGCTGGCCGGCAAGAAGCACGTGCTGCAAGCCGGCGGTTTTGCCTTCCTGCCGCCGGACAGCGGCTGGACGGTGCGCAACGAAGGTCGCGACGCCGTACGCTTCCACTGGATCAGGAAGGCCTATGAGGCCGTCGACGGCATCGACGCGCCGGAAGTCTTGTTCAGCAGTGACCAGCAAATGGCGCCGACGCCGATGCCCGGCACCGAGGGTCGCTGGGCGACGACCCGTTTCGTCGATCCAGCCGACATGCGCCACGACATGCATGTCACCATCGTTACGCTCGAGCCTGGCGCCGTCATCCCATTTGCCGAGACGCATGTCATGGAGCACGGGCTCTATGTCTTGGAAGGCAAGGCGGTCTACCGCCTCAACCAGGATTGGGTCGAGGTCGAGGCCGGCGACTTCATGTGGCTGCGCGCCTTCTGCCCGCAGGCCTGCTACGCGGGCGGCCCAGGCAAATTCCGCTATCTCCTTTACAAGGACGTCAACCGGCACGCCAAGCTCGGCGGGGCGGGCATTGGCGGTCGCGCGCGGTGACCCGCATCACAGCGCGGCCGCTGACCCGCGAAAGCTTTGCCGGCTTCGGCGATGTCATCGACATGGGCGGCGGCAATCACTACCCGATCAATGGCGGCAAGACCGAGCGCTACCACAATCTCGCCACCGCTGAAGCCGCGGGACCGAATGCCCGCGTGCTGATCTCGATGGCGCGCGGCACGCCTTACGATCTGCCGCTGAAGCTGACCATGGTCGAGCGCCATCCCTTGGGCAGCCAGGCGTTCATCCCGCTGTCGCCGCGGCCTTTCCTGGTCGTCGTCTGCCATGACGGCAAGGACGGTCCGGGCGAGCCGCACGCCTTCATCACCGCACCCGGGCAAGGCGTCAACTATCCGCGCAATCTCTGGCACGGCGTGCTGACGCCGCTCGGCGAAGCGCAGGATTTCGTCATCGTCGACCGCGGCGGTGACGGCTCCAACCTCGAAGAGTTCCATTTCTCGCACCCCTACGAAATCCATCTCCCCAACGAGACCTGAGAAATGACCGACATATCGCTGATCGACCGCCTGCTCGATGTCATCGAGCACGACATCGTGCCGAAAACGGCAGAGGGCGTGGCCCATGGGAACAAGCTGTTCGGCGCCGCCATCCTGCGGAAGGGCGACCGCTCGCTGGTGCTGGCCGAAACCAACAACGAGATGGAAAATCCGCTCTGGCATGGCGAGGTGCACTGCCTGAAGCGTTTCTATGAAATGCCGAAAGCCGAGCGCGTCGACACCAAGGACGCCATCTTCATCGCCACGCATGAGCCCTGCTCGCTCTGCCTGTCGGCGATCACCTGGACCGGCTTCGACAATTTCTACTACCTCTTCAGCCACGAGGATTCACGCGACAGCTTTGCGATCCCGCACGATCTGAAAATCCTGAAAGAGGTCTTCACTCTTGATCCCGGCGGCTACAATGCCGAGAACGCTTATTGGAAGAGTTTTTCCATTCGCAGGCTGGTGCGGGCGCTGCCCGAGGCCGAGCGCGGCCGGCTTGAGGCAAGGATCGGCAATATTTCTGCCCGCTACGACGAACTGTCCGGCGCTTATCAGGCGCGCAAGGCCGAAAACGACATTCCGCTGAACTGACGCGGATTGCCTAGCCTACCTTCGCGTTTTTCAGCACCTCGTTGATCCTGGCCTGCCAGCCCTTGCCGGTCGCCTTGAATTTACTGATGACATCCTGATCCAGACGGATGGACACGACTTGCTTAGGCTTCTCCACGGCTGGCCGGCCACGAGTACGCCTTATGCTCTCGAAAAGTTCTGGAAACACTTCCGCGAAAGGCCTGGCTTGCGCCAACTGTTCGTCTGTCGTCTCCGCATCGTCGGGATCATCAACAATTTGTCTTTGAATTTCCCCTTCCTCCGCATCGGTAAGCGGTCGAACACGCGATTTAGGATTGTTCATATACTGACCTTTCCTTTCGGCTGGCACGGCGCATCGAGATCACCGAAATCGCCTCCGAACCAAGCGGCTTGAAAATCACGGCCAGGATGATCTCTCCGAATTCGCCAATCGCCTTGAACCGGTCGGCCTTGGCTGGAAGGACGGTTGAAGTCGCAAAAAAACTCAATATCGAGTTCGGCAAAATCGAGACCCCGGCTGTCCAGGTTCGTCACGCGCTTTGGCTCATCCCAAACGATTTTCAGGCGAAATCCTCATCACGTTGGGTTCAGTTAATAAATGTAATACATTAATTATAATCCTGCAACATCAGGGCAAAACAATCGGGCTACATATCGTGGCGTCGTCGCGGCGACACCGGCCGTCGCCCGTTTGACTTCATGACATGCCCGCTTCATGCGTCACTGACATCCTGGAGCATCGCATGAAAACCATCACCGAATTTCCCCGCAAGGTCATCGAATTCCCCGATATGGGCATCGTCATGCCGGATGGTTGCCGGCTGTCGGCGCGGGTGTGGATGCCGGACGATGCGAGCGAGGATCCGGTGCCGGCAATCCTTGAGCACCTGCCCTATCGCAAGCGCGACGGCACCATCTTTCGCGATCAACTGACGCATCCCTATTTTGCCGGCCACGGCTACGCCTCGATCCGCGTCGACATGCGCGGCAATGGCGATTCCGAAGGGCTGATGGACGACGAATATTCCGAGCAGGAATTGCAGGACGCCTGCGATGTGATTGCCTGGGCGGCAGCACAGCCCTGGTGCAATGGCAGTGTCGGCATGATGGGCATTTCCTGGGGCGGCTTCAACTGCCTGCAGGTGGCGGCCAAGCAGCCGCCGGCGCTGAAGGCGGTGATCAGCCTGTGCTCGACCGTCGACCGCTACGCCGACGACATCCACTACAAGGGCGGCTGCCTTTTGACGGAAAATTTCGGCTGGGCCTCGACCATGTTGTCCTATTCGTCGCGACCGCCGGATCCGCTGATTGCTGGCGACAACCGCTGGCGCGACCTCTGGCTGACGCGCCTGGAGAACCAGTCTTTCCTTCTGCCGCTCTGGCTCAGCCATCAGCATCGCGACGCCTATTGGAAACGCGGTTCGATCTGCGAGGATTTCTCCGCGGTCAAAGCCGCCGTGCTGTCGATCGGCGGCTGGCATGACGGCTACCGCAACACGATTTCGCATCTGGTCACCAGCATCCAGGCGCCGGTGAAGGGCATTGTCGGGCCATGGATCCACAAATACCCGCATTATGCCGAACCCAAACCCGCCATCGGCTTCCAGCAGGAGGCGTTGCGCTGGTGGGACAGCTGGTTGAAGGGCGTCGAGACCGGCGTGGAGGCCGACCCGGACTACCGCGCCTATGTCATGGACAGTGTGCGGCCGGCGCGCTGGCACCCGGAGCGGCCGGGCCGTTGGGTGGCCGAACAGGAATGGCCGTCTCCCAACATCAAGGTCGGGGCGATCGAACTCATTGCTGACGGCGTCAGGCCGGCGATCGTGGCGACCCCGCAAAGCTGCGGGCTCGCCGGCGGCGAATATTTTCCCTTCACCTTTGGCCCGGAACTGCCGGGCGACCAGCGCCCGGACGACGCGCTGTCCGTCTGCTTCGATCAGCCTGTGCTTGCCGAGGCACTCGACATCGTCGGCGCGCCGGAGCTTCTCATCCGGGTGTCGTCCGATCGCCCGCAGGCGAACATCGCGGTGCGGCTGTGCGACGTGCACCCCGACGGCGCCTCGGAACTGATCTCCTACGGCGTGCTCAACCTGACGCATCGTTCTTCGCACGAACAGCCGCAAGCGCTGGTGCCGGGCGAAACGGTTTCGGCGCGCGTTATTCTCGACCAGTGCGCCTACCGCGTGCCGGCCGGACACCGCCTGCGCATCGCGGTTTCCAATGCTTACTGGCCGATGATCTGGCCGTCGCCGGAGCCGGTGCGGCTCGACCTTTCAGCGGCGACGCTGAGGCTGCCGCTGCGCCCGCTCGCAAAAGCCGACGAGACCTCGTTCCAGTCTCCCGAAGGCGCAACACCCTGGGCAACCGCGACAGTTCGTGCAGCGAATTCCGAGCGTCACGTCGATCGCGATGAGAAGACCGGCATCGTCACGCTCTCGATCACGGATGATTTCGGCGAAGTGCGCGATCTCGCGCATGGACTGGCCAATGGCAGCATTGCCCGCGAGAGCTGGACGATCCACCCCGACGAGCCGCTGTCTGCCTCGGGTCGCACGCACTGGACGCAGACCTTGTCGCGAAACGGGTGGTCGGTGCGCACCGAGACGTCGGCTGAAATGCGCTGCGATGCGCAAAACTTCATCGTCAGCGCCAGAATCGAAGCCTATGAGGGCGAAACGCTGGTTTTCGAACGCGATTTCGAAGAGACGATCCCGCGCGACCTGCTCTGAGCGTCCACCCGACTGGTCCAGTTGCGACGCACGATTTACGCCACGGCATGTCGCATTCCGTCTTGCTTACCGCTTTGCCTTCCGGTCAATATCCCTTTGGTAACAACAAGCAAAAAACGACCATAAGGTCGAACCAACAGAGTGAGGAACTCAAATGTCCAACGAACTCGAATATCTGAGCCGGCGCGTTGCGTCCGGCAAGCTGAGCCGTCGTGATTTCCTCGGCCGCGCCGCAGCACTCGGCGTCACAGCGCCCTTCGCCAATATGCTGCTTTCCAGTGCGGCTCGCGCGGAAGGCCCGGTCAAGGGCGGCACGCTGAAGGCCGGCCTCGTCGGCGGCGAATCCACGAACAGCCTGGACCCGGCTTTGTTCATGACGCAAGTGCCGTTCGCTTTTGGCAAGATGTGGGGCGAACTGATCGTCGAGCTGTCTCCGGAAGGCAAGCTCGAGAACCGCATCGCCGAAGAGATCGGCTCGTCGGACGACGCCAAGGTGTGGACGCTGAAAATCCGCGACGGCGTCGAATTCCACAACGGCAAGACGGTGACCGCTGAGGATGTGGCGGCAACGCTCGAGCGCCATTCCGATGAAAAGTCGAAGTCCGGCGCGCTGGGCTACATGAAGGGCATCGACAGCATCAAAGCCAGTGGCAAGGAAGTCGTCCTGACGCTGAAGGAGGCCAACGCCGACCTTCCGTATCTCCTCAGCGACTACCACCTCATCGTCCAGCCCAACGGCGGCAAGGACAAGGCGGATGCCGGCATCTCGGCAGGACCCTACAAGGTCACCACCAACGAGCCCGGCGTGCGCCATGGCGGCGAGCGCTTCGCCAATTACTGGCAGGCCGACAAGATGGGCCATGCCGACCAGATCGAGATCATCGTCATCAACGACGCGACCGCGCGCACGGCGGCCCTGCAGGGCGGCCAGGTCAACATGATCAACCGCGTCGAGCCGAAGATCGTCGACCTGATCAAGCGCGTACCGGGCGTCACCATCCGCAACCATGCCGGCCCCGGCCACTATGTCTTCATCATGCATTGCAACACCGCGCCCTTCGACAACAGCGACCTGCGCATGGCGCTGAAGCTCGCGATCGACCGTGAGGAGATGCTGAACAAGGTGCTGCGCGGCTACGGCTCGCTCGGCAACGACTTCCCGATCAATTCGTCCTATCCGCTGTTTTCCGAGATCGAGCAGCGCAAATATGATCCCGACAAGGCCAAGTTCCACTACAAGAAGTCGGGCCATGACGGCACCGTGCTGCTGCGCACCTCCGACGTCGCCTTCCCGGGCGCGGTCGACGCCTCGCAGCTCTTCCAGCAGAGCGCGGCCAAGGCCGGCATCAAGATCGAGCTCAAGCGCGAGCCCGGCGACGGGTACTGGAACGAGGTCTGGAACAAGCAGCCCTTCTGCGCCTCCTATTGGGGCGGCCGCTCGACCCAGGACCAGATGTACTCGACCGCCTATCTGTCGACCGCCGACTGGAACGACACCCGTTTCAAGCGTCCGGACTTCGACAAGCTGGTGCTAGCCGCACGCGCCGAACTCGACGAGACCAAGCGCAAGCAGATGTACCACGACATGGCCGTGCTGGTGCGCGACGAGGGCGGCCTGATCCTGCCGATGTTCAATCAGTTCATCGATGCGACAGGCGCCAAGGTCGGCGGCTGGGTCGACGATCCGCATCAGGAGCTGATGAACGGCTACGCGCTGGCGAAGTGCTGGCTCGAAGCCTGAGCCCGGCTTTGCGGATATGTCCTCACCCGTCGTGAAACTTGTGGCCCAGCGCGTTGCGCTGGGCATCGTCCTCTTGCTGGCCGTTTCGGTCCTGATCTTCGCCGGCACCCAGATCCTGCCCGGCGACGTCGCGCAAGCCATTCTCGGACAGTCGGCGACGCCGGAATCGCTCGCCAATCTGCGCGAGCAGCTCGGCCTGAATCAGCCGGCTTACATCAGGTATTTCCATTGGCTAGGCGGTGTGCTCACCGGCGATCTTGGCACGGCGATGTCGAGCGGCCAGGATATTGCCACGTCGATCAAGGGGCGGCTGTGGAACACGCTGTTCCTCGCCTTCTGGGCTGCGATCGTGGCCGTGCCGCTGGCCATCATCCTCGGCCTGATCGCCGTGCGTTACCGCAATGGCTGGGTCGACAAGCTGATCTCCGGCCTGGCGCTCGCCTCGACATCTTTCCCGGAATTCTTCATCGGCTATGTGCTCGTCTATTTCTTTGCCGTGAAGTATCAATGGTTCCCGGCCATTTCCACGGTCTATGACGGCATGCCGTTCGGTGAGCGCATGCAGGCGATCGCGCTGCCGGCCACCGCGCTGACGCTGGTTGTGCTGGCGCATATGATGCGCATGACCCGCGCGGCCATCCTCAACGTCATGCAGTCGGCCTATGTCGAGACGGCGGAACTGAAAGGCCTGTCGGCCTTCAACGTCATCCGCAAGCATGCTTTCCCCAATGCCATAGCGCCGATCATCAACGTGGTCATGCTCAACCTCGCCTACCTCATCGTCGGCGTCGTCGTGGTCGAGGTGATCTTCGTCTATCCCGGCATGGGACAATATCTGGTCGACCACGTCACCAAGCGCGACGTGCCGGTGGTGCAGGCGGTCGGCCTGGTCTTCGCCGCCGTCTATATCAGCCTGAACATCATTGCGGACATCGGGGCGATTGTCGCCAATCCGCGCCTCAGACATCCGAAATAGGCGGCGGGCATGCTCGACATCAAACGCATCCCCATCCCCGCGCTGATCGGCATCGTGCTGACGGCTATGTTCGTGTTGGCGGCAGTTTTCGCACCGTTGATCGCACCGTACGGCAATGCCGAAATCGTCGGCGATGTCTGGGAACCGATGACGGCGGCACATTTGCTGGGCACCGACAATCTCGGTCGCGATCTTCTGTCGCGCATGATCTACGGCGCTCGCATCACGCTGTTCATTGCGGTGCTGGCCACCGCGCTGTCATTCTCGCTCGGCGCCATCCTCGGCTTTTCGGCGGCGGTGTTCGGCGGCTGGTTCGACACGCTGCTGTCGCGCCTTGTCGATCTGCTGATGTCGATCCCGACCTTGATCATGGCGCTCGTCGTGCTTTCGGTGCTGCCGACCAACCTGGTGACGCTGATCCTGGTGATGGGCGTCCTCGACTCGACCCGCGTCTACCGGCTGTCGCGCGCGGTGGCCGTCGACATCAACGTCATGGACTATGTCGAGGCAGCCAAGCTGCGGGGCGAAGGCAGCGGCTGGATCATCTTCCGCGAGATCCTGCCCAACGCGCTTTCGCCGCTGGTCTCGGAACTTGGCCTGCGCTTCATCTACGCGGTGCTGTTCTTGTCGACGCTCTCCTTTCTCGGGCTTGGCGTGCAACCGCCGGATGCCGACTGGGGCGGCATGGTCAAGGAGAACAAGGACGGCATCGTCTTCGGTATCGGGGCGGCACTCATTCCCGCCGCGGCGATCGCAGCACTGGCGATTTCGGTCAATCTGGTCGCCGACTGGGTGCTCAACCGCACGACAAGCCTGAAGGGAGGACGCGGGTGATGGCTGACACAAAAGCAAAGCCCGGCCTGCTGCTCGATATCCGCAATCTGCGCATCGAAGCGACAGTGTTTCCGCCCGGCGAGGCGCCGAAGAACATCGTTTTGGTCCACGATGTCTCGCTGACGCTGGAAAAGGGCAAGGTGCTCGGCCTGATCGGCGAGTCCGGCGCCGGCAAGTCGACCATCGGCCTGTCGTCGATGGGCTATGGCCGTGGCGGCGTGCGCATCACCGGCGGAGAGGTGCTGCTCAACGGCCGCGATATCCTCAAGGGCGGCAAGGAAGGTTTCCGCAAATTGCGCGGCCGCGAGGTCTGCTATGTCGCGCAGTCGGCGGCCGCGGCCTTCAATCCGGCGCACAAGCTGATGGACCAGGTGGTGGAAGCAACGCTGCTGCACGGCACGGCGACACGCGCCGAGGCCGAGAAACGTGCCGTGGCGTTGTTCAAGAAGCTCAGCCTGCCAAACCCCGAAATCATCGGCGAACGGTTCCCGCACCAGGTCTCCGGCGGTCAGTTGCAGCGGGTGATGACGGCTATGGCGCTGTGTTCGGAACCCGACCTGATCGTCTTCGACGAGCCGACCACGGCGCTCGACGTGACGACGCAGATCGACGTGCTGGCGGCGATCAAGGACGCCATCCGCGACACCCATGTCGCGGCGCTCTACATTACCCACGATCTTGCCGTCGTCGCCCAGGTCTCGGACGAGATCATGGTGCTGCGCCATGGCAGGCTGGTCGAATGGGGCGGCACTCGCCAGATCATCAAGGAGCCGCGCCAGGAATACACCAATGCGCTGGTCTCGGTGCATGAGATCGAGCATGCCGAGCAGAAGCCCGGCGCCGCGCCGTTCCTGTCGGTCAAGAACGTCACCGCCGCTTACGGCGGCAGCCACGTCAAGGTGCTGAAGAACGTCTCGGTCGAGATCTATCCGGGACAGACGCTGGCGGTCGTCGGTGAATCCGGCTCTGGCAAGTCGACGCTGGCGCGCGCTATCACCGGGCTGTTGCCGCCCGAGGAAGGCACCGTCACCTTCGATGGCAGGCCGCTCGCCAACCGGCTTGCCGACCGGCCGAAGGAGGATCTGCGCCAGTTGCAGATGATCTATCAGATGGCCGACGTGGCGATGAACCCGCGCCAGACCGTCGGCACCATCATCGGCCGGCCGCTGGAATTCTACTTCGGCATACGCGGCCGCGAGCGCGACAAGCGCGTCGCCGAACTGCTCGACGAGATCGAGATGGGCAAGGGCTTTCTCGATCGTTATCCGGCCGAACTCTCCGGAGGCCAGAAACAGCGCGTCTGTATCGCCCGCTCGCTCGCCGCCAAGCCCAAGCTGATCATCTGCGACGAGGTGACATCGGCGCTCGACCCGCTGGTGGCCAACGGCATTCTCAAGCTGCTGCTCAACCTGCAGCAGCACGAGAAGGTCGCCTACCTCTTCATCACCCACGATCTGGCGACGGTGAAGTCGATCGCCGATTCGATCGCGGTGATGTATCGCGGCGAGGTGGTGCGCTATGGCGCCAAGAGCAAGGTGCTGACGCCGCCCTTCGACGCCTATACCGACCTGCTGCTGTCGTCCGTTCCCGAGATGGAGATCGGCTGGCTGGAAAAGGCGATCAAGGGACGGCGCATGGCGAGCGCGGGGAATTAGTAGGGAATTCGCGGCCTTTGTCGCGAAAACTTCCTTCAACGGCAAAAGCTTTCCGGAGCCGCCCATGGCGCTCAAGACCAAACTGCTGCTCATCATTCTCGACGGCGTGCCCTACCGGAACTGGCGCCGGCTGATGGGCAATCTCGAGGGCTGGGTGCAGTCGGGCGAGGCGCAGGTGTGGAAGATGCGCTCGGTGCTGCCGTCGACCTCGGCCTGCTGCTATGCCTCGATCCACACCGGCGTTTCGCCGCAGGAGCACGGCATCCTGTCCAACGAAAACCGGTTTCTCGTCAACAAGCCGGATATTTTCTCCGAAATCAGCAAGGCCGGCGGCAAGACCGGCGCGGTGACGCACTCCTACTGGTCCGAATTCTTCCGCTCCTATCCGTTCGACCTGATCGAGGACATGGAGTTCGACGAGCCCAACGGACCCATCACGCATGGCCGCTTCCACACCATGACCGGCTATAATGCCCGCAACCAGATGACGCCGAGCGATGTCGACCTGTTTGCGACGCTGACCATGCTGACCCGGCGCCATGATATCGACTACGGGATCCTGCACACCTGCACGCTGGATTCGATGGGTCATCGCTTCGGCCATGACTGCCACGAAATGGACCATGCCTGCTATGCGATGGACGGCATGCTGGCAGCCTTCCTGCCGGGCTGGCGGCAAGCCGGTTACGAGGTGATCGTAACCGCCGACCACGGCCAGACAGACCGCGGCCATCATGGCGGCCGCGACGATGAAATGCAGGATTTCGCGCTGTATTGTTTCGGAGCCGGCAAAGGGCCGGATGCGGACACGCTGCTTGATCAGCTGCAACTGGCGCCGACGGTGCTGAAGCGGCTGGGTGTGCCGGTGCCGGAGACCATGAAGGCTAAGCCGTTTTTGGGGTGACGGAGGTCGTCGCTGAGCCGCCGTTCGCTACCCCCCTCTCCCCGTCACTATACGGGGAGAGGGTAAGGGTGAGGGGCAGCGCAACATCAAACATAAATACCCCAACGCCGGTGCCGCCCCTCATCCGGCTGCCGCCACCTTCTCCCCGTATAGTCACGGGGAGAAGGGAGACACTCTGGCAACACTCACCTTCTTCGGTTAGCTTCGCCAAAATTCCTTGGCGGAAGGATGAACCTTTTTGAACCGATCGGCGACAGAGCAGACAGGAGCCAGGCGGCTCGACCGGCCATGACGGCAGCGACCGAGACTGATCGCGCGCTTGTCGACCGGGTCGCGAAGGGCGACCGTGCCGCTGTTCGGCTGCTGTTCATGCGTCACCACGCGCGGGTCTACCGCTTCGTGGTGCGCCAGACGGGATCGGAAATGATGGCCGACGATATCGCAAACGAGGTCTTTCTTGAGCTGTGGCGCCAGGCGCCCGGTTTCGAAGGGCGCTCGGAAGTCTCGACATGGCTGCTCGGCATCGCCCGCTTCAAGGCGCTGTCGATGCTGCGCAAGAAAAAAGAAGACTGGATCGATGACGACGATGCGGCGCAGGTTCCCGATGGCGCCGACACGCCGGAAGTCGCCACCATGAAGGAAGACAAGGGCGCCGCCTTGCGGCGCTTCGTCGATGCCTTGCCGGAGGAACACCGCTCGGTGGTCGACCTTGCCTATTACCATGGACAGTCGGTGACGGAGATCGGCGAGGTGCTCGGCATCCCGGTCGCCACTGTCAAGACCCGAATGTTCTACGCCCGCAAGAAACTCGGCGAAGCCCTCAAGGCCGCCGGTTACGACAGGGGGTGGCCATGAGCAATCCTGAAGATATGAGCGCCGCTGGAAAAATGTCACGCCGCGACGAAATGGAAACGCTGCTGCCGTTCTACCTGAACGGCTCGCTGGAAGGCTCGGACCTCGAAGCCGTCGAGGAATGGCTGGCGAGCGATCCGGCGGCAATGGCGGCGCTTGGCGAGGCTGAGGCGGAATTCTCCGGCGCCACCGCCGCCAACGAGGCGATCCGGCCACCGGCCGATGCGCTCAGCCGCTTTGCCAGGGCGCTCGACGCCGAAGCCGGCCCGGTCCGCGCTCCCGCGGGCCGTTCCTGGCTGGCGCAGGCACTCGGCCGGTTCACGGCGATGCCGGCCACGGTCGGCTGGGCGGCAGCGGCGGTGCTGCTGGCGTTGGTCGTGGTGCAGTCCTACGTGCAGACCGGCGGCAAGAGCCATGATTTCGAGGTTGCCGGCGCCGAGGATGAGCTGACGAAACTGCCGTTCGCGCTGGTCAAGTTCAAGCCGGATGCGAAGATGTCCGACATCGCCGCCTTCCTCGACCAGAACGCGCTGAAGATCGCCGGCGGGCCGACCGCCTCGGGCGTCTTCCGCATTGCCATCCCGGTCAAGACCGGAGCAGACTACACCAGGCTCGTCGGCCTTATTGCCGCCCAGCCGTTCGCGGAGACTGTGATCGAGGGAAGGAAACCGGTTGATGGCAGCTAGGGCGGTCATTCGATTTGCGGCGATCCTGGTGGCGGCGACGACAATCGTCGCCGTGCCGGCGTCGGCGCAGACCAATGATCCCAATGCCGGCCGGGCCGACTGCACCGACGCGGCCGGAGCGGCGGCTGCCGACTGCCCGAAAGACGGCAATGAGGCCAACGTCGGCGGCGAACCAGGCGCAGTTACCCTTCCGGCCCTGATCGTCGACCTGTTTCCCAACCCACCGGTTCCCGAAGCGCCCGTGCCGACGCCACGGCCGTCAGCGCCGCCTGCCGACACGCAGGCCGGGCCACCCGCCGGCGGGGCGATCGTTTCGCCGACCGATCTTGTCGCGACCGCGCCGCGCCGTGCCATCGCCGGCGAGTTCGTGCCCGACGAGGTGCTGGTGACCGTCGACGGCGATGCCGGCGCCGTCCAGCAGATCGCCGCCTCCTTCGGTCTTGAAGTGCGCTCGCAGCGCCAGTCGCGGCTGCTCGGCACCACGCTGGTGCGCTTCGGCATTCCCGACGGCCGCCCGGTCGGCGCCGTGCTGGCGCAGCTGGCCGCCGATGGCCGCACCCTGCGGCGCGAGCCAAACCATATCTATTCGCTGCAGCAGGCGGCCGGCATCGTCAACTATGCCTTCGAGCGCATTCAGCTCGACAACAAGCAAGCCAGTGGCGAAAACGTGCGCATCGCCGTCATCGACACCGGCATAGACGACACCAATCCGGCGCTGACCGGCGTCATTGCCGACCAGTTCGACGCCATGCCCAACGTGCCGGTCGAAAAGCGTGACCACGGTACCTCGGTCGACGGGCTGATCGCCGGCGTCGGCGCGCTCGAAGGCATGGCGCCCGGCGCCAGGATCTATCACGCCCGCGCCTTCGAGGACGGCAGGTCGACCATGGATGTCATCCTGTCGGCGCTCGACTGGGCGGCGGACCAGAATGTCAGCATCATCAATATGAGTTTCGTCGGCCCCAAGAACGATCTGCTCGCCACCGCCTGCCGCAATGCGCGCGGGCTAGGCATCATCCTGGTCGCTGCTGCCGGCAACAACGGACCGAAAGCGCCCTATGGCTACCCCGCCGCCTATGACGGCGTGATCGCGGTCACCGCCACCGACGCCAAGGACGGGCTGATGCAGCAGGCCAATCGCGGCGCTTATGTCTTCATCTCGGCGCCCGGTGTCGAGATGGTGGCGCCGAGCGGCGCCGGCTCTGACGTCGTCACCGGCACCTCATTTGCCGCCGCGATCGTGTCCGGCGCAATCGCCAACCTGATCCACGCCTCACCCGAGCGCTCGGCCGACAATATCGAAAAGGCGCTGGCCGCCACCGCCAGGGATCTCGGTCCGAAGGGACGGGACAATGATTTCGGTTATGGGCTGCTGGATACGAAGGCGGCGGCGAACAAGTAAACCGGGCGAATTTCGCGCCACCCAATTCAGAGCGCCGGACCCAGCCGGACAGGGCTGCCATCATGGAAGCGCGACAGCCGGAAGCGGCTGAGGTCGTGCCCCGTCTGGTTTCCCTGGATCATGTCGGCAACGACGCGGCCTATGCCAGGCCCGATGCCGAAGCCGTGGCCGCTCATTCCCGTTGCGACGAAAAGGCTGCCGACTGCCTCAACCCGATCCACGACGGGGACGACGTCCGGCATGGCGTCGATCATGCCGCCCCAGCCTGCCTTCAGGCGAACTGCTTCGAACTGTGGAAAAAGACACCCGAAGTTACGTTCTATCGAACGCAGACCGGCTCGTTCAGGGGGCGGGTTCAGCACTCGCATTTTTTCGAAAGGACTGACGGAATCCGGCGCCCAATCGCGCGGCGTCGACCAGGCGTCAGGGTAGCCTGACGGGGCGAACGGAAAGTAGCGCGTCCCGAACGGATTGTCCCTGAGGGCGGGAAGGTATTTGGTGGCGTGCCGGAAGGCGTCAGGTCCCAAATAAAGCAAATGGCTGCCGCCCGCGGCGAGCGTGTAGCCGCCATCCTGCCGGCGCCGGAACGCGATGTGTTCGTCGGCCGCGGCACCGGCATAGATCTCAGCCAAGGGGTCCGTTGCGGCTGCGGTTACCCTGACGCTGAGCTGGGGGATGGAGACGCCGTGTCTTCTCAGGAACAAGGATGACCAGGCACCGCCCGCGACCAGCACGCTGGAGGCCTCGATATACCCCGTCTCGGTCCACACGCCCTTGACCTTGCCGCCTGAGATTTCGAGGGTTCGCGCTGCGCAATTCTCGACGATTTTGACGCCTTTTCGCACGGCGAGCCGGGCAAGTGCGGGCACCGCCAGCCAAGGCTCCGCGCGCATGTCGGAGGGCGTCGTCATCGCGCCCTTGAATTTGCGCGACATGCCTTTGATGAGTGTCGCGGTTTCGTCTGCATCCAGGAGACGGGTGTCGAGCGCATGGATCGCGGCGATCTTCATGAAGGCTTCGAACCCGGCCATGTCCTTGTCGGTGTTCGCCAGGTAGGTCACACCTGTCTGGGTCAGGCCGATGTCCTCGCCGCATTCCTCAGCCAGTTGCCGCCACAGGCGAATGGCCTCGATGACGATGGGCAGTTCATCCGCGTCTCGTCCCTGCTTTCGGATCCAGCCCCAGTTTCGGGACGACTGTTCGGCCGCAATGCGTCCCTTTTCCAGCAGCGTCACCGGGATGTTCCGCTGTGCCAGGAAAAGCGCTGTCGTTACGCCGATGATGCCGCCACCGACAATGACCACCTCCGACGCTTTCGGCGGCGGGCCAGGATGCCGGATTGGATCCGTTTCGGAGAACGGGAATGTGGGCAAGTGGCGCACCCTGAGGACTGGTTGATGGCTCTGGCTTACTGGTTGCCACCCACTAGAAGGCAAATCAAGGACAGGTCCAGGCAGACCGTTGTCCCAACAAAGTCAATCTATCTGCGGGCAACATCCACAAGGGTGAACTTGCCCAGCGGAGCGATGGATTAATCCCTAGACCGGGGCGCCTGCGACCGAACCCCTGACCACAAGGTCGACTGGCCAGACCTCGCCTCGCGCCCCTTCTTCCAAGCCGGAAATGCGCGCTGCCAGGCGTTCGGCGATGCGGGCGCCGGCCAGGCGGATCGACGAGCGCGTCGTCGACAGCGGCACGGAAAAATTCTCCGGCTTCAGCCATGGGAAAACGTCGTCATGGGCAATCAGCGACAGGTCGCCGGGAATGGTCAGGCCAAGGTCGCGCACGGCGCGCACGACGCCGAGCGACATGATCAGGCTGGAGCAGGCGATCGCCGTCGGCGGTTCGCTTTGTTCGAGCAGGCGCCTGGCGGCGCGATAGCCGTTCTCCTCGGTCATCGTCACCGAGCAGACATGGCGCTCGCCGAGCGTCAGGCCGCTCGCGGCCAGCGCCCTGCGCATGCCGCGCTCGCGGTGGATGGCGAAGGTCTCGCGGTCGTCGCCATTGATCAGCGCCAGCCGGCGGTGGCCGAGCTGAACCAGCAGCCGGGCGGCGTCGTGGAAGCCGCCCTCATTGTCGATGTCGGTGAAGGGGTAGTCGAAATCGAAGCCTTCGCTGCGGCCATGGACGATGAAGGGAATGCCGAGCGTGTTGACCAGCGCCACCCGCCGGTCGGCCGGGCGCGGCGAGGAGATGTAAACGGCGTCGACCTGGCGGTTGGCGACGATGCGGCGATAGGTGGTTTCCTGGTCGTCGGCATCGGCCGGCGACAGCACCAGGTCGAGCTCGTGCGAGCGGGCATAGTCGCCGAGACCCGACAGGAACTCGACGAAATGCGGGTCGATGTCTACGGAGGCGCCCGTCGGCAGGACATAGCCGATCATGCCCGTCTTGCCGGTCGCCAGCCGGCGCGCGCTCGGATTGGGCCGGTAGCCGTGGCGCTTGGCGGCATCCACCACGCGCCGGCGGGTTTCCTCGTTGACCTCCGGATAGCCGTTGAGCGCACGGCTTACCGTTGTCTGCGACAGGGCTAGCAAATGAGAGAGCTGCTTCAGGTTCACTGGGAGGTCTCCAAGCCTCAAAGCGCTTTTAATTTTGAAGCCACGCGGCGCCACAACGGGCGCGGCCAAGCTGGTCGACCATACGCACTGGTCCGGCCAGTTTGAAGCTTAATACGCTGCTGCACCGCCGTAAAACTATGCTGCAGTGCACTTTACCAAGTCTTCCAGCTCGAAATTAAATCGATTAGCCCACCGCCCTCTTGACTTTCAGCCGATTCAATGGCGAGATCAAAAAGGCCAAAGCGCTTTGGAAGACTCTTGGAAAGGTTGCGGTTCCTTACTGAACGAGTCACAGTCCTGCAGCGTCGGCGGGCGGAATGGAGGTTCCGTCCGGGTGTATGTGTCCACACTGGGAGGAATACCGATGAAGAAGATGCTTCTGCTTGGCGCAGCGTTTGCCACGCTCGCCTTGTCCCTGCCGGCGCAAGCCGAACTGAAGTTCAAGCCCGGGGAAGACAAGCGCTTCAACTGGGCCAATTACGAAGAACTGAAGAAGGTCGATCTCAAGGGCGAGACACTGACCATCTTCGGGCCCTGGCGCGGCGAGGACGAAGGCCTCATCCGCACTGTTCTCGAATATTTTCAGGAAGCCACCGGCGCCGAGATCAAATACTCCTCGTCGGAAAATTACGAACAGCAGATCGTCATCGATACCCAGGCCGGCAGCCCGCCCAATATCGCCGTACTGCCGCAGCCGGGCCTGATCCAGGATCTGGCGTCCAAGGGCCTTTTGACGCCGCTGGGCGACGACACCGCCAAATGGATCAAGGACAATTACGGCGCCGGCCAGTCATGGGTCGATCTCGGCACCTTCAAGGACAAGGACGGCAAGCCGGGCTTCTTCGCCTTCCCCTACAAGGCCGACGTGAAATCGCTGGTCTGGTATTCGCCCGACAATTTCGAGGAAGCCGGCTACAAGGTTCCCAAGACCCAGGAAGAGCTCGCCGACCTCGAGAAGAAGATCATCGCCGACGGCGGCACGCCGTGGTGCATCGGCCTCGGCTCAGGCGGCGCTACCGGCTGGCCGGCGACCGACTGGGTCGAAGACATCATGCTGCGCACCCAGGCGCCCGACGTGTATGACAAGTGGGTAAAGAACGAGATCCCGTTCAACGATCCGGCGGTGGTCAACGCCATCGACATTTTCGGCAAGATCGCGACCGACGACAAGATGGTCGACGGTGGGGCCAAGGCGGTTGCCGCGACCGACTTCCGCGACAGCCCGAAGGGCCTCTTCTCGGTGCCGCCGAAATGCTACCTGCACCATCAGGCATCGTTCATCCCGACCTTCTTCCCGGAAGGCACAAAGGTTGGACAGGACGCCGACTTCTTTTACTTCCCGCCCTATGCATCCAAGCCCGAGCTGGGCACGCCTGTGCTCGGCGCCGGCACGCTGGCCATGATCACCAAGGACTCGAAGGGTGCACGCGCGTTCATCGAATTCCTGAAAATGCCGCTGGCACATGAAATCTGGATGGCCCAGGGCGGCTTCGTCACGCCGCTTAAGTCGGTCAACAAGGATGCCTATGCCAGCGACGCGCTGAAGAAGCAGGGCGATATCCTTGCCAATGCCTCGACCTTCCGCTTCGACGGTTCGGACCTGATGCCGGGCAAGATCGGCGCCGGCGCCTTCTGGACCGGCATGATCGATCTGGTCGGCGGCAAGTCGGCGCAGGATGTCGCCACCGACATCCAGAAGAGCTGGGACGCTATCAAGTAGTCAGCTGGCAAGCAGTCAGCTGGCAAGTAACCACTGCCAAGTAATCAGCCGCTTTGGCGGCAAATTCAGGACTTCCTCCACAGACTGGGTCCGGGCCGCTATGGCCCGGATCCGACCGGCGCCTTACGCCGGACCGATTTGCGTTCGTTCGTTTCAGAATAACTTAAATCGGCGCAGAGCCACATCGCCAGGGCTGTTCAAGGCCCGGCCGATCATGCGCAGGGAAGAGGGACCCATGGCTGCTCAGATCTTATCGGCCATTTTTGTCATCATCATCGGCGTCGGCGGCTGCGTCGCCTATTTCTGGGGCGCCAACAAGCTGGTCGACCTGATATTCCCGTCGCGCGGCGTGGCCGGGGCTGCGGCCATCGACAATCTGCGCCGGCAAGGACTGGTCCGTCCGTGGCTGTTCGTCGGCCCGGCGATGATCATCCTCACCGTCTACCTGATCTATCCGGTGGTGGCGACGCTCTGGCTGTCCTTCCTCGACCGCGGCGGCCAGCATTTTGTCGGCTTCGCCAACTATGAATGGGCGTTCGGCGACCGCGAGTTCCGCAACTCGATCCTGAATAACATCATCTGGCTGGCGGTGGTGCCCGCCGCCTGCACCTTTCTAGGGTTGATAATCGCCGTGCTCACGGACAAGATCTGGTGGGGCACAATCGCCAAGAGCCTGATCTTCCTGCCGCTGGCGATCTCCTTCGTCGGCGCCAGCGTGATCTGGAAATTCATCTACGAATATCGCGGCGAGGGCCAGACGCAGATCGGCCTGCTCAACGCCATCATCCAGTATTTCGGCGGCCAGCCGCAGGTCTGGATATCGCTGCCGTTCTGGAACAATTTCTTCCTGATGATCATCCTGATCTGGATCCAGACCGGCTTTGCCATGGTCATCCTGTCTTCGGCGTTGCGCGGCATCCCCGAAGAGACGCTTGAAGCCGCGGTCATCGACGGCGCCAATCCGTTCCAGATCTTCTGGAAGATCATGGTGCCGCAGATCTGGGGCACCATCGCCGTGGTCTGGACGACGATCACCATCCTGGTGCTGAAAGTGTTCGACATCGTGCTGACCATGACCAACGGCCAATGGAACAGCCAGGTGCTGGCCAATCTGATGTTCGATTGGATGTTCCGCGGCGGCGGCGATTTCGGCCGCGGCGCCACCATCGCCATCATCATCATGATCGCGGTCATCCCGATCATGGTCTGGAACATCCGCCAGGCGAACAAAGAGACGGGAGGACATTGAGATGGCCGTCGCGACCGGAAAGTCCTTTGCCAGCCGCTTCGGCGTCCACATCGCCGTGCTTGTCTTCGTCGCCGTCTGGACCGTGCCGACGCTCGGCATCCTGGTCTCGTCGCTGCGCGACAAGGACCAGATCATCGCCTCGGGCTGGTGGAACTCGTTCTCCAGCTCCAGCCAGACTGAAGCCGGCCGCCTGCCGCCGGCCTCGGCGCAGGTCGAGAAGGACGGCAAGTTCGTGCTTGCCGGCAATATCTTCGGCGACGGTGCTGCGCGCAACATCAGCGCCTTCGGCGTCAAGTCGGCGGCACCGACGCAATATCCGGCCGGCACCACTGCCGATCTCGGCGACGGCGTGACCTTGCAGCTCAATGCCGACGGAACGTTCGTCATGAGTTCGCCCAAGGCTTTCGAAGGCGACCGTGGCCAGCGCGTCTATTACGCCTCGTCGGCGCCACCGAAATTCACCACCGACAATTACAAGACCGTGCTGTTTTCGGAGGGCATCGGCCGCTCGTTCATAAACTCGCTGACCGTCACCATCCCGGCGACGGTCATCCCGATCCTGATCGCCGCCTTCGCCGCCTATGCATTGGCGTGGATGCGTTTTCCCGGCCGCGCCTTGCTGATCGCCACAATCATCGGCCTGCTGGTCGTGCCGCTGCAGATGTCCTTGATCCCGCTTTTGAAGATCTACAACGGCGTCGGCATCTTCTTCGGTGTGCCGTCGAAAACCTATCTCGGCATCTGGCTGGCGCATACCGGCTTCGGCCTGCCCTTCGCCATCTATCTCCTGCGCAGCTATATTGCCGGCCTGCCGCGCGAGATCATGGAATCGGCGCGCATAGATGGCGCCAGCGATTTCGAAATCTTCGTCAAGATCGTGCTGCCGCTGTCCTTCCCGGTGCTGGCGTCCTTTGCAATCTTCCAGTTCCTGTGGGTGTGGAACGATTTGTTGGTGGCAATGGTTTTCCTCGGTACCGAAGGGGACCAGATCGTGCTGACCGCGAAGCTCAACGCGCTGCTCGGCTCGCGCGGCGGCGACTGGGAAATCCTGACGACATCGGCCTTCGTCACCATTATCGTGCCGCTGATCGTGTTCTTCTCGCTGCAGCGCTATTTCGTCCGCGGGCTGCTGGCCGGCTCGGTCAAAGGAGGTTGAGACTTATGCAAGCCGCTTTGAAGGCGACCTCGAAGCCCGATCTCGCCGTCGATCGCGACTGGTGGCGGGGCGCGGTGATCTACCAGATCTATCCGCGCTCCTATCAGGACTCCAATGGCGACGGCATCGGCGACCTCAAGGGCATCATCCGCAGGCTGCCCTACATCGCCTCGCTCGGCGTCGACGCCATCTGGATTTCGCCCTTCTTCAAGTCGCCGATGAAGGATTTCGGCTACGACGTCTCGGACTATTGCGACGTCGACCCGATGTTCGGGACGCTCGCCGATTTCGACGCGCTGGTTGCGGAAGCCCATCACCTCGGCCTCAAGGTGATGATCGACGAGGTGCTGTCGCACACCGCCGACAACCATCCATGGTTCAAGGAGAGCCGCGCCAGCCGTAGCAATCCCAAGGCCGACTGGTATGTCTGGGCCGACGCCAGGCCGGACGGCACGCCGCCCAACAACTGGCTGTCGATCTTCGGCGGCTCGGCCTGGCAGTGGGACACCAGCCGCCAGCAATATTATCTGCATAATTTCCTGTCCGAGCAGCCGGACCTCAACTTCCACAATCTGGAAGTCCAGGACGCGCTGCTCGACGTCACCCGCTTCTGGCTGGAGCGCGGCGTCGACGGCTTCCGCCTCGACACCATCAATTTCTACTTCCACAGCCAGGGGCTGGAGAACAATCCGCCGCTGCCGCCCGAAGAGCGTAACGACCAGACAGCACCTGCGGTCAATCCCTACAACTACCAGGACCATATCTACGACAAGAGCCGGCCGGAAAACCTTGCCTTCCTCGAACGGTTCCGGGCGCTGCTCGACGAATATCCGGCGGCCGCCGCGGTCGGCGAAGTCGGCGATTCGCAGCGCGGGCTGGAAGTGGTCGCCGCCTACACCGCCGGCGGCAAACGCGTCCACATGTGCTATTCCTTCGATTTCCTGGCGCCGGAAAAGATCAGCGCCGCCAAGGTGCGCCAGGTGCTGGAAGCCTTCGGCAAGGTCGCCAGCGACGGCTGGTCGTGCTGGGCCTTTTCCAACCACGACGTGATGCGTCCGGCCTCGCGCTGGGCCGCCGACGAGGCCGACCCGGCCGCCTATCTGAAGGTTATCTCGGCGCTGCTGATGTCGCTGCGCGGTTCGGTCTGCCTCTATCAGGGAGAGGAGCTTGGGCTGGGCGAAGCCGAGTTGCAGTTCGAGGATCTGCAGGACCCCTACGGCATTCGCTTCTGGCCCGAATTCAAGGGCCGCGACGGCTGCCGCACGCCGATGGTGTGGGATGCAACCGCCAGCAATGCCGGCTTTTCGACGGCCAAGCCCTGGCTGCCGGTGCCGGGCAAGCACTTGTCGCAAGCGGTCAATGTTCAGCAGGGCGACGCGGCCTCGCTGCTCGAGCACTACCGGCGCTTTCTCGGTTTCCGCCGCCAGCATCCGGCCCTGGCCAAAGGCGACATCGAGTTCATCGAAAGCGAGGGCGACACCGTCGCCTTCACTCGCCGTGAGGGCAATGAGCAGATCGTCTGCGTCTTCAATCTGGCCAGCAAGCCGGCCGAGGTCGATCTCGGTGGTCAGGCGCTGCTGCCATTGGCCGGGCACGGTTTTTCGGGACAATCCGGCACAGGTTCCATCCGCCTCGGCGGCTACGGCGCCTGGTTCGGGCGCATCGACTGAGTTTTTGACGAAACTGGATTTTTTGAGGAAATCCAGGTTCTCTAGGGAAATCACTGGGAGGAAATTATGGCCGATGTCACGCTGAGACAGGTGAAGAAATCATACGGCAATCTGCACATTCTCCACGGCATCGACCTCGACATAAAGTCGGGCGAGTTCATCGTCTTCGTCGGCCCGTCGGGTTGCGGCAAGTCGACCTTGCTGCGGTCCATCGCCGGGCTTGAGGAGATCACCTCCGGCGAGCTGAAGATCGCCGGCGAGGTGGTGAACGATGTGCCGCCTTCCAAGCGCGGCATCGCCATGGTGTTCCAGTCCTATGCGCTCTATCCGCACATGACCGTCTACGACAACATGGCCTTCTCGATGAAGATCGGCAAGGAAAGCAAGGCCGAGATCGACAAGCGGGTACGGCAGGCAGCGGAGATCCTGCAGCTGACCAAATATCTCGACCGTCTGCCCAAGGCCATGTCGGGCGGCCAGCGCCAGCGCGTCGCAATCGGCCGGGCCATCGTGCGCAACCCGAAAGTGTTCCTGTTCGACGAGCCGCTGTCGAACCTCGACGCGGCGCTGCGCGTCGCCACCCGCATCGAGATCGCCAAGCTGAAGGAATCGATGCCTGCCACGACCATGATCTACGTCACCCACGATCAGGTCGAGGCGATGACGCTGGCTGACCGCATCGTCGTGCTGAAGGATGGCCACATCGAGCAGGTCGGCACGCCCATGGACCTCTACAAGAAGCCCGGCAATCTGTTCGTTGCTCAGTTCATCGGCTCGCCGGCCATGAACATCCTGCCGGCAACGATCGACAAGACGGGCAACCCGACAATCGTCAGCCATGTCGGCGGCCGCAAGGCCACGGTGCCGATTGCAACGCCGGCGTCAGCCAAGGGTGCGGCAGTCAGCTTCGGCGTGCGGCCGGAGGATCTGTCGGTCGCCACCGGCACGGAATATCTTTTCGAGGGCGTGGTGGACTATGTCGAGCAGCTCGGCGAGGTGCAGCTGGTCTATATCGATATCGGTCGCGCCGACCTGCCGTTGGTGACCAAGCTGCCCGGCAATGTCGAGGTCAAGCGCGGGGCAAAGCTGCGGCTGACCGCGGATGCCGGGGACCTGCACATCTTCGACGCCGATGGGCACTCCTTCTCGCTCAAGCCGGTGGAAGTGAAGGCGGCTTGAGATAGCTGCGTTGTACAGGCATGAAAAAAGAGCGGCGGGCAACTGTCCACCTCGGCGGGCCGGNCGGGCTAGGCCCGCCGCTCTTTTTTTAAGCTTCGGCTGTTAGTTGTTGCCGAACCGATCCCTGTCGCTGCTCTGAGGAACGAACTTCTGTTGGTCGTCCGACGAGTTCAGCAGCTTGTAGACCGCCGAGTTGGTGCCGGTCGACGAAGTGCGGGTGGTGTCGACGGCAGCGGCCGGCTGGTTGGCGCCATTGGAGCCATAATTGTCGCTGCCGGCAAAGGCAGCGCTCGAAACAGCCAGAACGGCTGCGGTGGCAAGAACGATCTTCTTCATTTTAGTCTCCTGAATTTTTCTGATGCCGCCAGCTGCAGCGGATAAGCCCGCCACGTGCTGGAAACCGGCTTTTAGCGGCCGAAAAGGTTACGGTCGGCACCGTGGGCAGGCGCCTGCTCGGCTGGAGCCGACTTCTCAACCGAAGCCGTATGGCCACTATCGGTCGACGTAATCGCAGGCTGGTTGGCGCCGTTCGAACCGTAGTTGTCGCTGCCGGCGAAAGCGCTGCCGGAGATGGCCAAAACGGCGGCGGCAGCAAGGATGATCTTTTTCATTTTCAAATACTCCTGAATTTTTTGGGATCCCGAGAGCGACGGGTTAGCCGCCCTTCTTTGGTCGGGATCAGCGATTGCCGTAGAGGTCGCGGTCGGCGCCCTGAACGACAGGCTGCTTGTCAGCGTGCGCCGGCTTCTGAATGGAAGCCGTATACGAGCTGTCGACCGAGACGGCTGGCTGGTTCGCACCATTGGAACCGTAATTGTCGCTACCGGCGAAGGCGCTGCCGGTGATCGCCAAAACGGCTGCGGCAGTGAGGATGATCTTTTTCATTTTTAGTACTCCAGTTTGTCTGTCCGTCTAGCGGCGTGTCTTGGGAGGAATTCGCGTCGTTCGGACAGCCCCGATGTGGGAAAGCCATAGGCTGGTTTCCAATCACGAAGTTGTTCCGTGTGGACCACGGTCCTGCACCTTGAAATTGTGCCATGAAGTTCCTCTATGGTCATTTATCGCATTGTTTTCAGTCGCTTATGCCGAACCGAGTGGTTCGCTCCGATGTCGGTTTCCGGGCCGTCGTTCACACTGTCCTGCACGCATTGTCAACAGAAACGAACCGTTCGGTTCGATTAGAGATTGCTAATAGTAACTTTTCGATACCGTTGAGCCATTTTTGCCCGCGATCGAACTGGATCGGCAGCGATTCGAAACGGCGATGATGGCGTCGCAAGAAACGTCTCAGCTCTTTGACCCGGGGGCGGGGGGCGTATGCCGCGCGTGTCGCGCCGCATGGATATGATGTCGCTTTCATGCCGACGTCGCGATCGCTGCCGTGATTAGATGATCGCATCTCAGGTGCCGCTTCGTGACGACGCAGCGGAGAATTGGGAAGCCGGTCAGAATCCGGCGCTGCCCCCGCAACGGTGGTGGAGTTGAAGTCGCAACGGGAGACCACTGGGCAGCAGCCTGGGAAGGTGTCGCGATGGTCCGCAAGGACAACTCCAGAGCCCGGAAACCAGCCCGAGATGCATAGACTCGACTGATCGCGGTGGGCGGTCAAGAGGTGGATAGTGCATGTCCGGCGCCGCGCCGGCCTGCGTCCGATCCTTCCTCCATCACCACCAAGTTCAGTCCTTAAACCACGAGGACAGAACTATGGATACGCGCAACGACATGCTGAGGCTCCTGAACGGCCGCAAGCAAGGCTTTTCGCTGGAACAGCCCTTCTACACCGACCCGGACTATTTCAAGCTCGACATGGAGCTTATCTGGTATCGCGACTGGCTGTTCATCGGCCATGATTGCGAACTGCCGAAGCCCGGCAGCTATATCACCGTGCAGATCGGCGGTTATCCGGTGGTGCTGGTCCGCGACCAGAAGGGCAACATCAACGCCTTTCACAATTCCTGCCGCCATCGCGGCAGCCGTGTCTGCAACACTGAGAAGGGCATGGCGGCAAAGCTTGTCTGCCCCTATCACCAGTGGACCTACGAGCTTGACGGCCGGCTGCTGTTTGCCCGCCAGATGGCCGACGGTTTCGACAAGAGCCAGTTCGGCCTGAAGCCCGTCGCCTGCGAGAGCGTCGGCGGCTACATCTTCATCTGCCTGGCAAAAGAACCTGCCGACTTTGCCCCGATGCGCGCCATGATAGAGCCCTACCTCAAGCCGCACCGGCTGAATGAAGCCAAGGTCGCCTTCGAGAGCACCATCATCGAGAAGGGCAACTGGAAGCTGGTCTGGGAAAACAACCGCGAATGCTATCACTGCGCCGGCAATCATCCAGAGCTGTGCAAGACATTCCCCGAAGCGCCGACGGTGACCGGCGTGCAGGGCGCCGACAGCGATCCGGAGATGCTGGCGCACTGGGCGAAATGCGAGGCGGCGGGCCTGCCGAGCAAGTTCCGCATCGATCCGGCCGGGCAATACCGCGCCACCCGCGCGCCGCTGCTGCGCGATGCCGTCAGCTACACGATGTCGGGAAAGCGCGCGGTGACGAAGAACCTGTCCGACACTGTTGCCGCCGACCGCATCGGCACCTTGATGCACTACCACTATCCGACGACCTGGAACCACATACTGATCGACCATGCGGTCACCTTCCGGGTGCTGCCGATCAGCGCCACCGAAACCGCGGTGACGACCAAGTGGCTGGTGCACAAGGATGCGGTCGAGGGGGTCGACTACAACCTTGAGGAGCTCACCCATGTCTGGACCGAGACCAACGACCAGGACCGCCGCATCGTCGAGGAAAACGCCTTTGGCATCCTGTCTCCGGCCTATGAGCCCGGCCCCTATTCGGAGCTGCACGAGGGCGGCGTGATCCAGTTCGTCGAATGGTACGCGGCCTTCATCGGCCCGCGCCTTGCCGAAGGTGGCAGGCCGGCGCTGCGCAGCGTCGCGTGAGCTGGAGCAGGCGAAGAAGGACCGGAGGATGAATGCGATGACGGATCTTGGGCTCTATCGCCATCTCGACCAGATGGCGCCGTGGAACGATAGGCTGCAGGTGCTGGAAGTGATCGGCGTCAGCGACGAGGCGCCTGACGTCAAGACCTTCACCTTCCGCTCCGACAACCAGACCTGGTTCCGCTACAAGCCGGGCCAGTTCCTGACGCTGGAACTGCCGACACCGGACGGGCCGCTGATGCGCACCTATACGCTGTCGTCGTCACCATCGCGGCCGTTTTCGATCGCGGTGACAGTGAAGGCGCAACCGGGCAGCATCGGCACACGCTGGATGTTCGACCAACTGGTGCCCGGCTCGCACGTCAAGGCCTATGGACCGGCGGGCGACTTCTCGTTGCACAGCCACCCGGCGGCCAAATATCTGTTCATTTCGGCTGGCTCCGGCGTGACACCGATGATGTCGATGCTGCGCTGGCTGAACGACTGCGCGCCATGGACCGATGTCGGTTTCGTCAACTGCGCGCGGCGTGCCGAAGAGATCATCTTCCGCAAGGAACTCGAACTGCTCGGCGGCCATATGCCCGGCCTGTCGCTCGGCTTCATGATCGAGGAACGTTCCAGCCGCGAAGGCTGGTACGGCCATATGGGGCGCATCGATGCGATCCGGCTGCCCTTGCTGGCTCCGGATTTCCGCGAGCGCGAAATCTTCTGCTGCGGCCCCGATCCGTTCATGCGCGCCGTGCGCGGCATGCTGGATGCCGCCGGCTTCGACATGACGAAATACCATCAGGAGAGCTTTGCCGCGCCTGTGATGGAGGAAATTCCGGCGCCGTTTGCCTCCCCGGTCGAGGACGGCATCGCTGCACCTGTCGAAGCCGTGACGCCGATCCGCTTCTCGCTTTCGGAGGTCGATGCCGGCTGCGTCGCCGGCCAGACCGTGCTGCAGACCGCGCGCAGCTCGGGCGTGCGGATTCCCGCCGCCTGCGAGTTCGGCCTGTGCGGCACCTGCAAGGTGAAGAAGGTCTCCGGCGAAGTCGAGATGAGCCACAATGGCGGCATCCTCGACCACGAGATCGATGACGGTTTCATCCTTGCCTGCTGCTCGAAACCGTTGTCGGCGCTCGAAATCGAGGCTTGAGCCGGTCGACTTCGCCGCAACGGGTCGCCGACGCAGGCGGTGTTCGCGGGTCTTTGTCTTGCCAAGCATAGGCCGAGTGATTTAGACGCACTTAGGAAGGGCTGGCAGGCCGTGAAACTGGCGCATCCCTTCATGGGCGCATGGAACGGGGGACAGAGCGATGCAACAGCGGGTCTACGCGGTCGCAAGCAAGGACATCGTTTTCGAATCATTCGATGGCGAAGCCGTCGTTCTCGATCTTTCGAACGGTAAGTATTTCGGCTTTTCCGATTCCGGCAGCCGGGTCTGGCAGGCTTTGTCGTCCGGCGTCGCCACTGAAGCGCTGGTCGGAGCTGCCGCGGCCGCCGCAAAAATAAGCCTGGCCGACCTCGAAAGCTTCGTTGCCCGACTGCTCGATTTCGGGTTGCTTGCACCAGCCGAAACACCGGCGCAACCGCTTTCGGGCGAGCTGTCGTCTGCGCTTGCTGCCAGCAATGAGCCGCTCAAGGTCGATGTCCACGACGACCTTGCCGATCTCATCATTGTCGACCCGATCCATGAGGTCGAGGAACCTCTCGGCTGGCCGGCGGTGAAACAGGCATAATCGTTTCCCTAAAGCGCGTCGCGTTTGAACGGACTCAGGCGACGCGGTTTAGATCTTTGATTTTATGCATGTCGTCGTCTCAAAACCGGGGCCACCCCGAGCGACATGCATCAGGCGACCCGGCGCAATTCGGGACGCTGGAACAACGAACACATGCCTTTGATCACGCTGCAAACCCTGCCGGATTATGCCCGCCATGTGCTGGCGGCCGCGGAAAGCGCCGCCGCCTTCTATCCCGTTACCGCCGGGGTGCGGTTGCCGGGACTGGACCTGAGTGTCCACCTCGACCATGGCACGCTGGCGGAAGCCATGAGCCATGCCTTCATACCGGCCCCGGAAAATCCGTCTGCATCTGACGGCTGCCGCATTTTCGTCGCCCACCCGGCCATCGATGGCGTCCCCGCCCCGGCCACCTGGGGCCGAGGCGATTACAACCATCATGCCTTTGCCAACCGGCTGGAAGAGGCCGGATTGCGCGGCAGCTACTATCATGATCTCGACTTCTGGCAGTTCCATGATCCGCAACGCCATGTCGGGGCGCAGCTGATGATGTCGGCCGACGCCTTTCCGCCATGGGAACAAGGGGCGCCGCTGCGCGCCTTCCTGCATTGGGAATATGCGGCGCGCGGCATGCGGCTCACCCATGCCGGCACGCTGGGCATCGATGGCAAGGGCGTGTTGCTGGCGGGCTCCGGCGGAGCCGGCAAATCGGGAACGGTCGTCGCCGGCCTGCTCAATGGGCTCGATAGCGTCGGCGACGACTATGTGCTGATCGACCGGACCGGGGGGGTGACGGCCTATCCGCTGTTTGCCACGCTCAAGCAGGATCCGGAGGGCTTCAAGCGGCTGAAGCTGGAGGAGCGGCTAAAGTCGTACCAACCGCTGAACTGGCAAGGCAAGCATGCCTTTCACATCAACGAGATCGCGCCTCGACCAACTCCTGCAAGTCTGGACATTATTGCTTTGATAGTGCCCCATATCAGGGGAGGTGCGAGAAGCTCGGTCATGCCCATATCGCGCAAGGATGCCATGATCGCCTTGGCCCCGTCAGGAATCGTGCAGATGCCGGGCGAGCGGGAAGCGGGCTTTCGCTTTTTCAGCGAGCTTACCCGCGACCTGCCATGCTACCGGCTGTCGCTGGGGACCGAGCCGCGCGAGATCGCCGGCACGATTGCGGATTTCGTCCTTCGGGGCGCTGCATGAAGTTGAGCATCATTGTGCCGGTCTACAATCGGGAGATCTATGTCGTTTCGACGTTGCGGTCCCTGCTCAGGCAACGCGACGATGCCGATCTCGATATCATCGTTGTCGACGACGGCTCGACCGACAGCTCCGTTGAAGCCGTCCGCGCCATCATGCGGGAAGCGTCGTGCATCCGCCTGTTCCAGCAGGCCAACCAGGGCGTGGCCAACGCCCGCAACACAGGGCTGAGGCAGTTGCTGCCGCAAACCGAACTGGTGTCGTTCCTGGATTCGGACGACGTCTCGCCGGCTGGACGATTCAAGGCTGGCCTACCCCTGTTCGCGGCCGACCCTGCGCTCGAGCTGACCTACTCGCTGATGACGCGCGTCGATCTCATGGACGACGAAGCCCTTCAGCCGGCACCGGGCGGCGCAGGTCCCACCGTGCGCGGCGTCAGCCTTAGCGCCGGGATATTCCGCAGGGCACTCATCGACCGTACAGGTGCTTTCGACGAGGAGTTCCGGCAGGGCGAAGACGCCGACTATCTGCTGCGCATTTTCGAAACCAGCCCAAAGCACATTTTTCCCGACACCGTCGCGGTATACTACCGGCGCCACCCCGGCAATTTGACCAAGCAAAGGGATGTGGCGGTGCGCGAATACCTACGTGTAATTCAGAAATCCTTGCGGCGGCGCAAGGCCGATCCGTCGCGGCGCCCGGTCGAGGGGCTTTTCGAGATCAAGCGCCCGGCAGAGTGGTGAAAGAATGAATAGATCACAGCCTGGAATGCGTGCGTGAAGCTGAGCGTGATCATGCCGGTCTACAACCGCGAACGCCATGTCGGCTCGGCGCTGCGCTCGCTGCTGAGGCAGCGCGATGCCGCCGATCTCGACATCATCGTTATCGATGACGGTTCGACCGACAGTTCGGTGGCGGTCGTGCGCTCGCTGATCGCGGAGGCGCCGTGCATTCGCCTTTTCCAGCAGCAGAATGCCGGGGTGACGCGGGCACGCAACGCGGGCTTGCGGCAATTGCTGCCGCAGACCGGGCTGGTATCGTTTCTCGATTCCGACGACATTTCCCCGCCGGGCCGCTTCAAGGCGGATCTGGCCTGTTTCGACGCAGACCGCACCCTCGAGCTCACCTATTCGCGCATGACGCTGGTCGACGACATAGATGACGATACGCTGGAGCCGACAGCCGACAGCCACTCGGTGACGGTTCGCGGCATTCACCTGTCTCCCGCTATCTTCGTCCGGCGATTGGTCGAACGCATCGGCAGCTTCGACGAGGATTTCCACCAGGCCGAGGACACCGACTATCTGCTGCGCACTTTCGAAAGCGGGCCGAAATTCACGATGCCCGACACTGTTGCGCTCTATTACCGGCGCCATCCCGGCAACATGACCAGGCAGGCCGATGTTCCTTTTCGCGAATTCATGCGCGCCGTCTACAAGTCGATGAAACGGCGCGAGGCCGACCGCTCCTTGCACCCTGTCGACGGCATCTTCGATTTCAAGGAACTTGCGAATTGGCGTTTCCTGTGATGGCCAGCTACGGCGTCGTCATTCCGGCCTTCAACGCGACCGCCACCATCGCCGAGACGCTGCGATCGGTCGCGGCCCAGACGGTCCAGCCCGACGCCATAATCGTCGTCGATGACGGCTCGACCGACGATACGGTCGCGGTGGTCAATTCGCTGGGCATGCCGGTGCAGGTGTTGCGCCAGGACAATGCCGGACCAGGCAGCGCCACCACCAGGGGCATCGCCGCGCTGGCGACGACCTTCGTCGCCACGCTCGATGCGGACGATCTGTGGCTGCCGACCAAGATCGAAAGGCAGCTGGAGCAATTCGAGCGGTTTCCCGCGACGGCAGGAGTCTTTGCCCACTGGCGGACGTTTCGCGATGACAAGCCCGATGTGCAACAGGACGTGGCCGTGGCGGGCTGGTCGCGCACGACGATGATGATCCGCCGGGAGGTAGCCGAGGCCGTCGGTCCGATCATCGACCCGCAAGGCGGTCGCGGCGACATGGTCGACTGGATCGCCCGTGTCCGCGAGGCGGGCTTTGCGCTTGCCATGCTCGACGATGTCCTAACCTTGCGCCGCATCCGGCCCGACAGCATGTCCTATGGACGCGACCCCGTGCGCGACCGCGGTTATGTCGAAGTCGTAAGGCTGGCCATGCAAAGGCGAGCAGCGAAAAAGGCGAGCGCCGACTGATGGCCAATGCCATGCGCCGTATCGGCCGTCGGTTTCCGGACTATGGTTGGTCATGGCCCACTGGCGGCCTCGACCAGTTGCTGAAGGCCGCATTGCTCCCCGATGAAGAGGCGGCCGGGGGCTATGCGGCGCGCTGGCTCGACGAGAACGATATCGACCATGCTGCTTTCCGCGAGCATCGGCTGCTGGCCGCGATCTCCGACAGGTTCGGCCGCAAGCTCGCTGGGCATCCAGCCTATCCACGTCTTGTCGGCCTGCAAAAGATGCTGTGGACCAAATCGCGACTGGCTGCGCGCGAGGCCGAGCCGGCGCTACAGGCCATGATCGACGCCGGCTGCGCGGTGATGCTTATCAAAGGCGCCAGCCGCATCGCCGTCAACGCGTCGGCGCAGCGCGGCCGGGTGGCGCATGACATCGACATACTGGTGCGCCCGCAGGCCATGATTGCCGCCTTCGATGTGCTTAGCGAACGCGACTGGCAGATCGCCACCGGCGTCAGTCCGCAATATCTGCGCACCAGGCTGGCGTCCTTGCGTTCGATGAATTTTTTCAAGGGCAGTTTCGGCGACATCGACCTGCACCAGCTCGCTTATGACGGGTCGCAGCAAAGCGCGGAAGATGATCTGGCGATCTGGCAGCGGGCGCTGTCAGCCGATTTCAATGGCGTCCGCGTGCTTGTGCCCTCTCCGGCCGACCGCATGGCGCTCGCCATCGCACATGGCGGCCTCGATGCCCACACCCACAGCGACTGGCTGGTCGACTGTGCGGTCGCCATCGAGAGTGGCGCAGTCGACTGGGGCGTGTTCGCCGACATCGTCGCCAAGCGGGGCCTCGCCGTCGCCGCGGCGGTGGCGCTCTCCTATCTCTGCCTGGAGATCGGCATTGCGGTGCCGGAGGCCGAACTTGCAAAGACGATTGAGTTGGCCGACCGCGCCGGCCTGTCGCGCTGGTCCTCGGTGCTGCAGGCCAAGCCGCGCACCGATTTCGGCGGCCTCGTTTGGCTGTCGCGCGGCTTTGCCAAGCAGTTGCGCCTCAAACGCAAAAAGGGCCGCCTGCAGCAGCCGACGCCCGCCGTCTGGCGCGGCAGGCCGACATTGCGCAAGGCAAGAGCGACGTCGGCGCCGTTTGCACTTTCCCAGCCCCTGCCGCGTCCGGACAGGACTGGAGCGATGGTGCTGGACGTCACCGTCAGGATCGTCGTTCCACCAATCCGGCGCCGCATTGAGATGGAAATCAATGCCGGCAGCGGCCATGTCGCCCGCCTGCGTTCCATGGTGATCAGCCGCGCCGGCGGCGGACGTGTGCTGCGCTTTCGCGGCAAGGTAACGGTGGACGACACCGGCCGGCCTCTGGTGATCGAGGCACGGCCATCGCGCCAGTTCCGCAACTGGGACAATGAGGCCGAAGTCGCCGCCTATGGCGCGCTGCCGTTCCAATTGCTGTCGGCAAGGTTTTCACCCGCCTAAGAGCGGTTCGCTGTCTCCATGAAACGGTGAACCACTGTGGCCCTCTCAGACGCCATAGCGCTCGGTGCGGATGATTTCCGCTGGTATGCCGGCGTCGATCAGCGCCCGGGCAGCCGCCGAGACGAAGGTGTTCGACCCGCAGACGAAGGCGAGCGCCGGCGGCCGCGGCAGCCGCGTGAGCGCCTGCATGACCATTGCCGTGTCGATGCGCCTCGAATAGTCGGACGGGCGCCGTGCCGCCTCGCGCGTCAGCGTAAGCACCAGCTCGAACCCGTCGCGGCGGTCACCGAGACCGATCAGCTCGTCGCGGAAGATCACCTCGTCCCAGACCCGCACCGAAAAGATCAGCGCCACCGGCACCGCCGATTTGCGCAAGGTCCGGTGACGCACCATCGCCATCAGCGGCACGACGCCGGAGCCGCCGCCGACCAGAAGCAGCGGCCCGCCATCCCCATCGGACCAGACGAAATGGCCGCCGAGCGGCCCGCGCAGTTCGATCTCGTCACCGACCGCGGCGATGTCGTGGAAGAAGGGCGAGACTTCACCGTCGTCGAGCTTCTCGATCGCCAGCTCGATCGTGGCGCCGCTCTCCGGCGCCGAGGCGATGGAATAGGAGCGGCGCGCTTGGTAGCCGTCAGGCGCAGTCAGCCTGACATCGACATGCTGTCCGGCGCGATAGGCGAATGGCCGTGACAGCGCGAAGAAGAAACTGGTGACGCGTGGCGTCCGCTTTTCGATCCGGGTGATTTTCGCCGTCTGCCAGGGAGATTGCGGCGCTTCGCTCATGGATCGCCGCTATAGCGCTGCTCGCGCCACGGGTCGCCATAGATGTGATAGCCGCGCAATTCCCAGAAGCCCGGCTCGTCGCGCTCGGTGAACTGCAGCCCGTTCAGCCATTTGGCCGATTTCCAGAAATAGAGATGCGGCACCAGGAGCCGCGCCGGGCCGCCATGGTCGGCAGTGATCGGCTTGCCTTCATAAAGCAGCGCCACCATCGCCTTCCCCGCGGTGAGATCCTTAGCCGGCACGTTGGTGGTGTAGCCGTCATAGCCATGCGCCAGCAGGAAGCCGGTCGGCGCTTCGATGCCGGCGTCGGCAAGAATGTCGTCGACCAGCACGCCTTGCCAGGCGGTATCGAACTTGGTCCAGGCGGTAACGCAATGGATGTCGCGCGTCATCTTGGTCAAGGGCAGCGCGTTGAACTCGGCCCAGTTCCATTTCTTGATCGGGCGTGGCCCGTGCTTGAGCGTGAACGACCAGTCCTCGGTGCGCACGCGCGGCGTCGGCCCCGCCGACAGCACCGGAAAGCCCTGTTCGAGATACTGACCGGGCGGAATGCGCGCATCGGTCTCCGTCGGAGGCTTTCGACCGGAGGAAAAACCGCGAGTGACCATCGGACCGTCCGTTTTAGCAGGCCATTGCCGGCCTGCCGTAATGTTCTCGAAGATGTCGCAGCGGGCAACAGGAATTTTGGCGACGCCGTGCGGCAGGCCTGCCGATCGTTCAGCGAGCCCGCCGCATCATGACTCAACCGGCGGCGAAGGGTACGGCGACGAAGATTTGCGCGTCGCCCCGGTCGACCAAAAGCAGCACCGACTTCCGGCCCGATCTGCCGGCCTCGGCGATCGCCTGGTTGGCTTGCCGCGCATCCCGCACGGGCGACCGGTCGACGGCGACGATGACGTCGCCCGGCTGCAGGCCGGCATTGGCAGCTGCCTTGTCCGGATTGACGCGCTCGACCACGGCGCCACGCTGGTTCCAATCCCAATGTCGTCAGAGGCCTCCGGTGCGCCTGAGATAGGCTGTGGCGATCTCGCGCATCCGGTTGCCGTCGAAGCTCGGCCCATGGCCGCCATGGCCGAGGCGAACAGGCAGGTCAAGGAGCCGCTGCATGGTACGGCGATAATCAGGCCGGGAGGAATCCGGCAGGTCGTCGATCAGCGTGGAATCGTAGATGGCGTCGCCGGCAAAGAACAGGCCGTCTGCCTCGTCGAACAAAGCGATCGAATCCGGCGAATGTCCGGGCAGATGCAGGACGCGGAACTGCCGGTCGCCGAGGTCGACGATGTCGCCCTCGTCCAGCGTGCGCGTCAGCGGCGCCGGCGGAATCTTGTAGTCGGCCGCCGTCCAGCCCGGCGCCGGCAATTTCGAAACGGCGCCGTCGAGATTACAAAACATGTAGGCGTAGGTCACCTGATCGTTCATGGTCTCGAAATGCTCGGCACTGTGCCGCGGCCCGGCGCGCAGCGGAAACTCGTGCAGCGAGCCGACATGGTCGAGATGGATGTGGGTGGCGACAACGATGAGCGGCTTGCCCTCGGGCGTGTCGATCTCAGGCGCCAGCGGGCAGATGCCCATGCCGGTGTCGACCAGCAGGTCGGCGTCGCGTCCCCTGAAATGCCAGATGTTGGCGCGCACGAAATCATGCACGAACGGCTCGGTCAGCATCGTCGTGCGGTCGTCGATGATCGTCTTGCCGAACCAGTCGCCGACAACGCGCTCGCCACCAAAACGGGTGCCGCCAAAACGGCCGCCCATCAGACGAAGGGCTTTCCCACCTTGTATTTTTCCGGCCCCAGCCGCTTCAGGTAAGCCATGCCCGCTTCCGACAGCTGGTTGACATCGGGCTTCATGAAATCGTCGGGCATATGGCGCGTCTTGCCGGCGACGTTCTTCAGCGGCACCTTCTTCAGCAAGGTTTTCGTGCCGTCATATTGCAGCGCCACCGAGCCACCGCCTTCGCCGGCAACGGCAACCGCGAAGGCGCCGGCGTCGAAAGCCTCCTGCGCGTCGACGGCACTGATCGAGCCGACATAGCCGCGCGGCATGTAGCCAAGCGCATCGACGCGGGCGCGCTTGCCCGGCAGGCCTTCGGCGAGCGCACGTTCCAGAGCTGACGGCAGGTCGCTGCCCGACAGTTTGACGTTGCCATGCGCGTCGCGCTCGAGCTTGTCCGGCGGCACCAGGCTTTCGACCAGCGCCTTGCCGTCGGCGGTGCTGACACCTTCGGAGACGGCGACGATGCAGCGCTTGTGGCGGTCGAGCGTGGCGCGCACGTCGTCGATGAAACCGGCGGCGGAGAATGGCCGTTCCGGCACGTAGACCAGATGCGGGCCGCTGTCGGGATCGAGCTGCCAGGCTGCAGCCGCCGCGGTGAGGAAGCCGGCATGCCGGCCCATGACGATGCCGACATAGATGCCGGGCAATGCGCGGAAATCGAGATCGACGGACAGGAAGGCGCCGGCGACGAATTCGGCCGCCGAGATGAAGCCCGGCGTGTGGTCGTTTTCCTCGAGGTCGTTGTCGATGGTTTTTGGCGCATGGACGAAAGCGATGCTGCCGCCGGCGGCGTCGGTCAGGATCTGCTGCGTGCCCGACGTGTCGTTGCCACCGATGTAGATGAAAGCGTCGGCGCCGGCCTTCTTCAACCCGTTGAGGATGACTTCGCAATAGGCAGCGTCGGGCTTGTCGCGTGTCGAGCCGAGCGCGGCACTCGGCGTGCCGGCGATCAGCCGCAGCCGGTCCTCGGGGATGGCGGAGAGGTCGACATAGTTGCCGTCACGAATGCCGCGCACGCCGTGGAGCGAGCCCAGCACCTTGGCGCCGGGATGGCGCTTGCGGACTTCCAGCGTGGCCCCGACAACCGTCTGGTTGATGACGGCGGTCGGGCCGCCGCCCTGTGCGATGACAAACGTTCCAGCCATGCTCGATCTCTCCCGGCGCTGTGGTTTTCAAGGCACCTTGGCCTAGCTTGCCGCATCGCGCAACGGGAGTTTCCAGCGGCGCCAAACCGCCGCACAGGATCAGACGACCACGACCGGGTTCTTCTTGGAAACGCGGCTGTAGAGGTCGATGATATCCTGGTTGATCAGGCGCACGCAGCCCGACGACATCGCCTGGCCGATGCTCGCCCATTCCGGCGAACCGTGTATGCGGTAGCCGGTGTCCTTGCCGTCCTGGTAGATGTAAAGAGCGCGTGCGCCGAGCGGGTTGGTGAGGCCACCGGGCTGGCCGTTTTGCCACTTCACCAGTTCCGGCTTGCGCTGGATCATCTCCGGCGGCGGCGTCCAGGTCGGCCATTCCTTGCCGTACTGGATGTTGGCGCGGCCGGACCAGCGGAAGCCGTCCTTGCCGATGCCGACGCCGTAGCGGATGGCGTCGCCGCCCTCCTGCACCAGATAGAGCTTTCGCTCCTGCAGATGGACGACAATGGTGCCGGGCGCCTCGCCGGTCTCGTTGACGACGATCTGGCGGCGGAACTCCGGCTTGACCTTCTGATAGGGCACCGCCGGCACTTCGAAGCCGCCATCGTTGAGCGAAGCGTACATGACATCGGGGCCGGTGACGTTCTTGTCGACGCTGATCGCCGGACGGATCGGCCGCACCGAGCCGGTGACCGTGTCATCCAGCTGGAATTGCGGCAGCTCGAGCGTCGAAGTGCTGCAGCCGGCCATGCCGAGCAGCGTCATGGCGCCGGCCCCTGACAGGACGAAGCGGCGGGAATAGAGATGTTCGGTCTCGTTTGCGTCGCCATTTGCTGGCGGCGTCACATTCTGCGGCAACTCACGCATGCACCCAAACCCTACGCTGTCGGCGGGAAACACGGTCCGGCCGGATAGCAGGCAGTTTCGCCAAACATGGTTGAAAAAGGGTGAAGGCCCAACGACCGGTCTTAAGCCTGTGCCGCCAATAGCCGCAGCGATCTGGCGAAATGGTCCGCCGTGCATTTTTGGGAGAGGGCTCTTTACATTCCTCCGCACACGAGGATTTATCCTTTTCTTTGCGCTCAAGGAGACAAAGATGTCGTTCGAAAACTGGGCCGCCTTCGCCGCCGCCTCCACCGTCCTGCTCATCATTCCGGGCCCGACCATTCTTCTGGTCGTGTCCTATGCGCTGGGCCAGGGCTGGCGCACTGCCTTGCCGATGGCCGTCGGCGTGGCGCTGGGCGACTTCACCGCCATGACCCTGTCGATGCTGGGCATCGGCGCGCTGCTGGCCGCGTCGGCGACCGTGTTCACCATTCTGAAGCTGATCGGCGCCTGCTATCTGATCTATCTCGGGGTAAAACTGTTTCGCGCCGGCGGCGCGCTCAAAGCCGAACCACGCACAGATGCCGTCTCGGCCGCCAAGATGATGGCGCACGCCTGGCTGGTCACCGCACTCAACCCGAAGAGCATCACCTTCTTCGTCGCCTTCCTGCCGCAGTTCCTCAACCGGGAAGCCGATTTCTGGACACAGATGCTGATCTTCGAAGCGACCTTCCTGGCGCTCGCCTTCGCCAATGCCTTCGGCTACGCGCTGATCGCGGCGCGCGCCCGCAACGTAGTACGCAACCCCAAGGCGATCCGCATCTTCAACCGCACCGGCGGCACGCTGCTGGTCGGCGCCGGCATCGCCACGGTGGCGATGCGCTCGGGCAATTAGGAACTGCGGAGCATCAGGGCCGATATGGCAGTAAGAGATCCATTCGGCCTAATGTTTTCGGGCGCGACCGAGGCCGGGTTTTCACCCTACAGCCAGGCCGTGCATGAATTGCAATGCTTCGTCGGCGACCCGGTCGGCTCCGTTGACCGCGCCATATCGGCGGATCCCGGTTTCGTCATGGCGCATGTCTTCAAGGGGTATCTGTTCGGCCTCGCCACCGAACGCGAGGCAACGGCGGTCGCCCAGGCATGCCATGCTGCGGCACTGCCGCTTGCCGCGACGCCGCGCGAACAGGCGCATGTGGCGGCCCTTGGCCACCTTGCCGCGGGACGCTGGCATGACGCCGCGCGCCTGCTCGAAGATATCGCCATCGACAACCCGCTCGACGCGGTGGCGTTGCAGGTCGGCCACCAGATCGACTTCTTCACCGGCAATGCCCGCATGCTGCGCGACCGTATCGGCCGCGCGCTGCCGTCCTGGCAGAGCGGCATGCCAGGTTACCACGCCATTCTCGGTATGCAGGCCTTCGGTCTGGAGGAGATGGGCGACTATATCAGAGCCGAAAGTTTCGGCCGACAGGCGATCGAGATCGAGCCGCGAGACGGCTGGGCGCAGCATGCGGTCGCCCATGTCATGGAGATGCAGAGCCGGCAACGGGACGGCATCGCCTGGATGCGCGCCAACCCCGAGGCGTGGACCAAAGAAAACTTCCTGCAGGTGCATAATTGGTGGCATCTCGCGCTGTTCCACTACGATCTCGGCGAGACCGATGAGGTGCTCAAACTCTATGACGGGCCGATCTATGGCGAGCGTTCGACGCTGGCGCTGAACATGGTCGACGCCTCCGCGATCCTGTGGCGGCTTTATCTCGGCGGTGCCGATGTCGGCGACCGCTGGGCAGCGCTCGCTGCCAACTGGGCGCCGAAGGCTGGAGCCGGCAATTACGCCTTCAACGATGCGCATGCGATGATGGCATTTGTCGGCACCGGGCTGGAAGGGCCGGCCAAGATCTTGCTCGAAGCCCAGCACGAGGCGATGCGCGGCAGCGACGACAACGCCGCCTTTACCCGGGATGTCGGCCAGCCACTGACGGAAGGCATCAAGGCATTCGGCGAGGGCAATTACAGCGAAGCGGTGCGCCTGATTCGACCGATCCGCGCCATTGCCCATCGCTTTGGCGGCAGCCACGCCCAGCGCGATGTGATTGATCTCACGCTGATCGAGGCGGCGTTGCGCGCCGGTGACCCAGCGCTTGCCCGGGCGTTGACGGCCGAGCGCGCACTGGCCCGGCCGGACAGTCCGCTTTCGGCGCTGTTTTCGCAACGCGCCGCCAATTTGTCAGAGAATTGACCCGCGGCGGATCTTGTTTTAAAAAATGGCAAGCCAGATTTTTTCGAGACCCGAAAAAATTAATGGCAATGGGAGGAATGCATGTATCTCGGCCTCGATCTCGGCACGTCGGGCGTCAAGGCGCTGTTGATCGATGCCGGGCAGAAGATCATCGGCTCCGGCCATGCTTCGCTTGACGTATCGCGGCCGCATCCCGGCTGGTCCGAACAAAACCCCACGGACTGGATCCGCGCCTGCGAGACGGCCATTGCCGAGCTGAAAGCCTCGCACCCGAAAGAGCTTGCCGCGGTCAAGGGCATCGGCCTTTCCGGCCATATGCATGGCGCCACCTTGCTCGATGCCGGCGACCAGGTGCTGCGCCCCTGCATTCTGTGGAATGATACGCGCAGCCACGCTGAGGCCGCGGCGCTCGATGCCGACCCGCGCTTTCGCCAACTCACCGGGAATATCGTCTTCCCCGGCTTCACGGCGCCGAAACTCGCCTGGGTGAAGAACAATGAGCCCTCCGTCTTCGCCAAAGTGGCGAAGGTGCTTTTGCCGAAGGATTTCCTGCGGCTGTGGCTGACCGGCGAGCATATCTCAGAAATGTCCGACTCGGCCGGCACCTCCTGGCTCGATGTCGGCAAACGGCGCTGGTCCCCCGAGTTGCTTGCGGCGACATCGCTCGACGAAAGGCAGATGCCGTCGCTGGTCGAAGGCACGGAGAAGGCCGGAGCCTTGCGCGCCGAACTGGCCGCCAGCTGGGGCATAGCATCGGGCACCCCGGTTGCCGGCGGCGCCGGCGACAATGCTGCTTCGGCCTGCGGCATGGGCACGGTCGGCGCCGGCCACGCTTTTGTGTCGCTGGGCACATCTGGCGTGCTGTTTGCCGCCAACGCTTCCTACCTGCCCAATCCGGCAAGTGCGGTCCACACCTTCTGCCATGCCCTGCCCAACACTTGGCACCAGATGGGGGTCATCCTGTCTGCGACCGACTCGCTGAACTGGCTGTCGGAGATTTCAGGCAAGAAGGCCGGCGAATTGACCGCCGAACTTGGCGATGTGCTGAAAGCGCCGAGCGGGGTGTCGTTCCTGCCCTATCTCTCGGGCGAGCGCACGCCGCACAATGATTCCGCCATTCGTGGGTCCTTCACCGGACTGGCGCATGAATCCGGCCGCGCAGTGCTGACGCAGGCCGTGCTAGAAGGCGTCGCCTTCGCCTTCCGAGACAGTCTCGAAGCCTTGAAGACGGCGGGCACGATCTTGACGCGGGTGACGGCGATCGGCGGCGGCTCGCGCTCGCGCTACTGGCTGAAGGCGATCGCCACGGCGCTGCAGGTGCCGGTGGACATTCCGGCCGACGGCGATTTCGGCGCGGCGTTTGGGGCGGCAAGGCTTGGGCTGATCGCTGCAATCGGAGCCGATCCGCTGGCGGTGTGTACGGCGCCGAGGACGGATGCGACGATCGAACCGGATGTCCCGCTTGGCGGGGCGTATGCCGATGCCTATCAGCGCTACCGGGCGCTGTATCCGGCGATCAAGGGCGCCATGGCGTGAGTGAGCGCGAGGCACCCCCCTCTGCCCTGCCGGGCATCTCCCCCGCAAGGGGGGAGATCGGCAGCGTCGGCGGGTATGCCAGTCTTGTAAGGTGGGTGATTAGCGAAGGCGTGGATGCCAGCCAATCTCCCCCCTTGCGGGGGAGATGCCCGGCAGGGCAGAGGGGGGTGTCTCGCGCCACCCTTAATCGATCACTGCGCCGACACCTTGTCGAGAAACCCGGTGACGCTCTTCAGACGGCCGTTCTCGATAACACCGATATCGGTGCCTTCGATAACCGACGGCACGCCTTCCGGCCCAAGATTCCACGAGAAGCGGATGCGGTTGCCAAACCCGTCCGGCGTACCCTTCAGCGAGAACCGGAAGCCGGCGAAGCGCTGCTGTACGCCGTCGATCAGCCCAGCAACGCCGGCGTGGCCGTCGCCCTGCATGAGCGGATCGCGGTAGCTGACGTCTTCGGTGAAGGTGGCCTTGAGCAGTTCGGCACGGCGATCCGCATCGGCCTCGTTCCAGGCGGTGATGTAGTTCTCGGCGATCGTGTTGAGGTCGGTCATGGTCTGTCTCCTTCGTTGAGTGGCTTTGACACGAGCCTTTTCACCCCAAGCGAGAGCGAAACCAATTACGCCTGAGGTAATCAGGGCGAACTATTCGAGAGAGGACAGAAATCATGAGCAGCGGATTTTTCGGCGACATCAAAGCGATCAAGTATGAGGGGCCGGATTCGACCAATCCGCTGGCCTACCGCTTCTACAATCCCGACGAGGTGGTGGCCGGCAAACGGCTGGAAGACCATCTGCGCTTCGCCGTCGCCTACTGGCATTCTTTCGCCTGGCCGGGCGGCGATCCCTTTGGCGGCCAGACCTTCGACCGGCCCTGGTTTCCCAAGGCTGGCGGCATCGACACGATGGAGCTGGCCAAGCTGAAAGCTGACGTCGCCTTCGAGATGTTCTCGCTGCTCGGCGCCCCCTATTTCTGCTTCCACGACGCCGACGTGCGGCCCGAGGGAAAGGATTTCTCCGAAAGTGCCGCGCGGCTCGACGAGATCGGCGACTATTTTGCCGCCAAGATGAAGAAGACCGGCGTCAAGCTGCTCTGGGGCACGGCCAACCTGTTCTCCAACCGCCGCTTCATGTCGGGCGCCGCCACCAATCCCGATCCGGATGTCTTCGCCTATGCGGCGGCGACGGTGAAAAGCTGCATCGACGTCACCAAGCGGCTGAAGGGCGAGAATTATGTACTGTGGGGCGGGCGCGAGGGCTATGAAACGCTGCTCAACACCGATCTTGCCCGCGAGCAGGAGCAGGCCGGGCGCTTCCTCCATCTCGTCGTCGACTACAAGCACAAGATTGGCTTCAAAGGCACGATCCTGATCGAGCCGAAGCCGCAGGAGCCGACCAAGCATCAGTACGACTACGACGTTGCCACGGTCTACGGTTTCCTCAAGCGCTTCGGGCTGGAGAAGGAAGTGAAGCTGAACATCGAGCAGGGCCACGCGATACTTGCCGGCCATTCCTTCGAGCACGAGCTGGCGCTGGCCAATGCGCTCGGCGTCTTCGGCTCGATCGACATGAACCGCAACGACTACCAGTCGGGCTGGGACACCGACCAGTTCCCCAACAATGTGCCGGAGATGGCGCTGGCCTATTATCAGGTGTTGCAGGCCGGCGGCTTCAAGACCGGCGGCACCAATTTCGACGCCAAGCTGCGCCGCCAGTCGCTCGACCCGCAGGACCTGTTGATCGGCCATATCGGCGGCATGGATTCGTGCGCACGAGGTCTCAAGGCAGCCGCGAAGATGGTCGAGGACAAGGCGCTGTCGGGTCCGCTGGCCGAGCGCTATGCCGGTTGGAACACGGCCGAGGGCAAGGCGATGCTGTCGGGCAAGCGCTCGCTGGAAGACATCGCCGAGCGCGTGGTGAAGAAGAAGATCGAGCCGCAGCCACGCTCCGGCCGCCAGGAGTTGCTGGAAAACATCGTCAACCGCTACGTCTGAGGGCGGAAAGCCGATTCGTTGTGCTCAAGGGTGGCTGGATAACATTCCGGCCGCCCCGGAATGGGGTTTGCGCAAGACCCTATCCGACGACAAGGGTTTGCCCTTTGGCGCCCCTCAATGACCTCGCTCTTGCCTTCAAACTGCCGTCACGTATCTCGTATAAGAGGTCCGTTGTGGCGGGGTGAAAGGAAGGAGGCGAACCGATAATGCAATACGAACGCGAAATCGACGCCCTGCTCTCATCCGGCGAGACCGGATCGATCATCGACCGGCTGATGGCGCTGCCGCGGCCGACCGACAGCGTGAAAAACGAATGGGATCGGGCTGTCAGCAGCCGATTTGAACTCCGTCTGGCGAGGCAGATCCGCTCGCAGATGGACGCCGGCGGCGAACGACAGAACGCAGCCTGATCTCCCTTTGTCTGTGCATGTCGTTATCCCAAAACCGCGACACACTTTTGGGCGACATGCATCAACCTCGGCGCAGCCTGACCGGGGCTTCGCCGAACGCTCTTGAAAACGCTCTGGAAAATGCCGCGGCGGACGAGAACCCCGTCCGCCCGGCAATATCCGCCATGGCGATTCGCGTGTCGACCACCAGCCGACGCGCCGCGCCCAGCCGCAGTCTGAGATAGTAGGCGCCGGGCGTCTCGCCGATCGATTTTCGAAAGATGCTTTCCAGCGTGCGGGCCGTCACGCCCGCGCGTTTCGCCACCGCGTCGATGGTGAGCGGCTGGTCGACATGCGATTCCATCAGACGGATGGCCTGCGCCAGACGCGGATCGTAGCCGTCGAGCCGGCCGAGCGAGACCAGCGGCTGCGCATCGTTGGCGGCGCGCGCCTGGTCGTAGATGAAGACGCTGGCGACATCGAGCGCCACGGCCATGCCGAGCCGCGTGCGGATCAGATGCAGCATCAGGTCGAAGGTCGGCGACGCCCCGCCGGAGGTGAACACCGGCCCGTCGATGACGTAGCGGTCCGGGCGTACGTCGACGCCGGGAAAGGCGGAGGAAAAATCCTCCATGTCTTCCCAGTGGGTGGTGGCGCTGCGGCCTTCGAGCAGGCCGGCGCGCGCCACCAGCCAGGTGCCGGCCTCGACGCCGCCGCAGGCGCGAGCCGCGCGGGCCGCTCGCCGTAATCCGGAAAGCAGAGCCGATGTCGCGTAATTCTGGGTGCCGAAGCCGGCGACGACGACAAGCACGTCGCTCGGCTCGGCCGCATCGAAGCGGCCCCTGACCGCCACCGGCAGGCCGCATGTGGTGACCGGCGCCTCGCCGGTGACCGAGACCAGTTTGAAATCGAACAGCGTCTCGCCTGAGATGCGATTGGCGGCGCGCAGCGGGTCGACGGCCGACGCCACGCACATGATGGACGAGCCTGAAAACACCAGCAGCGTCACCTTGAGCGGCGATCGCTCGGCGCGAAAGATGGTCGGTTTTTCGCTTTTGATCATGAGAGCTTCGTAAATCGCAAAACAGTTTCCGGCAAGTCGGTCATTGTTGGGTCTGTTTCTATGGGAGGAGATGTCCATGCCGCTCGCGATGAACCGTGAGGTTTTCATTACCTGTGCCGTGACCGGGTCCGGCGGCTCGCAGGACCGCTCCCCGCATGTGCCACGCTCGCCCAAGCAGATCGCCGATTCTGCCATCGACGCGGCCAAGGCCGGTGCCGCCATCGTCCACTGCCATGTCCGCGACCCCGAGACCGGCAAGCCGCGCCGCGATGTCCATCTCTACCGCGAAGTGACGGACCGCATCCGCGCGGCAGAAGTCGATGTGATCCTGAACCTGACCGCCGGGATGGGCGGCGACATGGTGTTCGGCTCACCGGAAGCGCCGCTGCCGCTCAATGAAAAAGGCACCGACATGGGCGGCGCCACCAACCGCATGGAACATGTGCGCCAGTGCCTGCCGGAAATCTGCACGCTGGATTGCGGCACCATGAACTTCGCCGAGGCCGATTATGTCATGACCAACACGCCCGGCATGCTGCGCGCAATGGGCGGCATGATGACGGCGCTCGGCGTCAAGCCGGAGATCGAAGCCTTCGATACCGGCCACCTCTGGTTCGCCAAGCAGCTGGTCGAAGAAAAGGTCTTGAATCCCGACGCGCTGGTGCAGCTCTGCATGGGTGTGCCGTGGGGGGCGCCGGACGACCTCAACACCTTCATGGCCATGGTTAACAACGTGCCGTCGACCTGGAACTGGTCGGCCTTCGCCATCGGCCGCAACCAGATGGCCTATGCAGCCGCTGCAGTGCTCGCCGGCGGCAATGTCCGCGTCGGTCTCGAAGACAATCTCTGGCTCGACAAGGGCGTGCTGGCCACCAATGCGCAGCTCGTCGAGCGCGCGGCCAGCATCGTTACCAATCTCGGCGCCAGGATTTTGGGGCCGGAGGAAGTGCGCAGGAAGCTCAACCTCACCAAGCGGGCGCCGATCGCAGCGGCTGCTTAAGACGGGAGCGGATCATGGCTACCGTCAAATTCACTGCGATGAAGGATGGCGACAGGCAAGACTATGAGTTCCTGACCGCCCATGAGATCGACTATGCCGCCAGGACCGGCGAGCGGCTGCTCGACGCACTGGTGCAACTCGACGAAGGCCTGTCGGGCTACAAGATCACCAGGCTCGGCCATTCGCTGCAAGCGGCGACGCGGGCCTGGCGCGACGGCGCCGACACCGACTGGATCGCCTGCGCGCTGCTGCACGACATCGGCGACATCTACGCACCGTACAATCACGACGAATACGCCGCCTCGATCCTGAAACCTTTCGTGCGCGAGCAATGCACCTGGGTGGTGGAAAAGCATGGCGACTTCCAGCGGCTCTATTACGCGCATCATCTCGGCGGCAACCGCCATGCTCGCGACCGCTTCGCCGGCCATGCCTATTTCGACGATTGCGACCAGTTTTGCGAACGCTGGGACCAGTCGAGCTTCGACCCGGACTACGACACGCTGCCGATCGAATTCTTCCGGCCCTTCGTGCTCGAAGTCTTCGCCCGCAAGGCCTACGACCCCTCCGTGATCCGCGTTGGCGAGCGCGTGCCTCTCATCGACCCTCAAACCGCCAAGACAAAAACCGGAGCCTGACCATGAGCATCATCAACAAGGCAGCCGCCATTGGCGGCGGTGTCATCGGCGCCGGTTGGGTGGCGCGGTTGCTGCTCAACGGCATCGATGTGTCGATCTTCGATCCGGACCTGGAAGCGTCGCGCAAGGTCTCGGAAGTGATGAAGGGCGCGCGCCGCGCCTACAGGCAGATGGTTCCCGGCGGCCTGCCCAAGGAAGGCAGACTGACCTTTGCCAAGACCATCGCCGAGGCGGTGGCCGATGCCGATTTCATCCAGGAGAGCGTGCCGGAGCGGCTCGACCTCAAACACCGCGTACTGGCCGAGATCGATCTCTACGCGCCGGCCAACGCCATTGTCGGCTCGTCCACCTCGGGCATCAAGCCGACCGACATGCAGGTGGCGATGAAGAAGCATCCGGAGCGTCTGGTTGTCGGACATCCCTTCAACCCGGTCTACCTGCTGCCGCTGGTCGAGATCGTCGGCGGCGAGCAGACGTTCCCCGAAGCGATCGAGGTTGCCAAGGAAATCTATGCCTCGATCGGCATGAAGCCGGTGGTGATCCGCAAGGAGATCGAGGCCTTTGTCGGCGACCGCCTGCTGGAGGCGGCCTGGCGCGAGGCGCTGTGGCTGATCAAGGACGGCATCTGCACGGTCGAGGAACTCGACGACATCATGCGCTATGGCTTCGGCCTGCGCTGGGCGCAGATGGGCATGTTCCAGGTCTACCGCGTCGCCGGCGGCGAGGCAGGCATGCGCCACTTTATGGCGCAGTTCGGGCCGTGCCTGAAATGGCCGTGGACCAAGCTGATGGACGTGCCGGAGTTCAACGACGAGCTGGTCGATCTGATCGCCACCCAGTCGGACGACCAGGCGCATGGCCTGTCGATCCGTGAGCTGGAAAAGATCCGCGACGACAATCTGGTCGCGATCATGGATGCTCTGTCGAAACAGAACAAAGGCAAGGGCTGGGGCGCCGGCGCCTTGCACAAGGACTATACCAAGCAGTTGGCCAAGCTGGCGGCGAAGAAGCCGGCCGCATCCAGGGCCGCAGAAAAGGCCAAGGCATCGAAGCCGGTGAAGAAGGCGGAAAAGCCGAAGAAAAAGAAGAAGGGCTGAGGACCATGGATTTCGGTCTTTCGGAGGAACAGAAGCTCATTGTCGAGACGACGCGCGCGTTCGTCGAGAATGAGCTTTACCCGCATGAACGCGAGGTCGAGCGCACCGGCGTGCTGCGCCGCGAGTTGATCGAGGAGATCAAGGTCAAGGCAATCGAAGCCGGGCTCTATGCGGCCAACATGCCGGCCGATGTCGGTGGCGCCGGCCTCGATACGGTGACTTGGTTGCTCTACGAGAAGGAACTCGGCCGCGCCAACTATGCGCTGCACTGGACCTGCGTCGCGCGCCCCTCCAACATCCTGCTCGCCGGCACACCCGAGCAGCGCGAAAAATACCTGTTCCCGTGTATTCGTGGCGAGAAGTGGGACTGCCTGGCGATGACCGAGCCCGGCGCCGGCTCCGATTTGCGCGGCATGAAGGCGTCAGCCGTGCAGGACGGCGACGACTGGGTGCTCAATGGCACCAAGCATTTCATCAGCCACGCCGATCTTGCCGATTTCGCAATTAGTTTCATGGCTTCGGGCGAGGAAGAAACGCCGCGCGGCAAGCGCAAGAAGATCACCGCCTTCTTCGTCGACAAGGGCACCAAGGGGTTCACCGTGCGCGACGGCTACCGCAACGTCTCGCATCGCGGCTACACCAACGCCATCCTCGAATTCGACGATTGCCGCCTGCCGGCAAGCCAGGTGCTGGGTGAGGTCCACAAGGGCTTCGACGTCGCCAATTCCTGGCTCGGCGCCACGCGCCTGCAGGTCGGCGCCACCTGTCTCGGCCGCGCCGAGCGGGCACTCGGCCACGCCATCGAATACTCGGCGCAACGCCAGCAGTTCGGCCAGCAGATCGGCAAGTTCCAGGGCGTGTCGTTCAAGCTCGCCGACATGGCGACGGAACTGAAGGCGGCGGACCTGATGGTGTTCGAAGCCGGCTGGAAGTACGATCAGGGCACCGTCACCGATCAGGACATGGCCATGGCGAAGCTGAAGGCTACCGAAATGCTCGCCTTTGTTGCCGACGAAGCAATCCAGATCCATGGCGGCATGGGGCTGATGGATGACCTGCCGCTGGAGCGAATCTGGCGCGACGCCCGTGTCGAGCGCATCTGGGAAGGGACGTCGGAAATCCAGCGCCACATCATTTCGCGGGCGCTGCTGCGCCCGTTCGGGGCATAACCCATGCACAAGCTTGAGCGTCTGTTGCGCCCAAAATCCATCGCGGTGTTCGGCGGGGCCCAGGCCGCCGCCGTCGTCGCCCAATCGATCAAGATGGGCTTTGTCGGCGAAATCTGGCCGGTGCATCCGAACAAGGACGAGGTCGCCGGCCGCAAGGCCTATCGCTCGGTCGCCGAATTGCCCGGGGCGCCCGACGCCGCCTTTGTCGGCGTAAACCGGCATCTCACCATCGAGGTGATCAAGGCGCTGGCCAAGCGTGGCGCCGGCGGCGCCGTCTGTTTTGCCGCGGGCTTTCTTGAGACCGAGGCCTATGACGATGACGGCGAGCGGCTGCAGGCCGAACTGGTGGCTGCCGCGGGCCAGATGCCGATCATCGGGCCGAACTGCTACGGCCTGATCAACTATGCCGATGGCGCGCTGCTATGGCCCGACCAGCATGGCGGCATCAGGCTGCCCGAAGGCGCCAAGGGCGTCGCCATCATCACCCAGTCCTCCAACATCGCCATCAACATGACGATGCAGAAGCGCGGCCTGCCGATCGCCTTCCTGATGACCGCCGGCAACCAGGCGCAGACCGGCCTCTCCGAAATGGCGCTCGGCCTGATCGAGGACGAGCGCGTCACCTCGCTCGGCCTGCACATCGAAGCCTTCGATTCGGTAGCCGGCTTCGAGAAGCTGGCGGCGCGGGCGCGCGAACTGAAGAAGCCGATCATCGCCATGAAGGTCGGCCGGTCCGAACAGGCCAGGCAGGCGACCGTCTCGCACACAGCTTCGCTCGCCGGTTCGGATGCCGCTTCGGGCGCTTTCCTGCGGCGGCTCGGCATTGCGCGCGTCGATTCCATCCCCGCCTTTATCGAGGCGCTGAAGCTTCTGCACGTCACAGGACCACTGCCCGGCTATAGACTGTCATCGATGAGTTGCTCGGGCGGCGAAGCCTCTGTCATGGCCGACAGCGCCGAAGGCCGCTGGGTCAATTTCCCGGAGCTCACCAGCAAACACCGCGCCCATGTCAAATCGACGCTCGGGCCGCTGGTCGCGGTCGCCAACCCGTTGGACTATCACACCTTCATCTGGAACAATGAACCGGCGATGACCGCCACCTTCACCGCCATGGTGTCGGGCGGTTTCGACCTCAACATGCTGGTGCTCGATTTCCCGCGCCCCGACCGCTGCTCGGTCACCGACTGGTGGGCGACGCTGCGCGCCTTCGAGGCGGCGCTGAAGACCAACAAGGCGCATGGCGCGATTGTCTCGTCGCTGCCGGAGAACCTGCCGGAGGAATACACCGCCGAGCTGATGGCGCGCGGCATGGTGCCGTTGTTCGGCATTTCCGAGGCCATTGATGCCGCAGGCGCGGCGGCCTTCATCGGCTGGGCCTGGGCCGAGCCGCAGGCGCAGCCGATCGACACGTCGGCTGCAGGTGCTGCCGGCGGCGATCATGTCACCCCTGACGAGGCCGAAGCCAAGGCGCGGCTGATCGAGGCCGGCTTGCCGGTGCCGAAGGCCGAACGCGCCGCCAATGCCGTCGAAGCGGTGATTTCGTCGATGGCGCTCGGCTTCCCGGTGGCGTTGAAGGCGCTTGGCGTCACCCACAAGTCGGAAGTCGGCGCTGTCAGGCTTAACCTCAAGGACGCCGAATCCGTCAGCACCGCGGCGCACGATCTCTTGCCGCTCGGCACCGGGCTCTATGTCGAGCGCATGGTGCGCGACGGCGTTGCCGAACTGATTGTCGGCTTTACCCGCGACCCGATGTTCGGCGCCGTCATGACGCTGGGAACTGGCGGCGTGCTGGTCGAGCTGTTGCGCGACAGCGTGACCTTGATGCTGCCGGCAACGCGCGACGATATCGAGGCGGCGCTACGCGGCCTGAAACTGTTCCCTCTGCTTGAGGGCTATCGCGGCCGGCCGAAGGCCGATGTCGCCGCGGCCATCGACGCCATCGCGGGCATTGCCGGCTTCGTGCAGACGAATGCCGGAGAGATCGAGGAACTCGACATCAACCCGCTGATCGTCTGCGCCGAGGGCAAGGGCGCCTGGATCGCCGACGCGCTGCTGGTGCTGGGAGAGAAGAAGAATGTCTGACGTCATTTCCACCCGCCGCGAGGGCACCATCCTCGAGGTCACGCTCGACCGGCCCAAGGCCAACGCCATCGACCTCAAGACCTCGCGGCTGATGGGCGAGACCTTCAAGGCGTTCCGCGACGACCCGGAACTGCGCGTCGCCATCGTCAAGACCGCCGGCGACAAGTTCTTCTGCGCCGGCTGGGATTTGAAGGCAGCCGCCGGTGGCGACGCGGTCGACGGCGACTATGGCGTCGGCGGCTTTGCCGGCCTGCAGGAGCTGCGCGACATGAACAAGCCGGTCATCGCCTGCGTCAACGGCATGGCGGTCGGCGGCGGCTTCGAGTTGGCGCTGTCCTGCGACCTCATTTTCGCCTCCGACCACTCCTCCTTCGCACTGCCCGAAATCCGCGCCGGCACGCTAGCGGACGCCGCGACGATCAAACTGCCGAAGCGCATTCCCTATCATGTCGCCATGGACTTGCTGCTCACCGGCCGCTGGATGGATGTAGCGGAAGCGCATCGCTGGGGCCTGGTCAACGAAGTGTTGCCCAAGGAAAAGCTTGAAGACCGCGTCTGGGAGGTCGCAAGGCTACTGGCCAGCGGCCCGCCGCTGGTGTTTGCCGCGATCAAGGAGACGGCGCGGGTGGCCGAGGCGCTGACCTTCCAGGATGCCATGAACCGCGTCACGCGCCGGCAACTGGCGACGGTCGATGCGCTTTATGGCTCCGAGGACGGTATGGAAGGGTTCCGGGCGTTTGCGGAGAAGCGCGACCCGGTGTGGAAGGGGAAGTAGCCTCTTTACCCTCCCCTCGATGGGGAGGGTCGGACCGAAGGTCCGGGGTGGGGTGATGCGCCACCAACCCCCCCCCCCNCCCGCCGCTTCGCGGCGACCTCCCCCATCAAGGGGGAGGTAAAGGAGCTGCATGACCGACTACAAAACCCTCATCGATGCCGAGACCTGGGCCTTCATCGAGCGGACCAATTCCTATTACCCGCCCGATACGATCGACTACACCATCGCCCAGCAGCGTGCGATTTATGACCGGATGTGCCGCGAGTTCTTTGCCGGCTATCCCAATGGTGTGACGGCGGAAACGACTTTCATTGCCAACCGATCACACGACATCCCGATCCGCATCTATCGCAGCGCTACCCCGAACACGGCGGCGATGGTGCTCTACATCCATGGCGGGGGTTTCATCCTCGGCGGCCTAGACAGCCATGACGATGTCTGCGCCGAGCTCTGCGCCCGCACCGGTTACGAGGTGGGTTCCATCGATTACCGGCTGGCGCCGGAGCATTTGCACCCGGCCGCTTTCGACGATGCTTTACGTGCCTTCGAATGGGCAGCCAAAACCTACGACCGCCCTATTCTGCTGTGCGGCGACAGCGCCGGCGGCAATCTCTGCGCGGCTGTTGCTCACGCAACGCGTGGCCATGCCAAAAAGCCGATCGGCCAGGTGCTGATCTATCCGGGCCTCGGCGGCGACCGTTCGAAGGGCTCGTATGTCGCGCACGCCGAAGCACCGATGTTGACCATGCGCGATCTCGAATTCTACAAGCACATCCGCACCGGCGGCGCTGACGGTACTGGTGACATCACCTTGTCGCCGCTCGCCGACACCGATTTCACCAAACTGCCGCCAACCGTGCTGATCACCGCGCAATGCGACCCGCTGTCGTCCGACGGCGAGGCCTACCGCGACCGCATCCTTACCGCAGGCGGACACGCCAGCTGGTCCGAGGAGCCGGGGCTGGTGCATGGCTATCTCCGGGCCAGGCACACGGTCGGCCGGGCCCGCGCCAGCTTCAACCGTATCGTCGAAGCGGTGTCGGTGCTGGGCAAGGGCGACTGGATCTGGTGATCCGGCTCAACCGCGGACAAAGGCGATCAGTTCCTCAGCCATGCGATCGTTGAATTCCCGACGAAAGCGGTTTTTCTTCAGCCATTCAGGGTTTGAGCCGACGGTCTTGTTGGCATCCACGACAACGCCTTTGCCATCGACAATGAAATAGTCGATGGCGCCGAAGTCCAGGTTGAGCCGCTGCCGCACCGCCAGCACTTCCGGTGGCACGGCGCCGCCCACCTCATTGCTCAGGATTTTTGAGCCGGCGCACAACACATCGTCGTAGACCTGCCGCATGTTGACCTCGGCACCGAGCAGGAACATGTAGCGGTGCTTGACGATGGGCAGGTCGAGCGTATCGAAAGCGAACTTTTCCACCATCAGGCGATTGTTGCGCCATACATCCCGCGGAACCTCGCCGATCGTCTGGTAGACCTTATAGGGCGGGCACAGGCGGTCCTTGTAGCCGGGTTCGAAGAGCTTGCGGATGGCATGCGCGCTCCTGGTCAGGCCGTTGCGATGCTGCCACCAGCGCTGCTCTGGTCGGCCCCTGGAGTTGAGGACCGTCTTGACGACAACCGGCCCCTTGTGGCTGTCGCCGGCCTCCAGCTTCAGTGTCGAATAAAGGTGCCGGTGGATGGACAGCGCGCGGCCATTGATGGTGCGGTCGTAGAGGTGGCCGAGACCGCGGTACGTTGGCGGCACGATTGTCAGGTCGACATGCAGAAAGGCCACCGGCGCCCGATCTCGGCCGGCCGGCCGGTCGAGCAGGCGCACTTTCAATCCAGCCTGTTCCAGGTAAGGCAGTAACTGCGCGATGCAATAGCTCCGCACCAGTCGGAAATTGCGCAGGCTCTCTACATAGACATCGAGATCTGCGGCAGACACCGAACGCTATTCCTTGATATCGACGCCCGAGAAATCGTGGTGATCAAAGGGGTCCATGACATAGCCCGTCACCTGTTCGCGCATCGGGATCGAGACCACGGAGTGGGCGATAGCGACCCACGGCATCTGCTCCCTGAAGATCGTTTGCGCCTGCGAATAGAGTTTTGCGCGGGCAGCGGGATCGACGATCCCGGCTGCCTGCTTGAGCAGATCGTCGAAGGCCGGAAAACACCAGTTGGCACGATTGGTGGTGCCGACGCCGGCACAGCCAAGCGGCACCGACAGGAAGTTGTCGGGGTCGCCATTGTCGCCGGTGAAGCCGAACAGCATGGCGCCGTCGCGGTCGCGTGACTTCGACCGGGCAAGGTATTCAGTCCACTCATACGTCACGACTTCCACGGTGACACCGATCTTTGCCAGGTCGGACTGGATCATTTCGGCCATACGCTGCGCATTCGGGTTATACGGACGCTGCACCGGCATCGCCCAGATCTTCATGTGCAGGTCTTTTACGCCGGCATCGGCGAGCCCCTGCCTGGCGGCAGCGGGGTCGAAGACATGATCGGGGCTCGTCTTGTCATAGGCCCAGGAGGTTGGCGGCAGCGGATTGCGTGCGACTTCGCCGGTGCCGCGGAATACGACGTCGACCAGCGCCTGCGTGTCGATGGCAATGGCGATCGCCTTCCTCACCCTTGGATCGTCGAAGGGCTTCTGCAAGGTGTTGAAGGCGAGGTATCCCGTATTGAGGCCCTCCTGCCGCATGACCTTGATTCCGGGCGTCGCCTTGATCGCCTCCAGGTCGGCCGGATTTGGATAGGGCATGAGATCGCATTCGCCGGCGCGCAGCTTTTCCATGCGAATGCTGGCATCGGTGGCAATGGCGAAGACGAGATCGTCGATCTTCGGCTTGCCGCGCCAGTAGTCCGGATTGGCCTTGTAGCGGATGACTGCATCCTGCTGGTAGTCGACAAGCTGGAACGGACCCGTCCCGACCGGCTTCAGCGCCAAGTCGAGAAGCCGCTTCTCTGCGACGAGCTTGTCGGCATATTCCTTGGAAACGAGCGAAGCGAAATCCATCGCCAGGTCGGCAAGCATCGGCGAATGCGGCGCCTTCAGCTTCATCACCATAGTATGGTCGTCAAGCTTGCGCCAACCGGCGACAAGATCCGGCATGCCGATGCCGTCGAAGTAAATGTACTGGCGTTTGGCGTAATTGTTGAACGGGTTCTGCGCGTTGGCCTGCCGGTCGAAGGTAAACAGCACATCATCGGCGTTGAAGTCGCGGCTCGGCGCAAAACCCTCGACGCTGTGGAACTTCACGCCGTGCCGCAGGTGGAATGTGTAGGTGAGGCCGTCGTCGGAAATCTCCCAGCTTTCGGCAAGGCCGGGGCGCACCTTGGTGGTGCCGGGCTCGAACTCGACCATGCGGTTGTAGAGAGCGGTGGCCGAGGCGTCGCGGGATCCGGAGGCGAGTGCGGGATCGAACGTATCGGGGCTAACCTCGGTGCAGTAGACCAAGGTCTTGGCTACGGATTGATGGACCGGCAACGCACATGGAAAAAGCGCCGCCAGCAAGAGAACGAAGTGCCTGCGTGTCATGATCCCCCCAGGGTTGGGAAGACGCTAGCAGAAGCCGGCACTGACGGTAAGTAAGCCGGCCGGTCTTTCGCGCGCCAAGACTGTTTTCCACCTTGAGTTGACACAAGGAATTGGCCGCGCCTCTGTGAAATGGCGGACAGACCCGGCCGCCGTTTTGCATGAACCTTTCCGCTCCAGCCTGCGACTGACGACCAGGCGCCGCATGGTGCGGGCCGGAAAGGATGCCCCCATGACCAGGACCCCAGAGGCTCCACGGTCTCCGGGACCAACGCAAGCTCAGCGCGACCACCGCCTTCGGGATGGAGTCGATGCGCTGGGCTTTCGGCTGATTCCGTTGACCCTGCGCAGGAGCAGGCGTATCGTGAAGATGAGGAAAGCAGACAATTCGATCAGGGACGAACGTGCCGGAACGCCGCGCCTTGCCCTGTTTCGCGCGGCCGGACCGGATGTTCCTCCCGAAAACTTCGGGGGGAGTTTTATGTCCTGCGATCGCGGCGCGTCCATGTCGTCTCCAAGCGGCGGTTTGCGCCGTTCGCTCCATCTGGCCGGCGGTTTGCTTGCCCTGGCGCTGAGCGCCACGCTCTGGTTGGACACAGCCGCCCAAGCGCAGGAAACCCAGATCATCTATCCCGGCTCGATGGCGGTCACCGGATTTTCCGGCACCGTCATTCCCAATTTCGACTCTGCCGATTCCGAAAGGGGGGGGCTGCCGCCCGGCGTCGACCCGGTCGACGAAACCTTCATCGACACGACGCGCGCCACCTTGCGCGTCTTCGACGTTTCGGCGCTCGGCGGACCGGCTTCCGGCCAGCTCGTCTACACGCCGCCGCCTTTCGAGGTGACGGCCGAACAGATCGGCCAGGTGTTCGCCATTACCTATGATGACGGTGTGCGCGACGGCGTTCCCACGGGCGTCCCCAACCTCTATGCCGGCGCGACCTCGCTGCACGGCATCCGTATCGTCACCCCGGACGAAGATGCCGACGGTCGGCTCGAGCGACAGCGCCGCGGAACCGCAGGCGCCGTCTTCATGGACGGCCAGTTCGGCACCGAAAGCGGTGGCGGTCCGGGCACGATCTGGAAGATCGACGGCATCACCGGCGCGGTCTCCAAATTCGCCGACATTGACACCAACAGCGGTTCCGGCATCGGCGACATCAGCTTCGACAGCAATCACCGCGAGTTCTTCGCCAGCGACCTCGACACGGGCTTCATCCACCGCCTCGACGCCAACGGCACGCTGATCGACACATTCGATCACGGCGTTGCCGGGCGGCCGGCGCATGGGCTGGCTCCCGTCGCCGATGACGGTGCGGTGATGGACATACAGGGTGCTGCCTTCGACTCGGAAGACCCCGACACATGGGGCTACACGCAGGACGAACGCCGCGTCTGGTCCGTCGCCTATCATGGCGGCCGGCTCTATTATTCGGTCGGCGAAAAGGCCGAGATCTGGTCGGTTGGCATTGCCCGCGATGGCAGCTTTGCCGGTGATCCGCGCTGGGAGCTGACGGTCAAGGCCGACAAGGACTACGCCGTCACCGACATCGCCTTCGACAACCAGGGCTTCATGTATCTGGCGCAGCGCGGCCCGGTCGAGAATCGCTACGATTACAGCCAGTTCGCCGATTCCGGCAAGGGCGAGGTCATCCGCTACTGGCGCGAAAACCCGGACGATCCGGCGACGGAATCGGTCTGGGTGGAAGAGCCGCAGGAATATGCGGTCGGCTTCCCGCAAGGCAACCGGCAGTCGGCCGGTGGGCTCGACCTGCAATATGGCTATGACGCCGACGGCAATCTCGACACCGGCGTGTGCACCGACACGCTGGTCAACACCGGCGACAAGCTGCGCGACAACCCGACACTTGCCGACCAGCTCGCCGCCGGCGGGCCGCTTGCCGTGCACGGCGTGCAGATCACGCCGACGCCGTTGGTCAAGCCTGCCAACGTGCCGCCTTTCGGCTCGTGGTTCGTCGACTTCGACGGCTATTTCGAAGACCCAGAAGTGGAAGGCCATGTCGGCGACGTCGAGGTCTGGCACCCCTGCGACGGCCGTGCCGGCTATTATGAAGAGATCCCAGGCGGTTATCTGCCGCCGTTCTATCCGCCGGGCTTCCCACCGCCCGGCGATCTGCCTCCGTGCATCGATGTCGAGGATGTTCAGTTCTACTGCACGCCTCGCGGCCTCCAGGCCGACCTCTATCTCCATGACCATGCCGGCTTTGGCGGCGATTCGATCAAAGTCCAGTCCATGACACCAGGCGTCGGGGTGACATCACCCCAGTCGCATGCTCACGGCAAGCCTTACACGGTCGACATCACCGGCCATTCTCCGGGCGACAGAGTCGATGTTGGACTTTGCTTCTACAGGCAGTCCGACAAGGACAAGGGTGGCTACTACCCTTGCTGCAAGATGACTCTGCCGCTCAGAACCCCAGCCGTCAGCTGCGAACGTTGAGGAGGGAAAGATGAAAAATCTCGCACTTTCCCCGACCGCGAAGAGCAGTCAATCCACCGGCAAGCAGCCAACCGTCATGGAGACCATCATGAAACCCCTGTCATATGCCAGGCGCGGCGCGCGCTGGCTGATGGCGGCCGGTATCGCGGTCGCCATGTTCACCCCTGTGGCAAGCCACGCCGAAGATGCAGTCCCGATCACTCCGGAACTGCGGCTCGACCTCGACAATTCAAAAATCGTCAATCCGAGGCCGGAACGGATCGTGCCGTTCTTCACCAAAACAGGCACACAGAGGAGCTGCGACTACGTCGTCTACTCTCTGAGCTTTGGCCTGCGCGGCGACCCGCAAGGCTTTGCCGACCCAAGCTTTTCGGCCAGGCTGAAGAAACTCCAACTCGACTTCAAGGATCAGCTTCCGCACGGTCTTGCGATCGTCAACGTCAACGTGTCCGGCGACGGCACGGATGCGTCTGGCGGACCGCTGCCGGGTGCGACAATCAGCACCTCGGCTAATCCGAACGATACGGCAATGGTTTCCGATTTCCGGATTTCCGCCACCGATCTCGACGGCGCTGGGGCTGGCAATGAACGCGTCATCAATTTCAAGATCACCGCCAAGATCGACCATGCGGCGTTTCCTTCGCCGACCATCGTCGACAACCAGGGCATGATCAAGGTGACGCCGGGCGTCGGCACGGGGGCCATCATCCCGTCGCAGGATCCGGGCAAGCCCGACGACGGCTACTACAAGACCGGGGCCAAGACCTCGATCAAGATCGACCTCACCAACTGTGACAAGCGGCCTCCGCCTCCCGACCGGGAATGTTTCAAGGTGGAGCGCGGCACGGTCGATTGCGTGCAAGGCGGCGGCGCGTTCATCTACCACATGCCTGTCGGCCCGGAGATGGGCGGCAAATGGGTGCAGGTATCGACGACGACCCCAGGCATCATCATCATCCCCGACACGCAATTGGTGCCGGCGGGCGGCGGTGTGCTGAACTGGAAGATCGTCGGCGCATCGCCCGGCGACGTCATCCACCTCATCGTCACCGGCATCGAGACTTATGCCGGCCCGAAGGAGGGTTGGGGCCTGTGCTGCACGCAGACCATCGACATCATCATCCCGCGTGACCTGAGATGTCCGCCCAAGGACAAGGAACCGGACCTCAAGGTCGAGAAACGCGCCGATGTGACGCGTTGCACGATGGGCGGCGGCTGCGACTTCACCATCCGGGTCACCAATGTCGGCGACGGGCCGTATCACGGCAAGATCGTGCTCGACGAGGTGACGCTGCCGGCCGGCTCGACGCTGGATTCGGGGCCTAATCCGCCCTGGGTCTGCGTGCCCGGCGTGACCCCGATGACGTGCACCTATCCGGTGACTACGCTCAGTCCGGGCGCTTCCGTCGACCTCAAGCTTGGCTTCAAGCCGGCGGGCGGCTGGCAAGGCAGCGCACTGCGCAACTGCGCCACCTATAACTACGGCGCCAGCGGCAAGCCGCTGTTCGGCAGCCAGCAGAACGATCGCGGCTGTGCCTCGATCCCGATCTGCCGGCGTGGCGACCGCGACCGCGATTGCTGGCCCCCGGTCGACAAGAAGGTCGACCTGATCCTGAAGAAGCGTGCCCGCATCCCGGTCTGCACGCCCGACGGCATCTGCTACTTCGTGATCGACATCATCAACAATGGCAGCGTCCCCTATAATGGGCCGCTGACGGTTATCGACAATTACCCGGGCGGCGCGCCGGCCTCTTCGACCTTCGGCCCGTCTCCGCCCTGGACATGCGGACCGAACGGTCCCGGCCAGTTCCGCTGCGACAATGCAGGCATCGTGCTGATGCCGGGCGCCTCGACGCCGATCGTCGTCAAGGCGGTCATGCCGGCCGGCTACCAGTCGGATTCGGTCGAGAACTGCGCGGCGCTGAAGCCCGTCCCCGGTGAGGTCGACCTCACCAACAACAAGGCCTGCGCCAAGGAACGCTTCCGTCATCCCAATGGCGGCAAGCCGACCCTACGCATCACCAAGGTCTGCAATGGCTCGCTCGCCGGTGCGGCGGTGGTTTCCTGCCGCATCACCGTCATCAGCCTTGGCACCTCTGCCCCCACCGGTCCGGTGCGGGTCAACGATGCTGCCACGCTGATATCGGGTGGCGCGCCGGTCCAGATCCAGACCGTCACACCCGACGGTGCGGAATGGGCCTGCGGAGCGGTTCCGGCCAATGCGCTGTCATGCCAGATACCCGGCGCCGCGATGACGCCCGGGACCTCCAGGCACTTCGACGTGACGGTCTTGGCCAATGGCGCGTTCGAGAACTGCGCACGCGGCTCATACGGCCCGGCCCCTGGAGACGACGTCGTCTACCCGATCGGCCAGGCCTGCGCCAAGGGCGGCGGCACGTCCACCATCAGCGTCAAGAAGACCGGCGATGCCGAGTGCCAGCCGGGGCAACCCTGCTCGTTCGAGATCACCATCACCAATGATGGCCAGACCGCCTTCTCCGGTCCGGTCCGCATCGGCGATGCGATCGGGGTGGACGGGCTGGGGCGGCTGCAAGGCGTCGCGATCACCTCGATCGAACCGCCCTTTGGCTGCTCGCCCGAACCGACGACCTTGCCGTTGACCTGCATTGCCAACCTGACGCTCGGCGCCGGGGAAAGCCATGTGCACAAGGTCACCGTGGTCCTTCCCGACGCTCCCCTGGTCAATCTGCGGGGCAACGTCAGCGGCCAGAACTGCGTCGGCGTCTTGTCTCCCGACACCAGGGTGCAAGGCGGCGGCGACGTACTGCCCGGCGACCTGACCAACGTCCAGGGCGATCGCGGCAAGGCCTATGCCTGCCATCCGTTCACCATCAAGCGCGAGGTGAAGAAGGAATGCTCGCCAGGCTTCGTCATGAACGATGCCGGCCGGTGCGTGTGTCCGGAAGGCACGACGTTCCGCAACGGCCAGTGCTCGCCCGACGGCGGCGTCATCATCCAGCCGAAGGATCCGAGGCCCTGCGTGCTGCTCAAGGGCCAGATTCGCACCGAGGATGGACGCTGTGTCTGCCCGCGCGGAACCGAGCTTGAGAACGGCGCTTGCGTCAAGACCGACAAGCCTGGCTGCGCCATCCCCGGTTCGGTCCCGACGTCGGACGGCAATGGCTGCTACTGCCCGGAAGGTACGCATCTCGACCGACAGGCAAATGCCTGCGTGCGCGACAAGCAGAAGCCCGAGGAGTGCGGCATACGCGGCCAGGTTCATGATGCCGATGGCGATTGTGTCTGCCCGCGTGGGACAGAGGTGCGCAATGGAGCCTGCCGGCCGATCCGGCCAAAGCCTGAACAATGCTCGATCCGTGGTCAGATCCAAAACGCCAATGGCGATTGCGTCTGCCCGGACGGCACAGAAGTCAGGGGCAAGGTCTGCCGGCCGATCCGGCCGAAGCCCGAGCAGTGCTCGATCCGCGGCCAGGTCCACGACGCCAACGGCAATTGTGTCTGCCCGCGGGGTACCGAGGTGCAAGGCAATGCCTGCCGGCAGAAGAAGCCTGTGCTGGAACAGTGCGACATACGCGGCCAGGTGCACAACAAGCGCGGCGAGTGTGTTTGCCCGCGCGGCACCCAGGTGATCGACGGCGCATGCCGCAAGCCGAGGCCGCAGGTGGGAGACTGCGCCCCGGGCTCGCAGATGGTCGGCGGCCAGTGCGTGCCGATCATCAAGCGGCGCTGCCCCGAAGGCACGGTTGGTCGGTTCCCGAACTGCAGGGCGATCCGGCAGCAGCCGTCGCTCGATCCGACCCTGTTGCTCAATCCAGGTGTCCTTCAGCAGTTCATACCGAAGCGCACGCCGCAGACGCAGGTACAGCCGCAAAGGGATCCGGCGGCCAACTTCAAGCCATAGGATCTGGATACGAGTCAAAATTCAGAGCCCCGTCGGAGCGATCCGGCGGGGTTTTCCTTGGGCGCGCTGCGGCGATCGGGCGGCCAGGTATTCGCCGAACCCGCTGCCGGGCGCAGCAAATACCGACTTTCCCTTTCCGGGATCATGGTCTAGAGCAGTTCATCGTTTCGTGGAAACGCCGAACCGCTCTATCTCTTTGTTTTCACGCAATTCCGGACGGAAAGCCGTTCCCACTTTTCCTGGAATTGCTCTAGCAGTCGTCAAGGCCGCGCCCGCAAACAGGGCGCCCAAAGGGGCCGCATCATGAGCAGGAAGACCCTGATCGCGCCATCGGTGCTGGCGTCGGATTTCTCGAAGCTCGGCGACGAGGTCGAGGCGGTGGCGGCGGCCGGCGCCGACTGGATTCATCTCGACGTGATGGACGGGCATTTCGTGCCCAACATCACCTTCGGCCCGCCGGTGATCAAGGCCATCCGCAACCGCACCAAGGCCTTTTTCGACTGCCATTTGATGATTGCGCCGGCCGATCCTTATCTGGCCGCCTTTGCCGATGCCGGCTGCGACGGCATGACCGTGCATGCCGAGGCCGGACCGCATCTCGACCGCTCGCTTCAGACCATCAAGGATCTCGGCAAGAAGGCTGGCGTATCGCTCAATCCGGCGACGCCGGAAAGTGCGATCGAATATGTGCTCGACCGGCTTGACCTGATCCTGATCATGACCGTCAATCCGGGCTTTGGCGGCCAGGCCTTCATCCCGGCCATGGTCGACAAGGTCAAGCGGGTGAAAGCGCTGATCGGCAACCGGCCGATTCGCATCGAGATCGACGGCGGCGTGTCGCCGGAAACCGCCCACCTGGTCACATCAGCCGGTGCCGATGTGCTGGTGGCGGGCGCCGCCATCTTCAAGGGCGGCAGCGTCGAAGCCTACCGGGCCAATATAGAAGCCATCCGAACCGCGGCCGACCGGGCTGCCGGCTGACATCAGTTCCAGGGCAAGTTCCCGGCTGGTCGGTTCTCCTCGGCCTGATCTCCCTGCCTGATCCTTCGATCTCCCAAAAAGCCGTCAACGGGTGGCAGCCGCAAGGGCATCGCGGCAAGCGACAGGATCGCGGCATCCGGCACTAGTTTTGGCCCATAAATCTAGTGGATAACTGCCGAAGGGATCTGCATGCGGGGAGAGGTCAATCCGGCGGCATGACGCGCGTTAAGAAAAAATTATCCGTATTCGGGATCTCGAAGCTGTTTCTCGAGGGCACCTGCCATGCTGGCAGACAAACTTTCTTCAGAAGAACAAGTTTTTCACGATTTTAGTTACTTCCGGCGGATAAGATGCGGTCAACCTTCCTCTTTAAGTCGAATATCGTGATCTTTCGCTTGAGGGGCGGATGCCTTAGGAGTTACAGTAAATTTACAGGGGAAATCGTTTGCTTCGCGAACGGGCTAGCGGAGCATGGGAGAGCTACAGGAGTCATATTGACCTACGGATCTGCCGATGTGAGCGAAGGCGCGGGACCCAAGAGCACACTCGCTAGTACGGTCTATCAACAGCTTCGCGACGATCTCCTGCGCGGCGTGTTTGAAAGTGAAAGCAAGCTTCGTGTCGAATGGGTGGTTTCCCGTTACGGCGCCGGCGCCTCACCGGTTCGCGAGGCCCTCAACCGACTTGCTTCGGAAGGCCTGCTCGGCCGCCACGACCAGCGCGGTTTCTTCATCATGCCGGTCAGTGCCCCGGAACTCGAGGAATTGACGCGCACCCGCTGCTGGCTGGAAGAGCGGGCGCTGCGTGAATCCATTGCCAACCGCACCGGCGAATGGGAAGAGCAGCTCGTGCTGGCCTTGCATCGCCTGGCGCGTGCCCCGCGCCGCTTGCCGGAGGATCCGTCCTCGAACAATCCGGAATGGGAAAAGCTGCACCGCGCCTTCCATCGGGCACTGATCGCAGGCTGCCGCTCGCATTGGCTGACCGGCTTTTGCGACCAGCTTTCGGATCAGGCCTCCCGTTACCGGCTGATCTCCCAGGACGGCAGCGAGCGCGACGAAATCAGTGAACATCGGCTGATTGCGGAGCGCACGGTGGATGGCGATGCCGACGGCGCCGTTGAAGCCCTCCTCAACCACTACCGTCTGACGGCAGCCATGTGCATGGAGCGCTTCAACGACAGCGGCGATCCACGCGTGAGCGCCACCAAGGCGCTGCGCAGCCGCAGATAGAAGCGCTTCCGGTCCGCTATCCAAAATCCGCCCGCTATCCAAAATCGCCCGTTATCCAAGTCCGCTTGCCTTCATCTGATCGGCGGCAAACCCGATTTCACGTTTTTGCCGGACGGAGGCGAAATCGTTTCCTTTGTTCCAAAGCCATCCGGCTCTAAATCAAAGGGATAGAGCATGATGTCCTCCGAAAACCGCTTCACACTTTTCGGCATCATCTCTAGGGAATGCGCATGACCAATCACCTGTTCGACGCGTTCCGCAGCCGGATTTCAGCCTCCGAGCGCATCCTGATCGCGACCGATGACGGACGCGCGATCGCCTATGGCGACATGCTGGCGCAATCGGCACAGCTGGCACATGCGCTGAGGCATTTCGGCGTCGAGCCGGGCGACCGCGTTGCCGTGCAGGTCGAAAAAAGCCCTGAATGCATTTTCCTTTACCTCGCCTGCCTGCGCGCCGGCGCGGTCTTCCTGCCTCTCAACACCGCCTACACGCTGGCCGAACTCGGCTATTTCTTCGGTGATGCCGAGCCGCGGCTGGTCGTCTGCGACCCGGCCCGCGCCGGCGCTATCGCGCCGTTGGCGCAGGCGTCGGGTGCTGCCACCTTCACGCTTGGCAGCAATGGTGAGGGCTCGCTGACCGAACTGGCGGCACAACAGCCCACGGATTTCGACGCCGTGGCGCGCGGGCCGGACGATCTGGCCGCAATCCTTTACACATCGGGCACCACCGGACGCTCCAAGGGCGCCATGCTCAGCCACGAAAACCTGGCCTCCAATGCGCGCGTGCTGGTCGAGCAATGGCGTTTCACCGGGGATGACGTGCTGATCCATGCCCTGCCGATCTTCCACACGCATGGCCTGTTCGTCGCCACCAACGTCACCCTGATGGCCGGCGCCTCGATGCTGTTCGAGCAGAAATTCGACGCCGGCCGCATCGTCTCGCTCTTGCCCCGCGCGACAGTGCTGATGGGGGTGCCGACCTTCTATACCAGGCTCCTGCAGCAGGACGGGCTGGATGCCCAGGCGGCGAAGAACATCCGCCTGTTCGTTTCCGGCTCGGCGCCGCTGCTCGCCGAAACGCACAAGGCCTGGCGCGAGCGCACCGGCCACGACATTCTCGAGCGCTACGGTATGACCGAGACCAACATGAACACGTCGAACCCCTATGAGGGGGAGCGTCGCGCCGGCACGGTCGGCTTCCCGCTGCCCGGCGTTTCGCTGCGCATCGCCGACCCTGACAGCGGCGATGCGCTTGGCCAGGGTGAAGTCGGCATGATCGAGGTCAAAGGTCCGAATGTCTTTTCCGGCTATTGGCGCATGCCGGAAAAAACCAAGGCGGAGTTTCGCAAGGACGGCTTCTTCATCACCGGCGACCTCGGCATCATCGACGCGGACGGCTACGTCCACATCGTCGGCCGCGGCAAGGATCTCATTATCTCCGGCGGCTACAACATCTATCCCAAGGAGATCGAGAGCGAGATCGACGCGCTTGCCGGAGTCTCGGAAAGTGCCGTCATCGGAATTGCCCATCCCGATTTCGGCGAAGGCGTCACCGCTGTCGTGGTGCGTGCGCCGGCATCGCAGATCACCGGGGCCGAGATCGTTGGCGCCATTGCCGGCCAGTTGGCCAAATACAAGCATCCGAAGCAGGTGATCTTCGTCGACGAACTCCCGCGCAACACCATGGGCAAGGTGCAGAAGAACCTGTTGCGCGAGACCTACAAGGGTCTCTACGGCTAATCAGAAGCCGGCTAATTACCTCGGCCCAGGCGCTCCGACTGGACATCCGTTCCCGGTTCCGGCAGCGCCGCCTCTTACCTGCGCGGCTTTTTCACCCGAGTGCCGGAACCCCACAAAGCGCGGTTCAGCAGGCTGCGTTTGCGCTTGCGCGGGATGAGGTCGACATCACTGACGAGCTTGGCGCCGCCCTCGCGCCGCTCCAGGGTGATCTTGCGGCTGTGGAAGGCTTCGAGCTCCGCACGATGCGCCACGCTGATGATGGTGACGTCAGGCAGTTCGCGGATCACCGTCAACATCATTGTGTCCTGGCTCTTCTCGTCGAGCGCCGAAGTCGCTTCATCCAGCACCACGATATCGGGGCGATGCAGCAGCAGGCGCGCGAAGGCAAGGCGTTGCTTTTCGCCGCCCGACAGCGTCTGGTCCCATGGCGCCTCTTCCTTGATCCTGCCGGTGAGATAGCCAAGCCCCACCTTGTCGAGGGCAGCCTTGATTTGCTTGATCGTCCACTTGTCCGCCGCCGCGGGATAGGCGACCGCGCGGCGAAGCGTTCCGGAAGGGATGTAGGGGCGTTGCGGCAGCATGAACAGGCGCCTGTCGGTGTGGAAATTGACGCTGCCGCCGCCCCATGGCCACAGGCCCGCGACGGCCCGCACCAGCGTCGACTTGCCTGAACCGGATTCGCCTGAAACCAGCACCCGCTCGCCCGGCTCGATCACGACCTCGGTTTCCTTGACCACGGAGGTGCCGTCGTCGAGTGTCACGGAAAGATTGTCGAGGCTGAGGATGGCGCCGTCTTCGGCTTCGCCTCGGTTGATGCGTCCGAGCGCATCGCTCTGCTCGGCGCGCTCGAGCCCGTCTAGCGACATCATCAGCGAGGCAATGCGCCGCGCGGAGGCGTTCCAGTCGGCGAGGCGCGGATAGTTGTCGACCAGCCAGCCGAACGCGCCTTGCACGATGCCAAAGGCAGACGCCGCCTGCATCACCTCGCCAAGCGTCATCGAGCCTTCGAGGAATTTTGGCGCGCACAAAAGGATCGGCACGACCGGCGCAAACAGGCTCGATCCCTGCGACACCGCCGCCGTGCGCATGTGCTGTCCGGTCAGCAGAGCCCATTGCCTCAGCACGTGGCCGAAATTTCTGTCGATGCCGCTGCGCTCCTCGTCCTCGCCTCCCAGCAAGGCGATGCTCTCGCCGTTTTCGCGCACGCGCGTCAGCGTGTAACGCAGTTCGGCCTCCGCCTGGTTCTTCCGCTCGGAGAGCTGGACGAAATCGCGGCCGATGACCACCATCGAGGTCGAGGTGATGGCGGCATAGATGATCGCGGTGATGACCAGAAAGCCGGGAATGGTGATGCTCTCGCCGCCGATCGGCAGGGTGAGCGCGCCGCCGATGGTCCACAGCACGACGATAAAGGTCGAGGCCGACAGGAACGCGTTGAGGACGCCGGCGGTGAAATCGACCGGCGACTCGGTGGCGATGCGCAGGTCCTCGGTCATGCGGGCCTCGGGGTTCTGGTGGTCGCCGCCCACGAGGTTCAGCTGGTAGTAGCGGCCGTTTGCCAGCCAGCGCGCGACGACCCCGGTGGTCAGCCAGGAACGCCAGCGGCGCTGGATCGTCATGCGCAGATAGACCTGCGCGACGACAAGGCTGCCGCTGCAGATCACCAGCGGCACGAATACGGCGCTGAGGAGATAGACCGTGCGGGCGTTGCGCTGCTCGAGGGCATCGAACATCGAGCGGTTCCAGACGTTGATGCCATACTGGAAACCGATGTTGATGCAGATCAGCAGCAGCACTCCGATCGTCAAAGGCCAGGCGAGCTTGTCGCCATGCCTCCCCCAATAGCCGCGCCCGCTGATCCAGAAACGCCGCAGCAGATATTTTTTGCGCGCCTGCTCGGCCTGCTCGGGCGTCAGCTTGGGATCGGGTTCGACGGCATCCGGCGGCGGCGCAGCCTCGCCAACGGGCTCGGACGCGGCTTCGGCGGCCGATGCTTTTTTCTCGCGCGGCGTGTCCTCGCGCGGTCCATCTCCGCGCGTTTGCCGTGACGGCTTTTCCCGACGCGACTTCGTGGCATCGCGCGCTTCGATGCCGTCGGCCGGTTTCGATTTGGGTTTTGCCTCGGACATATGCCCCGACAACGACCTCCATATCAAAAGGTTTCATGGTATGCGCCTGCCCGACGTTTCAGGAAACGCCCGTCATTGCGGATATAAAAGCCCAACGACATGTTCTGCGATGGCGAGGCTGGCGGTAAGGCCAGGGCTCTCGATGCCGAACAGATTGACGATCTGGCCGTCCCCGTGGTCAGCCGGTCCCAGGATGACGAAGTCGGCGGCCGGCTGTCCCGGACCCGACAGTTTCGGCCTGACGCCGGCATAGGCCGGTTGCAGGGCGCCGTCCGCCAGGCCGGACCAGTAGCGCCTGATTTCGTCGTAGAAGGCAGCGCCTCGTGCGGGATCGACGGTATAGTCGACGCGATCGATCCATTCGACATCCGGGCCAAAGCGCGCGCTCCCCGACATGTCGAGGGTCAGGTGCACGCCGAGGCCGCCATGGACTGGCACCGGATAGATCAGCCGCGAAAAGGGCGAGCGGCCGGAAAGCGCGAAATAATTGCCGCGCGCCAGCCACAGCGGCGGAACACGGTCTTGCGGGAGGCCTTCGATGCGGCCGGCGAGCGCCTGCGCGTCGAGGCCGGCGGCGTTGATGAAGGCGCCGGTCTTCAAGGTGAAACCCTCGCCATCGGCGTCGCGCGTGTCGATCCGGATGCCGTCCGCTCCGATGCTCGCGCCTGAGACAACGGTGAGCAAGGCGAAAGATGCGCCGGCCGCTTCCGCGTCTCCACGCAATGACAGCATCAGCGCCTGGCTGTCGACGATGCCGGTTGACGGCGACAGCAGCGCGCCGGCGCAGCTCAGCGCCGGTTCCAGGCTTTCGGCCTCTGCGCGCGTCAAAAGCTTGAGGTCACCGACTCCGCATTGCGCCGCGTTGATCTGGATCGCCTGCAGTTTGTCCAACTGGTCGGGTTCGACGGCAACGATCAGTTTGCCGGTGCGATGATGGGCGACGTCGTGCTCGCGGCAATAGGCATAGAGACGCTCGCGGCCGTTGACGCAGAGACGGGCCTTCAGGCTGCCCGGCGTATAATGAAGCCCGGCATGGATGACTTCCGAATTGCGCGAACTGGTGCCCGTGCCGATGGCTGCGGCCTTCTCGACCACCAGCACCTCGCGGCCCGACAGCGCCAGCGCGCGGGCAATGGCGAGGCCGACAACACCGGCTCCGGCGACAACGCAGTCGACATCATGCATGGGTGGACTTTAGCGCGGACTGTCCGCGCCTGCAAAAACCTTGTCGCCGCCGATCCAGACGCCGTTGACGTCGAGGGCGTCCGACAGAGCGACGATATCGGCAGCCGTGCCATTGGCGAAGCGGCCGAGCCGGTGGGCCTGGCCGACCGCCTGCGCCGGATAGAGCGAGGCCATGCGCAACGCTTCCGACAGGTCCAGCCCGACGATCCGGTGGACGTAGCGAACCGCCGAGATCATATCGAGATCGGCGCCGGCCAGCGTGCCGTCGGCCAGCCTCAGGCTGCCATCCTTGCGATAGATGATGCGGCCGTTGAGGGTGAACGACGTCATGTCGGTGCCGATCGTCGCCATGGCGTCGGTGACCAGCACGATCCTGCCCGGCCCCTGCTTGGCGCGCAGCGCGATTGCCATGGTGGCGGGATCGACATGGATGCCGTCGGCAATGATCCCGGCCGACAGACTGCCTATGTCGATGGCCGCACCCGCCAGCCCCGGCTCACGGTTGCCGATCTGGCTCATGGCGTTGAACAGATGTGTGACCACGCTGGCGCCGGCATCGGCAAAGGCTCTGGCCGTGGCATAGCCGGTGTCGGAATGGCCGAGGCTGACAATCACACCGGCCTTGGCCAAGGCCGCAACGCGGGCAGGCTCGACGGATTCAGGTGCTATCGTCGTCAGCAGCACCGGCAGGTTTTTGCGTGCCGCGACCAGCGCCGCTTCATCCGCATCCGTCATCGGCCGGATCAGCGCCGGGTCATGCGCGCCCTTGCGGGCGACGGAGAGATGCGGCCCTTCGAGATGCAGGCCGAGAAATCCCGGCAGTTTTTGCCGTGCCGCCCCGGTGCCGGCGGCAATGGCCGCGGCGGTGATATCAGGCGTATCGGTGATTAGCGTCGGCAGCAGTGCGGTCGTGCCGAACGGCGCATGCGCCCGGCAGATTGTTGCCAGCGAGGCGACATCGGGATGGTCGTTGAGCATGACGCCGCCGCCGCCATTGACCTGCAGGTCGACAAAACCCGGCACCAGCATGCCGCCCCCGGCGTCGATCCGGGCAACGCCCGACGGAATGGCGCCGACGGGATGAATGCCTTCGACCACATCGCCGTGCACGACAAGGGCGGCGTTATCATGCCAGTCGTCGCCATCGAAAATTCGGGCGCCAGTCAGGGCAAAACGGTCGCTCATACGGTTTCCGTCACCTTGCGCAGATTGCGCGGTACGTCCGGATCGAGGCCGCGATGGCGGGCGAAGGCTTCGACGAAGCCGTAGAAGGAGACGATCAGCGTCAGCGGGTCGGTCAAGGGATGACCGGTGGCGACATGCGGCAGCCGCGCCGCGCTCTTGGCTTTGTCCGAGGTTACAAAAACTGCTGCACCCTTGCCGGCAAGGTTGTCGGCAGCCTCTGCCACGGACGGCTCGGAGGCATCGCGGGCGGCGAGTGCCAGCACCGGGAAGCCTGGCCCGACCAGCGCCAGCGGGCCGTGCATGACTTCGGCTGCACTGTAGGCCTCGGCATGCATGCCGCAGGTCTCTTTGAATTTCAGCGCCGCCTCGTCGGCCATCGCCGCCGACGGGCCACGGCCGAGGATGAACAGCGATTGCGGCGTCTCCAACGCGCCGGCCAGCGCCATCCAGTCGCAGGCGATCGCCTTGCTGAAATGCTCGGGCAGGCGGGCAAGGGCGGCCAGCAGTCTGTCGTCGCCGGTGCAATGCGCCATCAGCGCCAGGCCGGCGACCGCCGAATTGACGAATGTCTTGGTCGCCGCGACGCTGCGCTCGGGGCCGGCCAGAATGTCGATGGCAAAATCCGAAGCCCGCGCCAGCGGCGAATCGGCGGTGTTGGTGATGGCGACGGTGAGCGCACCGCCGGCCCGTGCCGTCTCGGCCATGGCGACGATGTCAGGGCTCTTGCCGGATTGCGAGATGGCGAGGCAAGCGGAACCGGCGAGCTTGAGCTTGGCGCCGTAGATCGAGGCGATCGACGGACCGACCGATGCCACGGCCAGGCCGGCGGTCAGTTCGACGGCATATTTCATGAAGGTGGCGGCATGGTCGGACGAACCGCGCGCGACGGTAACGACGAAGCTCGGATCGCGCTCGCGAATGCCGCGTCCGGCCTCGGTCAGCACCGCCGCCGAGCCATCGAGCAGACGCGCGACGGCTTGCGGAATTTCGTCGATCTCGCGCCGCATATGGGTGGTCTTGGGGATCATGGTCGGCCCTCTTCGCTCGGCCCTGTCAGGCGCAGTTCGGCGACGAAATCATAGGCGTCGCCGCGGTAGATGGAGCGGGTGAACTCGATCACCTTGCCGCTCGCGAGATAGGAAATGCGTTCGATGTGCAGGCCGGCAATGCCGGATGGCACTTCGAGCAGACGCGCATCGGCGTCGCCGAGATTGGCGGCGGAAATGCGCTGCACCGCCCGCACCGGCCGGTTGCCGGTCAGTTGCAGCGCCGCATAGAGTGACGAGCCTATCCCGGCCGGATCCGGCAGCACGCTGGCCGACAACGAGGCGCGCTCGATGGCCAGCGGCGTGTCGTTTGCGATGCGCAGGCGCGCCACGCGCGCCACCAGCTCGTTCGAGGACAGGCCGAGCACCATCATCTCGTCGGGCGAGGGCGGGTAGAGGTCGCGGTCGAGCCAGGCTGAACGCACCGCCATGCCGCGCCTTGCCATGTCCTCGGTGAATGAAGTGAGCCTGGACAGCGACTGCTCGACGCGCTCCATGCGCGGCGCCACGAAGGTGCCGGAGCCGTGGCGCTGCACGAGGATGCCGCCCTTGACCAGGTCCTGCACCGCCTTGCGGACGGTGACGCGCGAAATGTCGGCCTTGGTGGCGATGTCGCGCTCGGAAGGCAGCGCATCGCCCGGCCCGATCAGGCCGCGATTGACGGCGTCCTCGATGCTTTTCCTGAGCTGCAGGTAGAGCGGGGCGCCGCTCTGCGACGACTGCCTCAGCGTGGCGAAGATCTGGTCGGCGGCATCGCTCATCGCGTCGCCTCCGCTTTGACGAAGATGCGGGCCGCCATCTGCACGGCGCCGCCCAGCGCATCGTCGAGCGGCGCTTTCAGCAGCGCCTGGTAGCGCTGAGAAAGGCGCGGCCCATAGAGCGGCGCCAGCCCGCCGAGCAGGCAGAGCGGGGCGCCATCAGAGAGGTCGAGCGCGTGGAGCGACGCCTCGACATCGGCAACCGACTTGTCCACGATCCAGTTGGCGACGCTGTCGCCCTTCTCGGCATGCTCGAAAACCTTGGGCGCGAAGCCGCCGAAATCGCCGGGCTTGGCATTGGTGGTGAACTCGACCACGTCTTCGGGATTGTTGCGGAAAATGGCCATCATGCTGTCGGTCAGGGCTGAGCGCGGCCGGACGCCGTCATGGGCGAGCAGCGTCTGCTCCAGCAGGTCGCGGCCGATCCGGGCGCCGCTGCCTTGATCACCGACCTGAAAGCCCCAGCCGCCGATGGCGCGCGACGTGCCGCCCTTGCGCGCCATATAGGCGGTGCCGGTGCCGAGGATGGCCATGGCGCCGTCACCAGAGCCGACTGCCCCTTCGAGCGCGATCTCGGCGTCCGTCTCGACGCGGCTGATGCTGAACGGCAGGATCGCTTCAAGCTGCTGGCGATAGGTGCCGACATTGGCGCCGGCAAGGCCGAGAATGGCTGGTGTCTGCGGGATCAGGTCCGGATCTTGCCCGGCGGCGATGAAGGCCTGGCGAGCAGCCTCGACGATGTGGGTGCGAGCGCCGGTGAGATCGGTGCGGATGTTGGCGGCGCCGCTTTTGGCACGGCCAATGACAACGCCATCGCCTGTCGCAAGGGCTGCCCTGCAGCTGGTGCCGCCGCCGTCGATACCGAGCACGAATTTCACGCGATGTCTCCTCCGGGCGGATAATACCAATAAAATACCAATAGCCAAGGATTAATTTCCGTTTCAAAAAGATTAAGGCGCATCAGGTTGAAAAACCCGGGAATTTTGCCGGCTCAACGATTTCCAGTTCGCAATTTCGTTAATGCGTGTGGACAAGTGGTATTTTTTTGGTATTGTTCTTCCATCGGAGGGACAGGGATGACCGAACCGCGCACCGAAGCGCTTCACAGCAATGCCGAGGGACTGGACATCCAGGCCCCGGACGCCATCCTTTCTTCTTTGGTCAATGCGCAGATCGAGGCCGCCAAGGCTGTGCGCGACGCCATTCCCGCCATCGCCGCCGCAGCCGAAATCATCGCCGGGCGGCTGAACGGCGGCGGCAAGCTCGCCTATGCTGCGGCCGGCAGCTCCGGCCTGATGGCGCTGGCCGACGCGCTGGAGTTGCCCGGCACCTTCGGCATCAAGCGCGAACGCATCGCCATCCTCATCGCCGGTGGCGACGACGCTTTCAAGACCCTGGCCGGCGGACCGGAAGACGACACCGACGAAGCCTCGACGGCAATTGCCGGCGCCGGCATCGGCAAGGGCGACTGCCTGATCGCCATTTCGGCCAGCGGCTCGACGCCTTATGCGGTGCAGGCGCTGAAGGATGCGCGCAGCCGGGGCGCGGCAACCATCGCCATTGCCAACAACAAGGACACGCCCCTGCTCAGGCTGGCCGACGTCGCCATCCTGCTCGAGACGCCACCGGAGGTGATTGCCGGCTCGACGCGCATGGGCGCCGGCACTGCCCAGAAGATCGCGCTCAACATGCTGTCGACGCTTACCGCCATTCATCTCGGCCATGTCCATGACGGCTACATGGTCAATCTCACCGCCGACAACATCAAGCTGCGCGACCGCGCGGCTCGCATCGTCGCCGCCATCAGCGGCCGCGACCGGCAAGACGCCGTGCGGCTGCTCGAAGCGAGCGGCGGCGTCGTCAAGACAGCCATTCTGCTCGCCGCCGGCGCTGCCAACGCCGTTGCGGCCGAGAAGATACTGGAAGGGACCGGCCAGAAGCTGCGGCCAGCCCTTTCCGCGATCGAGGGGAACAAGGGCGCGAAGGCCCCTGTTCTCAAAACCGAACCTGAAAAAGGTCAACAGGGAGACTAGCATGACAACGAAATTACTGACGGCACTGCTTCTCGGCACCAGCATTCTCGGCACCGCCGGGTTGGCTCACGCCGATGGCGTAACGCTCAATATCGAAAGCTGGCGCGGCGACGACCTTGCCATCTGGAAGGACAAGCTGATCCCGGCTTTTGAGGCCAAGAACCCGGGCATCAAAGTGGTGTTCGCACCGTCGGCGCCGACCGAGTATGACGCCGCACTCGGCGCCAAGCTCGCCGCCGGCTCGGCTGGCGACCTGATCACCTGCCGCCCGTTCGACAAGTCGCTCGAACTGTTCAAGAAGGGCAACCTTGCCGACCTGTCGGCGCTGCCCGGCATGGAAAACTTTTCGCCCGTTGCCAAGGCCGCCTGGCAGACCGACGACGGCAAGGCGAGCTTCTGCGTGCCGATGGCCTCGGTCATTCACGGCTTCATCTACAACAAGGACGCCTTCGACAAGCTCGGCCTCAAGGTGCCGACGACGCGTGACGAGTTCTTCGCCGCGCTCGACAAGATCAAGGCCGACGGCACCTACATCCCGATGGCCATGGGCACCAAGGACCTCTGGGAAGCCGCGACCATGGGCTATCAGAACATCGGTCCGAACTACTGGAAGGGCGAAGAGGGCCGCGCAGCGCTGATCGAGGGCGACCAGAAGCTGACCGACAAGGACTGGGTTGCTCCCTATGAGGAACTGGCCAAGTGGAAGCCTTATCTCGGCGACGGCTTCGAGGCCCAGACCTATCCGGACAGCCAGAACCTGTTCACGCTTGGCCGCGCCGCCATCTACCCGGCGGGATCGTGGGAGATCGGCCTGTTCAACACCCAGGCGCAGTTCAAGATGGGCGCCTTCCCGCCGCCGGTCGAGAAGGCCGGCGACACCTGCTACATCTCCGACCATACCGATATCGGCATGGGCCTGAATGCGGCGTCGAAGAATGCCGACGCGGCCAAGACCTTCCTGTCCTGGGTCGCCTCGCCGGACTTCGCCACTATCTACGCCAACGCTTTGCCGGGCTTCTTCAGCCTGAATTCCACCCCGGTGAAGATGGAAGACCCGCTGGCGCAGGAATTCGTCTCCTGGCGCGACAAGTGCAAGTCGACGATCCGCTCGACCTACCAGATCCTGTCGCGCGGCACGCCGAACCTCGAGAACGAAACCTGGGTTGAATCGGCCAACGTCATCAACGGCACCGACACGCCGGAAGCTGCCGCCAAGAAGCTGCAGGACGGCCTCGACAGCTGGTACAAGCCGGGCAAGTAAGCTCAGAGACAGACAGGGCCCCAAGTGGACGGCCCTGCGTTTTTCGATAGCATCATCGACTGCGAACGACGGCGCCGCCCCTCATCCGCCTGCCGGCACCTTCTCCCCGTATAGTGACGGGGAGAAGGATCAGCCGAAACGCAGGCGCCCCCTCTCCCCGTCCTTCACGGGGAGAGGGTAAGGGTGAGGGGCAGCGCTGCCGTCGAAGGCATTGCTAAACCTGATCGGCGGGGACCGCACTCATGGCCGCACAAACACGACCGAAACGACCGTTCCGCTGGCATATCGGCGTCTTCCTGGCGCCGGCGCTGCTGGTCTATACGGCGATCATGATCCTGCCGCTCGCCGGCACGCTGCAGCTGTCGCTGTTCCGCAATGTCGATCAGCATCAGGTGTTCGTCGGTTTCACTAATTTCCGTACGTTGTTCGGCGACCCCAACTGGTCGGTCGGCTTCTGGAACGCGCTGCGGAACAATACCTGGTTCTTCATCATCCACATGGCGGTCCAAAACCCGATCGGTGTCATGCTGGCGGCATTGCTGTCCAGCCCGAGGCTGAGATTCGCCGCGTTCTACCGCACCGCGATCTTCGTGCCGACCATCCTGTCCTTCGTCATCGTCGGTTTCGCCTGGAAACTGATCCTGTCGCCGTTGTGGGGCGTGGCGCCGCATCTGATGGATCTGGTCAGCCTGAAAAGCCTGTTCACGCCGTGGCTCGGCAAAGAACAATATGCCCTGACCGCGCTCAGCCTGATCTCGGTCTGGCAGTTCGTCGGCATTCCGATGATGCTGATCTATGCGGCGCTGCTGTCGATCCCCGAAGAGGTGATCGAGGCGGCCGAGTGTGACGGCATCACCGGCATGTCGCAGTTCTGGAAGATCAAGCTGCCGCTGATCCTGCCCTCGATCGGCATCATCTCGATCCTGACCTTCGTCGGCAATTTCAACGCCTTCGACCTGATCTACACCGCGCAAGGGGCGCTGGCCGGCCCGAACTATTCGACCGACATTCTGGGCACTTTCCTCTACCGCGCCTTCTTCGGCTTCCAGCTGCAGACCGGCGATCCCAATATGGGTGCGGCGATCGCCACGATGATGTTCCTGATCATCCTCGGCGGCGTCTGCGTCTACCTGTTCCTCGTCCAGACGCGCCTGCGTCGCTACCAGTTCTGAGGGGCGAGATGTCGAGCTTGAACACCCCCCTCTGGCCTGCCGGCCATCTCCCCCGCAAGGGGGGAGATTGGCAGCTCTGGCCTTGCCGCTCGTCTTGCAACGTTGGCGATTGGCGAAAGCAGTCGCGGCATCTGATCTCCCCCCTTGCGGGGGAGATGTCCGGCAGGACAGAGGGGGGTGCCTTGGTGCCGACCTCAACAGTCATCGCTCGTCAGGAGACCTTCCAATGAGCACCGCCACCCGTTCGCTGCCCCGCACCATCGGCGCCCACGCGATCCTGTTGACCTACACGGCGATCGCGCTGTTTCCGGTGATCCTGGTCATCATGAACTCGTTCAAATCGCGCGCCGGCATCTTCAGCGAGCCGCTGACGCCGCCGACGCCGAAAACCTTCGACTTGATCGGTTACGCCACGGTCATCGGCCAGGGCGATTTCATCCATTATTTCCAGAACAGCCTTGTCGTCACCGTCGCCTCGCTGTTCTTCGTGCTTCTGTTCGGCGCCATGGCGGCGTTCGCGCTGTCTGAATACCGCTTCCGCGGCAACACGCTGATGGGGCTTTACCTCGCGCTCGGCATCATGATCCCGATCCGGCTCGGCACCGTCGCCATCCTGCAATTGATGGTGGCGAGCGGGCTGGTCAACACGCTGACGGCGCTGATCCTGGTCTACACCGCGCAGGGGCTGCCGCTGGCCGTCTTCATCCTGTCGGAATTCATGAAGCAGGTGTCCGACGATCTGAAGAATGCCGGCCGGATCGACGGCCTGTCGGAATACACCATCTTCTTCCGACTAGTGCTGCCGCTGGTGCGGCCCTCGATGGCGACGGTCGCCGTCTTCACCATGATCCCGATCTGGAACGATCTGTGGTTCCCACTGATCCTGGCGCCGTCGGAAGAGACCAAGACGGTGACGCTCGGCGCGCAGCTTTTCCTCGGCCAGTTCGTCACCAACTGGAACGCCATCCTGGCGGCACTCTCGCTGGCGATCATGCCTGTGCTGACCCTCTACGTCATCTTCTCGCGGCAGCTGATCCGCGGCATCACATCCGGAGCCGTCAAGTGAGCGGAGCCCTACAAATCTCTGCTGGAGCCTTCACCCCACCCGGCGCTGCGCGCCGACCTCCCCATCAAGGGGAGGTAAAAGGTCGTGGCTTCATTCACGACCGCCAAAGGGCGACTTTCGGAGAAGCTTCTTTGGCAGTGAGGGTGTTCGCGCCAACGTCCTACCTCCCCTCGATGGGGAGGTCGGCGCGAAGCGCCGGGTGGGGTGACACCCTCTCAGAAGGAACAACTGGAACATCTGGAGTAGTTAGGTGACCTCTAAATCGCCCCTTCGCGTCGTCGTCGCAGGCCTCGGTAATATGGGGCGTAGCCATGCGCTGGCCTACCACACAAATCCGGGTTTCGAGATCGCAGCACTCATCAACCGCTCCGACGTGCCATTGCCGGAAGGACTGTCGGGCTATGACATCCGTCGTTCCTTCGACGATGCATTGCGCGATGAAAAGCCCGACGTCGCCTGCATCGCCACCTATTCCGACAGCCATGCCGACTATGCGGTGAAGGCATTCGAGGCCGGCTGCCACGTCTTCGTCGAGAAGCCGCTCGCAACGACGGTGGCGGACGCCAAGCGCGTCGTCGCCGCGGCCAAGGCCAATGGCCGAAAATTGGTGATCGGCTACATCCTGCGCCACCACCCGTCCTGGGTCAGGCTGATCGCCGAGGCGCGCAAGCTCGGCGGCCCTTACGTGTTTCGCATGAACCTCAACCAGCAATCGTCAGGCCCGACCTGGCAGACGCACAAGCAGTTGATGCAGACGACGTCGCCGATCGTCGATTGCGGCGTGCACTATCTCGACGTGATGCTGCAGATCACCGACGCCAGGCCGGTCGAGGTGCGCGGCATGGGGCTGCGGCTGACCGAGGAGATCGCGCCGACAATGTACAATTACGGCCATCTCCAGGTGCTGTTCGACGACGGCTCGGTCGGCTGGTACGAGGCGGCTTGGGGCCCGATGATCTCGGAGACAGCGTTCTTCGTGAAGGACGTGATTTCGCCCAATGGCTGCGTGTCGATCGTCATGAAGGAAGGTGTGAAGTCGGACGACATCGACACCCACACCAAGACCTCGACCATCCGCCTGCACAGTGCGGCGACCGGCGCGGACGGCAAGTTCGCCAGGCCGGACGAGATGCTGTCGATGGACGGCGAACCCGGCCACCAGGACCTCTGCGATCTCGAACAGGCCTTCGTGCTGAAGGCGATCCGGGAAGACATTGACCTGACCCGCCACATGGACGACGCGGTGAAATCGCTCGCCGTCTGCCTTGCCGCCGATGAGAGCGTGCGCAGCGGCGCCCCAGTTAAGCTCTAGTAGGGCAAACTCTAGAACAAGGACGAAGCCGTGGGCTCGCTGGTAATCGAGAATGTGAAGAAGGCCTTCGGGCCGGTCGAGGTGCTGAAAGGCATCAACCTCGAAGTGACCGACGGCGAATTCGTCGTCTTCGTCGGCCCATCTGGCTGCGGCAAGTCAACCTTGCTCAGGGTCATCGCCGGGCTGGAGGATTCGACCTCCGGCAGGGTGGTGATCGACGGCGCGGATGTCTCGGCCACGCCCCCGGCAAAACGCGGCATCGCCATGGTGTTCCAGACATACGCGCTCTACCCGCATCTGACGGTGACGAACAATATGGGCCTCGGCCTCAAGCAGGCCGGCACGCCCGCCCCGGAGATCGAACGCCGCATCGGCGTCGCCTCGTCGATGCTGTCGCTGGAACCGTATCTCGAGCGGCGGCCGGCGGAGCTGTCGGGCGGCCAGCGCCAGCGCGTCGCCATCGGCCGCGCCGTGGTGCGCGAGCCAAAACTGTTCCTCTTCGATGAGCCCTTGTCGAACCTCGACGCAGCGCTTCGCGTCAACACGCGGCTGGAGATCGCGCAGCTGCATCGCCGGCTGAAGGCGACGATGATCTACGTCACCCACGACCAGGTCGAGGCGATGACGCTGGCCGACAAGATCGTCGTGCTCAACGCCGGCCAGATCGAGCAGATCGGCGGCCCGATGGAGCTCTACAATTCGCCGGCAAACGAGTTCGTCGCCGGCTTTATCGGCTCGCCCAAGATGAATTTCATCGACGGCGCCAGATTGGGCGAGACGGCCAAGACGATCGGCGTGCGGCCGGAGCATCTGACCGTGGATCCAAGGTCCGGCGCGTGGAAGGGAACGGTGGTGCATGCCGAACATCTCGGCGCCGACACCAACCTCTATCTCGACTGCGAAAAGGCCGGGCTGATCACGGTCCGCATTTTCGGTGTCTACGACGCCGAGCCCGGTGCGACGCTGTATGCAACGCCCGAGCCGGGTAAGACATACCGGTTTGGGGCGGACGGCAAGACGATCAAGTAATCCTTCGCCGACAGCAACCACGGCGATCACACCGCGCCGAGCAGCACCGCGCCATGGATCGCCGCCTGCCAGCCCAGGGCCGCCCAGCGTATGTCCAGAGGCTCTACAACAAGCGAATGCGGCAGGCTGTCCGCGATGCGCTGCTTGAGCGCCTGGCGGGGATAGGACTTCATGTCGACGATACCGCCGCCGATCAGGATCGTCTGCGGGGAAAACAAAGCGGCTGCCGTTGCGATGGTCACCGCCTGCTGCCAGACGATCTCATCGAGCCATTCGCGCAGCGATGGCGGCTGCCCGGCCGCCGAAAACAGATCGGCCACCGGGATATCGTAGTCTGTCGCGAGTTCGACAAGCGTTGCCCCTGAGGCGTAGGTCTCGACCCGGTTTGGCGGTCCGCTTTCGTCAGGCCGGTAGATCGGCATGTGGCCGATTTCCAGCGCCCAGCCGCCGCCCCTGAAAATGCCGTCCTTGCCGAGATAGGCCGCACCGATGCCGGTGCCGAGATAGACCGCCAGCACCTCCTTTTGCCGCTTCACCGCGCCGGCAACGCTTTCGCCCAGCAATTGCAGCACGACGTCGCGTTCGAGCCGCACGGGAACGCGGAGCCGCGATGCCAGTACCGTACCCAGCCGGATACCGTTCAGTTCGGGAATGTTGGCCGTGTGCAGCACCGTGTCGAAGTCGCGGTCGATGAACCCAGGCACCGTCGCAACGACCCGTGCAGGTTTGAGCCCGGCATCGCGGCAGGCTGCGGTGACCGCATCGGCCAACCCCGCCACCGGCGCGCCCTGGCGCAGTTGCGCGGTCGGGTAGGTGCGGGCGAAATCCACCGGGTGGCCGCGATCGGCAAAGCCAACCTTGACTGACGTGCCGCCGATCTCGACCACGGCGATGGTCTCATCCGCCGTTTTGTCGGTCATGCGAGCGGTTCCAGGAATTCCGAAAGACAGGCGCGGAATTCCAGCCGGTAGGCGGCGCGATCCTGCGATTTGGCTGTGATGGTGCAAAGCCGGGCCGACGGAATGAGCCCGGCCAGCGTCTGTGCGTCGTCCAGTCGATGGACGAGGTCATGCTCATGGCCGATGACAAGGGTCGGCACCGCGATAGCGCGGATGTCCGCCTCGCTCACGCCGGGACCATCGCCGGCGATCGCCGAAAGCAGCCTGCCGAACAGAACCGGGTCCGGGCGAGTGAAGAAGCCTTGCAGGCTGCCGAGATTGTCCGGCGCCAATCTGGCCAGTTCGCCGGCAACAGCGCTGTCATCGAACAGACGCCTTGCGTCTTGGGGCGAATGCCGCATCAAGAGATCGCCGACCACGGCATAGGGCCTCATATTGGCCGGTGCAGCCTGGGATACCCACGCAGGCCGGGCGAGCACCAGCGCCCGCACCCGCGCCGGCCTGTGCACCGCCAGGCGAAGCGCCAGCGCCGCGCCCATCGAGATGCCGCCGACGACGGCCGGGCCTAGGCCGAGATCGTCGGCCAGTGCATCGACGTCCTCGGCAAACGTCGCGATCGAAAGCCGCTCGACCGGCCCGTAGCCGGATCCACCCTGGCCACGGCATTCGAGCGTCACGCGCCGGGTCACCGGCAGATCGGGAAACACGTCGGCGACCTGCGCCTCATCGCCGCCCAGCCCATGCTGGAAGATGACGGGAAGCCCGGCGCCGACGTCCCGGTAGGCAAGGTCGACGCCATCGCGGCTGAAGGTCTCTTTCACGCGAGCTCGCTCTCTTCCAGTACGGTGCGCAGAAAGGCGCCGACACCTGGCGCCTCGGCCTCTGTCAGGCCATGTGTGATCAAGGGGCCGTCGAACCCGGCAGCCTTCAGGCGGCCGATGAAATGTGGGAAGTCGACCACGCCCTTTCCGGCTGCGGCAAAACTGCCATCGGCATGGCGGTCCTTGGCATGGGCCATGCCGATCTCGGCGGCCAGCAGATCGATGGCTTCGCCGATGAGGCGATGACGCTCCGCGCTGTCGGCCACTTCGAACAGATTGGCCGGGTCGAGCACGATGCGCAGCCGCGTGCTGTTCATTTCGTCCAGCAGGCGGCGTGCGGCCCGGGCGCTGGAGAGGACATTGGCCAGTTCCGGTTCGATGCCAAGCTCGATGTCGAAGCGCTCGGCAATCGCGATCGCCGCTTCCATCTCCGTCCGCAGATCGCTCCATGCCGCCTCGCTTGCATTGTCGGGATGCCAGCGCCACTGATCCTGCGCATCCCTTGTGCCGGTGCACAGCGTAATCAGACGGGTGCCCATATCGGCGCATGACGCGGCCAGGACCTCGAGCCGGGCAAGTCCCTGGATGCGAACCGTGCGATCCGGGTGGATCATGTTGTAGGTTCCCGAAACCGCCGCGATCGAAACGCCGGCCTCGCCGCTCGCCTCAGCGACGGACCGGGCCGCGCCGAGCTCAATGCTGTCCGGCATCGACGGCAGTCCAAGGCACGCCATGTTGAACTGCGCCGCCGTGTAGCCGCCGTCCGCGACCGCGCGCAGCACCGGCAAGGCGCCGGTGGTGGCGAAGGTCTTGGCGAAAATCCCAAGCTGCATCACACGACCCCGTCGACATCGGCCAGACGGACGGCGCGGCCGCCGGCAGCGGCCGAGCGGGCGATGGCAGCCATGCCCCTGACCGATGCGATGCCGTCCTCGATGCCGGCGCCGATCATCGGCGCGCCATTCAGCACGACATCGGCAAAGCCTTCGAGCTGCCGGCGATAGAAGTGGCCATCCGCGCCAAGCGTCCGGTGCCAACTGCCATCGGCCTCGCGGAAAATGTCGACCTCGCTGCTCTTGTAGTACCAGGGGTTATACGTCTTCGCGAGAACGCTGCCGTTCTGGCCATAGATCTGGAACCCTTCGTGCCAGTCCATGCGCACGGCGACCGTCAGGTCGAGATGGCCGATCATGCCGTCGGCGAAGATGGTGGTGATGAACCAGCAATAGGCGCCATAGCGCTCGGTGAGCCGGGCCTCCACCGCTTCGATCGGCCCATGCAGATGGCGCGCCGTATCGAGGAGATGGCTGCCATGCGCCAGCATATAATACTGGCGCAGATCCGCCTTGGGATTGACGGCAGGCTTGCGCGCCTTGGCGCTGGTGATGATCAGCGGCTGCACCGCATCGGTCATCGGGTAGCGGTGGGTGCTGTCGCAGTACCAGCCTTTGAACGCCAGCCGCTCGCCCATTTCGTCGTCGACGAAAGCCTTCGCCGCTTGGATGCCGGGATCGAAGCGCTTCATATGGCCGACCTGGAGCACCTTGCCGCTCTTGTGGAGCGCGGCCCGCAAGTGCTCGACCTCTTCGACCGAAACGCCCAGCGGCTTTTCGCAAAGCACATGCTTGCCGGCATCGAGCGCCAGTTCCGCGGCCTTGACGTGAAAAATGTCCGATGTCGCGATGATGACGGCGTCGAGGTCGGGATCGGCCAGCATCAGGCCGTAGTCGGCATAGGATTTTTCAGGCGCGTAGGTCGCGGCCATCCTGTCGCGCAGATCGTCGGCGACATCGCAGATGGCATAGAGATCGGCATTGCATGCCTTGGTGCAGGACTCGAAATGCGCCGCCTGGGCAATCGGACCGCAGCCGAGCACGCCGACACGCAGCCGCTTTTCGTCTTTGCGAGGCATTGAATCTCTCCTGATTAGCGCGCGGCGAGGCCGCGAAGTTGAAATTGCGGATCGCCCGACAAAGCTGCCTGATGCAGCAGACAGGCAGCGCCCAATGCCGGACCGTCGGCGCCGACGCGCGACAGTTCGACTGTGGGAACCGGATAACCTTCAGCCAGGAAGTCCGAGAGGAAAGCTTCCACCTGTTTGGAGACAAAGGGATAGACAGCATTGACCGAGCCGGAGAGGATGATGCGCTCCGGCTGCAAGGTGCAGGCAAGTGTCGCCAGCCCGCGACCGAACCAGAGCGCCCAGTCGCGCGCCGTGGCAACGGCTGGCGGATCGCCGTCGGCCAATGCCGCCACAAACTCATGCAGGCCGGCGCGCAGTCCGCTTATGTGCAAATAGCGCGCCAGCAACGCATCCTTGCCGACATAGGATTCCAGCCGCCCCGGGCGCTTCGCGTCGAAGACAAAACCTTCGTCGCCAATGCGAAGATGACCGATTTCGCCGGCGCCGCCGAGCCGGCCGCGATGCAGCCTGCCGGCATTGATGATGCCGCCGCCAACGCCGTTCTCGATCAGGATGACCAGAGCATCCTCATGGTCCTTGCCCGGCTGCGACCGGTATGTCTCGGCCACCGCCACGGCATTGGCATCGTTCTCCAAGAGGATTGGAAAGTCCGCGCCAAAGGCAGTGCGCAAAAGCTCCGCCAGATTGACCCCGTGCCAGCCAAGGATGGTGGCATGGTATGAAATCCCGTCGGCGGCGGGGAAGCCGGGCACGGCGACATTGAGCCCGTAGGGGCGCGTGCCCGCAGGCAATTGCGAGCGGATCTCGGCGACGAGTTCCCCGATGATGTCGACCGCGGCTTCAGGCGTGCTGCCCGGGTCGGCAAATGCCCTAGAGGCGCTCGCACGCCGCGCGCCGGCAAGGTCGACAGCCACGGCTGCGATCCAGTTGACGCCGATATAAGCGCCAAGGAAGAAGCCGCCATTGCCTTCGATCTCGACAAGGATACCGGGACGGCCGACCCGACCCTCGCTATCCTGCTCGTCATCCGCTCCATCCGACCGCTCGCGCGCCAGACCGGCTTCGGTCAGCCCCAGCACCAGGGCGCCGGTGGTCGACCGGGTCAGGCCGAGATTGCGTGCGAGCGCCGCTCGGCTCGACGCGCCGGCACGAAACAGCGCCGCAAGTGCCCGCGTTTCGTTCGGCCGAAGATCGGTCGACACCAGCACGTCGTTCTCCACAATTTGTTTGATTGACATACTAATAGAATTTCTAGGCGATTTGAAAGACCCAAGGTGGGGTGCATTGCAACAAATATTCAGCATCCCAAAGCCCATTGACCCAAGTTTCAAACGATGATTTGTATCAGAAACTTACAAATTGGCATGGGAGGATGCGATGCCGGTTCTAGCGCGTCTCGAACACATCGTGAAGGATTTCGGTGCCGTTCGCGCGCTGGACAATGTCTCGCTCGACATCAATGAGGGCCAGGTTCTCGGCCTGACGGGCGACAATGGCGCCGGCAAATCGACGCTGGTCAAAACCATCGCCGGAAATTTCCAGCCGACGTCAGGCGCCTCCCAAGCCTGTCCTCCGGCCGCATCGGCCGGGGGACATCTCCTCGAAAGAAGGCTTGTCAGTTGCCCGCTTCGCAATCAGAGACTGCTTGCGTCTCTCCAGCAGGCGATCAGATGACCGTCGCCGGCCTGCCTGACGGGTGGTTGCGCCTTTCGGCAATCGGGCAGCGCGACAGGACAGCGGGCGGCAAAGGAGCATCCGGAGGTCTCGGCATCGTGTGCCGCGACGTGGAGCTGAGCCGGAGCCCTCGGCGCCGTCTCATCCGAGGACGCGGCCAGAAGCAGCTTCGTGTAGGGGTGGTTGAGGCCACGGAAAATCTGCTCGGATGATCCCGTCTCGACCAGCCGGCCGCGATAGAGCACGCCGATCCTGTCGGCCATATAGCGCACCACCCTGAGGTCGTGGCTGATGAACAGATAGGTGGTGTCCTTGTCGCGCTGCAGGTCGTTGAGCAAATTGAGCACGGTCGCCTGCACGGAAACGTCGAGCGCAGAGGTCGGCTCGTCCAACACCACGAGCTTCGGCACGCCGGCAAAGGCGCGCGCAATCGCCGCCCGTTGGCGCTGGCCACCAGACAGCGATCTCGGCTTCTGGTCGACGGTCGTAGCGGCAAGACGAACCGAGGCCAGGAGATCGCCGACACGCTGCTTCACCTCGCTGCGGCCAAAGCCGGCGAGCCGCCGCAGCGGACGGCCGAGGATCCTGCCGATCCGCTGGCGCGGATTGAGCGTGCGGTCGGGTGACTGGAACACCATCTGCACGTCGCGCCGTTCGCTCAGGCTTCTTTTCTCGACGCGCGGCGCGACAGTGCTGCCGAACAGCTCGACCGACCCAGCGTCCGGCGTCTGGAGGCCAGTCACGATCCTTGCCAATGTCGACTTGCCGGAGCCGGATTCGCCGATCAGCCCGAACGTCTCGCCCTGGGCTATCTCCAGGTCGATATCGTGCAGGACGGCCTGGGAGCCGAAGGCGCGGCTGATGCCTTTGCAGGCGACGGCGATCGGACGTGCGGCTTCCGGTTGATCGCTGCGGACAGGCTTCGACGGGCCGGTTGTGTGCATCTCGGCCAGCCTGCCGTCGCGCTTGGTGAAGTTGAGCGCCGGGATCGAGGCGATCAGCGCCTTGGTGTAGGCGTGAACAGGGTTCTCGAAGACATCGTTGGCGATGCCGCTTTCGACCACCGTCCCCGACTGCATCACGGCCACCCGATCGCAGGCCCGGCGGACCATGTTGATGTCATGGCTGATCAGCAGAACGCTGGTTTGGTGATCGCGGCGCAAGTCCTGCAGGATGGCGACGATCTCGGACTGGACGCTGGCGTCAAGCGCCGTCGTCGGCTCATCCAGCACCAGCAGCGACGGGTCGAGCGCAATGGCAATCGCGATGTTGGCGCGCTGCTGCATGCCGCCCGACAATTCGTGCGGATAGAGATCGAGCACCCGCTCCGGATTGCTCACCCTGACGCGGCCGAGCAGCTCGGCGGCGCGGGTGCGTGCTTCGTCCTGCCGAACCGGGCGATGCCGCATGATCGTCTCGGTGATCTGCCGGCCAATCGTCATGGCCGGATTGAGCGCCGCACCCGGATGCTGGTAGACGGCCGCGATGCGATCGCCCCTTAGCCGGCGCAGCTGTTCGCCGGAGAGATTGCGGATCTCGCGGCCCTGGAACTCGAGCGCCGACGCGGCGATCCGGGCGTTATTCGGCAGATAGCGCAGAATAGCGAGTGCCACCGAGCTTTTGCCCGAGCCGGACTCGCCGACAAGGCCGAGCGCTTCGCCTTCGCCGATGGTGAGCGACACGCCGTTGACGGCCGGATGCGATCCCCGGCGTTCATCATAGGCGACGGTGAGCTGCTCGACGTTCAGAACCGATGACGACATGTCTTGCTGAAACCACTTTCTTTCGGCGCGGTCTTCGAGGGCAATCGCTTCCGCTTTCGCGCCGCACAATCTCTATAAAATTACTCGAATTAAGCTGGAGCGCAATCTACCTTTCACCGCTCAGGAGAGATTGTCGCAGCCGGTCGAGGCATCGCGACGGTCGCCTGAAGCAGTTCTGCAAGGAGACCGGCATGGCACGCGACCACATGATCCTCAGCGCGTTTTTCTTCAATCCGCAGGGCGATCATCGCATGTCGTGGCGCCATCCGCGCGCGCCGGGCCGCGAAGTGCTCGACTTCGACTTCTACCGCGATCTCGTCCAGTCTGCCGAGCGCGCCAGGATCGATACGATCTTCGTCGCCGACCATGTCGCGATCTGGGATTCCGTACAGAGCGGCGTAGCCCATTACGCCAATGCCCGCCTGGAACCGCTGACGCTGTTGTCGGCGCTTGCCGGCGTGACCAGGCATATCGGCCTCATCACCACCGCCTCGAGCTCCTACAGCGAGCCCTACAATGTCGCCCGCATGTTTGCCTCGCTCGACCATATCAGCAAGGGCAGGGCGTCTTGGAATGTGGTGACGTCGGCCATGGACGAGGAGGCCCGCAATTTCGGCCGCGACGGCAATATCGAGCACGCCTTTCGCTATGAGCGCGCCACCGAATTCCTCGATATCGTCAAGGCACTGTGGGACAGCTGGGAAGACGAAGCCCTGCTTATCGACAAGGCATCGGGCTATTTCGCCGATCCCGACAAGGTCCATGCGATCAACCACAAGGGCCCGCACTTCAAGGTGCGCGGACCGCTCAATGTCTCGCGCCCGCCGCAGGGCCATCCGCTGATCGTCCAGGCCGGCTCGTCCGAAGACGCAAGAATTTCGCTACCGCGCATGCCGATGCGCACTTTGCCATCTACAGCACCAAGGAAGACGGCATCAAATATAGGCAGGACATCAACGAGCGCCTCGCCCGTTACGGCCGCAAGCCCGAGAGCTTCAAGATCCTGCCGGGCATCCTGCCGATCGTCGCAGCTTCCGAAGCGGAGGGACGCGAGCGGCAGGAGTATCTGCAGAGCTTGCTTCCCGATCGGGTCGGCATCGACCTTCTCTCTAGCTGGAGCGGCGTCGATCTCTCCGTATATCCGCCGGACGGCCCGCTGCCGCCGCTGCCGGACGAGAGCACCTTCAATGGCGGCCGCACCTCGCTCAATCGCGTCAAGGAATGGTCGAAGCAGAACCTCACTCTGCGCGAGATCGCTCGCAAGCTCGCCAACAGCGGTTCGGTGCCGACCGTCGTCGGCACACCGAACCAGATCGCCGATCAGCTGCAGGACTGGTTCGAGGCAGGTGCCGCCGACGGCTTCAACCTGATGTTCCCGCTGCTCCCGGAGGATTGGGTGAATTTTGCCGAGCAGGTCGTGCCGGAACTGCAGCGCCGCGGCGTATTCCCCACCGAATATGCGCCGGGGACGCTGCGTGATCGTTTCGGCCTGGCTCGGCCGGCCAACCGCTTCGCCGAACAGCGCGACAATGTGCGCGCCGTATCCTGACTTGGGGCAACTGATATGACCGCAGCGCCAAAACTTCAGCCCCGCGAAGCCACGGCTCCGCAGCTCATCAATGTTCTGCACAGCCCCAAGCGCATTCGGGTCAAATTCGCCGGCCGCACCATCGCCGACAGCCGCAACGTCCTGGTGCTGCGCTCCAACCATTTTCTGCCGATCTATTTCTTCCCGGCCTCCTCGGTGGACCGCTCGCTCTTGAAGCCGTCCGAGCATCGCCAGCCGCATCCAGTCGGCGGCGAAACCACCTATTGGGACCTGGAGACGGGATCGAAAGCTTCTCCCAATGCGGCCTGGTCGTTTGTCGCGCCGCAGGATGAAAGCCTGTCGCCACTGGCCGGCCGCATCGCCTTCACCTGGAAAGCGGTCGACCAATGGTTCGAGGAGGAGGAAGAAGTCTTCGTCCACGCCCGCGACCCATACGCCCGCATCGACGCTCTGCAGAGTTCAAGCCATGTCCAGATCTGGTTCGACGGCGAAGTGATCGCCGACAGCCATCGCCCGGTGCTGCTGTTCGAAACGCATCTGCCGACGCGTTTCTATTTGCATCCGGACGATGTCAGGCTCGACCGTCTGGTCGACTCGGACAGCACGACGCGCTGTCCCTACAAAGGCATCGCCTCCTACTGGTCGGGCCGGCGCGCCGACGGCTCGGTGAGCCCCGATGTCGCCTGGAGCTACCGCGATCCCATTGCCGAAATGCCCAAGATCAGGGGCCTCATCGCCTTTTACCCGCAAGCCGTCGACCGCATCCATCTCGACGGCGAACCAGTCGCTTAAGCCATTCAACAGTCATTTCAGACAGGGGTTCCAGAATGACCAAACGCAACGACATCAATACGCTTCGCAATCTGTCCGGCGACATCTGGAACGTCGCCGTCGATGAGCACCAGGCCGGCTTCCTCAAGCGCCGCGATCTGCTGAAATACGCAGCCTTGATCGGCCTCACCGGCTTTGCCGCCTCGCAGGGACTTGCTGGTTTCGGCACGGCGCGCGCTGCCGGCGCCGGCGGCACGGTCCGCGTTGGGCTCGGACAGCCGACCAAGGCGATCGATCCCGTCTCCATCACCGATCCGGCCAGCATCGGCGTCATCAGCCAGGTCGGCGAATATCTCATCCTCGACGATCCCAAGGACGGTCTGCAGCCCAAGCTCGCTCTGTCGTGGGAGGCCGACGAGACCGCCAGCCGCTGGACCTTCAAATTGCGGCCGGGCGTAAAATTCCACGACGGCCGCACCGTCACCGCCAAGGATGTGGTGGCGAGCTTCGAGCGGCTGGTCGATCCGGCCAGCGGTTCGTCCGCGTTGTCGGCCTATAAGGGCATCCTGTCCAAGGGCGGCGCCAAGGTCGTCGACGACCAGACAGTCGCCTTCGATCTCGACGGGCCCAACAGCAACTTCCCCTTCTATGTCTCGTCCGACGTCTACAATGCCGTCATCCTGCCGGCCGACTATGCCGGCGATTTCGAGAAGAATTTCAACGGCACCGGCCCGTTCAAGCTCGAATCCTTCCGCCCCAAGCAGGGCGCCAGCTTCGTGCGCAACCCTGATTATTGGGGCGACAAGGCGCTGCCCGACCGCGTCGAAATCAAGTTCTTCGACGACGAGCAGGCGCAGGTGCTGGCGCTGCAGGCCGGCCAGCTCGACGTCATCCCGAGCACGACCCGGCTGGAATTGGCGATCGAGGGCAATCCCAACTTCAAGCTGCTCAGCGTGCAGGCAAGTTCGCATGACGAGGTGCATCTGAGGACTGACCAGGCGCCGTTCACCGACAAGCGCATCCGCCGCGCCTTGGCGCTCACCATCGACCGCGAGGCGGTGGTCAAGGGCTTGCTCAAGGGCCGCGCCATCGTCGGCAACGACACCCCGTTCGCGCCGATCTTCCCCTCGGCCGATCCGTCGGTACCGCAGCGCAAGCAGGACATCGCCGAGGCCAAGCGCCTGCTTAGCGAAGCCGGCGTGCCGAACGGCTTCCCGGTGACGCTGACCACCGAGCGCGCCTATGACATTCCCGATTATGCCGTGCTGATCCAGAATTTTGCCAAGAAGGCCGGCATCGACATCAAGCTCAACGTGCTGCCGCAGGACGCCTATTATGGCTCGGCGAAGTTCGGCTCGTCGCCATGGCTCGATTCCAATCTCGGCATTACCGATTTTGGCCATCGCGGCACGCCCGACATCTTCCTCAATGCGACGCTGAAGAGTTCGGGCGCCTGGAACGCGGCGCATTTCAACAACCCGGCCTATGACGGGTTGCTGCTCGAATACGGCAAGGCCCGCGACCTTCAGGCGCAACGCCTTGCCGCGGGCAAGATCCAGACCTTGCTGCTGGACGAGACGCCGCTGATCATCAGCTACTTCTCGCAATACAGCCGCATCGTCTCGTCGAAGGTCGAGGGCGTCCGCTTCACGGCGATCTCGCATCTGCTGCTCGATCGCGTGACGTTCGCCCAGGCATGATTGCGAGACGTCCAGCCACTCCGGGCACTAAAATCCGATGCTGACCGGCCGCACTGTGTTGGTGCGGGCAGCCTCGCTTCTGCTCACGCTGTGGCTGGTCAGCATGCTGGTGTTCTTCGCCGGGCAGGTTCTGCCCGGCGATGTCGGTCGCCTCATGCTCGGGCCGTTCGCCGATGCCGAGGCCGTCGCGGCGCTGAACAGGCAGCTCGGCGCCGACCAGCCGGTGCTCGTGCAATACTGGCACTGGTTCAGCAGCGTGCTGTCAGGCGACTTCGGCACCTCCCTGTCGTTGCGTTTGCCGGTGGCGCCCTTCGTTCTGGAAAGCCTCAAGCGCTCGGCGGCCCTTGCCGGAATTATCCTCGTCTTTCTGTTGCCGCTGGGCATCGGCGCCGGCATCGTCGCCGGTCTCAACCAGGGCCGCTTTATCGACCGCCTGATCGTACTCGCCGGCGTGTCCTTCGGCATCGTCCCGGACTTCGTCTCCGGCCTGCTGTTGCTCATCGTCTTCGGCCTGTGGCTGAACTGGTTCCCGATCACCGGCGCTGCTCCCGATGGCGCCGGGCTGTGGGTCAGTGGCTATTATCTGATCCTGCCGGCGCTGCCGCTGGTGCTGAACCTTGCCGGCTACATCACCCGCATGACGCGGGCCGGTGTGATCGAGGCGCTGGCCGCCGACTATACGCGCACCGCCGTCCTGAAAGGCCTTGAGCGTCGCGAGATACTCATCCGGCACGTGCTGCGCAATGCGCTGACGCCGACCATCGCCGTGCTCGCGACCCAGACCGGTTACATGCTGGGTGGTCTGGTGGTCATCGAAGCCCTGTTCGGCATACAGGGCCTCGGCAACCTTGTCCTCAACGCCGCCAAGGCGCGAGATTTCCCGATGCTCGAAGCCGGCGTGCTGGTCATGGCGACCATCTTCGTGCTGTCGGCCGCGGCAGGCGATCTCGTGAATGCCTTGCTCGATCCGCGGCAGCGCCGCCGTGTTTCGCCATGATGGAACTGATGGAATTGCCGGAGCGCCGTACGCTGGGCTGGCGGGCAGCAAGTCGCATCCGCGAGACTGTTTCGCAGCTGCCGCCCTCGGTGATCGTTGGATCGCTGATCCTGCTGTTCTGGGTCGGCTGCGCCGTGTTAGGCAGCCTGTTTGTGCCCTACGATCCCTATGCCGAGGATTTCCTCGTCATGCTGGCGCCGCCTGATGCCGCGCACTGGTTCGGCACCGACCAACTTGGCCGCGACGTGCTGTCGCGCATCGTCGTCGGCTCGCGTGACATCCTGCTGGTCGCGCCGGCAGCAACACTGCTCGGCGTTGCCGCCGGCAGCGTGCTTGGCCTCGTGCTCGGCTATTTCGACGGGCTGATCGACGCCATCGGCGCCAGGCTGCTCGACACGCTGATGGCCTTTCCCTTCATCGTCCTCGTCACCATGGCGCTGGTCGCGCTTGGGCCATCGAACCTCACCGTCATCCTTGTGATCGGCATCGCCTATGCCCCGCTGGTGGCACGGACGGTGCGTGCCGCCGTGCGCGAGCAGCGCGAACGCGACTATGTCAGCGCCGCTCGTCTCGGCGGCGAGAGCGCTCTTTCCATCATGTTCCTCGAGATCCTGCCTAATGTCAGGGAAACCATCCTCATCGAGCTGGTCACAAGGCTTGGCTACGCCTTCTTTTCGATCGCCACGCTGAGCTTCCTCGGCCTCGGCATCCAGCCTCCCTCAGCCGATTGGGGACTGGCGGTCGCCGACGGCTACGGCTTCCTGACCGGCGGCAAATGGTGGGTGGTGATCTTCAACTCCGCAGCCATCGTTTCGCTTGTCATGGCAACCNCTGGCGGTCGCCGACGGCTACGGCTTCCTGACCGGCGGCAAATGGTGGGTGGTGATCTTCAACTCCGCAGCCATCGTTTCGCTTGTCATGGCAACCAATCTGATCGCGCAAGGCATGGGGGCCTTCGAAAACAGCGACCGGTGAAGAGCGGAACGCTCAGCAAAGCTGACGCGCAATCGCGGACCGTGCGCTAAAATCGTTCCTCGTGATTCGGCTCTGACAGGGCCTCAAAGCAAGGAACGGCATGAGCAAGGCCCTCATTACATTCGCATTGGTCGCGGTGCTCACCGCATTGCTCATGGCGCTCAGCCTGGCGGTCGCCAGGCACGGCTATCCCTATGGCGCGATCGGGGTGAGGCGGCTGGACGGCATCGCCGATGCCGGGTCGTTCCTGCCACTCGCCGCCGTCTATTTTTTCGGCGCCATGCTGATGATGATCCTGCCGATCCGCGCCGCCGGCATCGTCTTGACCCATGCTGCGGATGCGCTGTTCTGGGCGGTGATTGCCCTGTTCGCCACAATTGTCGGCTGTCTCGTCGCCCGCTGGGCTTTCGGCCAGAGCAGCGTACTGTGGGCGCTCCTGAACTGGCGTTTCCTGTTCGCCGCGGCCATCGTTGGCAGCCATTTCACCATGAACGAGCTGCGCCGCAACATCCTGCTCAGGAGCTTGTTCTTCGTCATCTTCGCCGCGGCGACGCTGGCTTGCCTGTTCTGGACTTTTCCGACCTGACAGGGCCGCTTCATATTGTCCATCTTGAGGTCGCGGCTTTCATAGCCGCGCGCCATCGGCTATCCAGTCCGCAGCTAGATTTCAGCCCTCACAGTGTCGTCATTTGTCTGATAAATGATTCAGGCATACGGCACCCCCAGCGAACCAATACAAGGAAACCGCGACATGAGCCTGTTTCGTAAAAATCTGATCGATGGCGAGTGGGTGGGCGAGGCCGGCTCGCGCAACATCAATCCCTCGAACACGGGCGATGTCGTTGGCGAATATGCCTCGGCCGGCGCCGAGCAGGCAAAGCAGGCCATCGCGGCGGCCAAAGCCGCCTTCCCGGCCTGGTCGCGTTCGGCGCCGCTGGTGCGCCACGCCGTGCTGAAAAAGGCGTCGGACGAGATCATGGCGCGCAAGGACGAGATCGGCCGCGCGCTGTCGCGCGAAGAGGGCAAGACGCTGGCCGAGGGCATTGGCGAGACCATCCGCGCCGCCCAGATCTTCGACTTCTTCGCCGGCGAGACGCTGCGCCTGTCGGGTGAATTGGTGCCCAGCGTGCGCCCGGGCGTCGGCGTCGAGATCACCCGCGAAGCCGTCGGCGTGGTAGGCATCATCACCCCGTGGAATTTCCCGATCGCCATCCCCACCTGGAAGATCGCGCCGGCGTTGGCCCACGGCAACACCATCGTCTTCAAGCCGGCCGAATTGGTGCCGGAGAGCGCCTGGACCATCGTCGACATCCTGCACCGCGCCGGCCTGCCGAAAGGCGTGCTCAATTTGGTCATGGGCAAGGGCTCGGTGGTCGGCCAGGCCATGCTTGACAGCCCCGACCTCAACGCCATCACCTTCACCGGCTCGGTCGGCACCGGCAAACGCGTCGCCGCCGCAAGCGTCGAGCACATGCGCAAGTTCCAGCTCGAAATGGGCGGCAAGAATCCGATGGTCGTGCTCGACGACGCCGACCTCGCCACGGCGGTCGAGTGCGCCATCAACGGCGCCTATTTCTCGACTGGCCAGCGCTGCACGGCCTCGTCGCGCCTGGTGGTGACCGAAGGCATTCATGACCGCTTCGTTGCCGTGCTCAAGGAGCGCCTGGAAAAACTTGTCATCGGCGATGCGCTTGATGCCAAGACCCAGATCGGGCCCGTCGTCGATGCGAGCCAGCTGAAGCAGGACGAGGACTATATCGCCATCGGCAGCCAGGAAGGCGCCAACCTCGCCTTCGGCGGCGAGCGGCTGGATCGCGAAACGCCCGGCTTCTACCTCCGGCCGGCGCTGTTCACCGAGAGCACCAACGCCATGCGCATTTCGCGGGAAGAAATCTTCGGCCCGGTAGCCAACGTCATTCGCGTCAAGGACTATGACGAGGCGCTTGCGGTTGCCAACGACACGCCCTTCGGCCTGACCTCCGGGATATGCACCTCTAGCCTCAAGCATGCCACGCATTTCCGGCGCAATTCCGAGGCCGGCATGGTGATGGTCAATCTGCCGACCGCCGGCGTCGATTTCCACGTCCCGTTCGGTGGCCGAAAGGGATCGAGCTACGGCCCGCGCGAGCAGGGCCGCTATGCCGCGGAGTTCTACACCACGGTGAAGACAGCCTATACATTCGCCGGCTGATCGACGGGTGACCCGATGGCAGCGGCGAAAGAGGACCTGACCTGGCTCAACCCGCCGCCGCACCATGCCTTCGGCGATGGCATCGTGCATGTGCGCACCGCCGGGGAAACCGACTTCTGGCGCGAAACCTTCTACGGTTTCTGGCGTGACAATGGCCATTTCCTGTATCGGCCGGTCGAGGGTGACTTCAGCGCCGAAGTCACGGTCAAGGGCGACTACAAGGTGCTCTACGACCAGGCCGGGCTGATGCTGCGGCTGAGTGAAACGCACTGGATCAAGGCCGGCATCGAATACACCGACGGGCTGGCTTACTTTTCGGTTGTGGTCACCAACGACACCTCGGACTGGTCGCTGCTCAGCATTCCCACCGGCCCCGACGGCGTGCGCATCCGGCTGACCCGCCATGCCGAGGCGATCCGCATCCAATATCTTGATACCACCGATGGCAAGTGGAAGCCGGTGCGGCTGGCTTATTTCCCGATCTCCAAATCCGTCGATGTCGGCATGATGTGCTGCTCGCCGCAGCGCGAAGGGTTTGAGGTAACATTCTCCGGCTTTACTGTCGGCCCGCCGATTTCCAAGCAATTGCACGACTGACGGCCATATCGATGGCGGACTATCCGTCTGCCCGATGCTGGAAGAACTGCAAAAACAGCTCCCGTTCGGTGGTTATGTCGAGCTTCTCGTAGATGCGGCGGCGGTGGTTCTTCACCGTGCCGACGGCGATGCCGAGCCGTTCCGCGATGTTGGCGGTCGGATGTCCCGCCAGGATCAACTGCACCAATTCCCGCTCGCGCAGCGACAGCTCCGGCCACAGGCTCGCCGGGATGGTCGGCTCCTGCCGGGGCGAGGCGCCGGGGCCGGTCGGCGCCGATGTGCGGGAGAATTCCGTCCCCCGCGCCTCAATGTCGAGTGCATGCAGCGCCTCGAACACCGGCAGCCGCTCGTCCAGCAGGGCAATCTCGCTCTCCTTGAAGGTGGAGGTCGAGCGGTCGAGGAAGATGCCGAGGCACCAGTCGCCGCCATCGGCCAGCATGATGCCGACCTCGTCGCAGATTTCCGACTGCGCCAGGAAGCCCGCTATGTACTGGCCGCGCTTGGCCTCGTCGTCGGCAAGCCGCTTCAGCGGCAGGATGCCCAGCCGGCGTTCACGCCGCCACGAGGCATAGAACGGGTCGAAGACGTAGTAATTGTCGAGATAGCGCCGGACCATCTCGTCGGAGAAGCGCCGGTGCTTGATGAATTCCGGCGTCTGCGTCGCCGAATATCGGGTCACGGTGACGAGATCGTGCTCGATATCGGCTCCGATCAGGTCAATCAGGCAGTCGACATGCCTGTCCGTACCGGCGGCGGCAATCGCCCTGGCGAGCGGCCCCCAGATATTGCCCATGCGCATGCCCTTTTCTCGGCGATCCCGGTCCGGCAGTCATTGTGTCTTTTGGCATATGGCGCAAGGCCGCCCAAGGAATCTAGCTTGAGCCATCCTAGAGCAATCCTGAGGCGACCGTGACCCGACCCAACCTCACCAGCCCCATCGTCGGCAATCCAATCGTCATCGGCATCGACGCCGGCGGCACCATGACCGACACGATCCTTGTCGACCAGGACGGCCACTTCAAGATCGGCAAGTCGGCAACCACGCCGAAGAACGAGGCCGAGGGTTTCCTGGCCTCGGCCGAGGATGCGGCCGATGCCTGGGGCATCTCGCTGGAGCAGCTCTTTTCCGGCGTCAACGTCGTGCTCTATTCCGGCACTGGCATGCTCAACACGCTGCTGTCGCGCACCGGCCGCCGACTCGGCCTGATCACCACCAAGGGTCTGGAAGACATGATCCTGATGGGCCGCGGCCTGCAGGCCTGGGCCGACTATTCCTATGCCGACAGGCTGCATGCGGTCACCCACCACCATCCCGATCCGCTGGTGCCACGCCGCCGCACCCATGGCGTCACCGAGCGCATCGACCAGTTCGGCGACATCGTGCTGCCGCTCTACGAGCATGAGGTCGCGACTGCAGCCAGGAAGCTGATCGCCGACAAGGTCGAGGCGATCTGCATCATGACCATCTTCTCGCACGTCAATCCGGTGCACGAGAAGCGCATCGCCGAGATCTGCCGCGAGGAAGTGCAGAAGGCCGGCGCCGACATTCTCGTCTACACCAGCCACGAAGTCCGCCCGGTCATTCGCGAACAGTCGCGGCTGAACTCGGTGCTGATCGAGGCCTACGCGACGTCGCGCGGCCGCAAGCAGCTTAGGGGTATCGAGGACGTCTCGAAGAAATACGGCTTCAAATACGGCGTGCAGACGCTGCTGTCCTTTGGCGGCCTGACCTCGATCAACCATCCGCGCCTGCACGAAACCATGATTTCCGGCCCGATCGGCGGTATTCTCGGCGCGGCCTATGTCGGCAAGCTCATCGGCAACGACTCCCTGATCTGCTCGGACATGGGCGGCACCTCCTTCGACATGGGCGTGATTTCGCGCGGCCAGACGCGGATCGAGAACGAGCCGCTGATGGACCGTTTCAAGCTCAACGTGCCGACGCTGCATCTCGACACGATCGGCGCCGGCGCCGGCATGATCCTCAAGGTCGACCCGCTGACCAAGAAAGTCTCGCTCGGGCCGGAAAGCGCCGGTTCCGACCCCGGCCCCATCTGCTTCGCCAAGGGCGGCACTGAACCCACCATCGCCGATTGCGACGCCATACTAGGCCGCCTCAACCCCTATTATTTCCTCGGCGGCAAGGTCGTCTTGCAGGTCGAGAAGGCGCGCAAAGCGTTTGAGGAAAAATGCTCCAGCATCCTTGGCGTCGGGGTCGAGGAGGCTGCCGAAGGCATGATCGACATGCTGGAAGCCGATGCCAACAACGCGCTGCGCCGGGTCATTTCCGGCCAGGGCATCCATCCCTCGGAATTCACGCTGCTGTCCTATGGCGGCTCGGGTCCGCTGCATCTGGCCGGCTGCTCCAGGGGCATCGGCTTCAAGGACATCATCACCTTCCAGTTTGCCGCCGCCTTCTCGGCCTTCGGCTGCACCACCGCCGATTTCATGCGTCGGCATTCGGTGTCGACGCAGCACGACATTGGCGCCCGCGCAAGCGATGACGAGCTGCTCGCTTTCGGCAAGAAGGTCACCGACGTCTGGAATGATCTCACCAAGGCGGCGGTCGACGAGATGATCAGCGACGGCCATATCAGAGACAAGATCAAGACCGTGCCGTTCCTGATGATGCGCTACACCGGCCAGCTCGAGGACGTCGAGGTCATGGCACCGCTCGCCGAGGTCAATTCGGCTGACGACATGCGTAGGGTCATTGACGAGTTCGAGGCGGTCTACGCCAAGGTCAACCATCGCGTTTCGCGCTATGGCGAAGCCGGCTTCACCATCACCGAGCTCGGATTGATCGCCACCGCCGACAAGGTCAAGCCGGTGCTCTTGAAGCGCCCGCTCGGCAAGTCGGCCCCGGCAGCAGCGCACAAGGGCGTGCGCGAGGCCTATATCGGGGGACGCTGGCACAAGGCCAATCTCTACGAGATGGACCTACTGCAGCCCGGCCATGAGGTGATCGGTCCGGCCATCATCGAACATCCCGCCACCACGCTCGTTGTTCATCCGCAGGACCGTGTCCACGTCGATGAGTGGACGCTGCTGCATTACACCCATTCTTGAAAGGGCACCGCCATGTTGGACAGACCTGCCTCGGCCCTGCGCCTTCGCGAACGGCTGCTCGATTCAGAACGGCTGATGGAAGAGACCGGCTGCTATGACGGCATCACCGAGCTCACGCTACGCAACCAGGACCCGCTGAAATTCGAGACGCTGCACACCAAGCTGCGCGCCTATTGCGTCTCGGCCCGCGAAATGGCCCGCCGCATCTCGGCCTCGCCCGGCGTGCGCGAAGTCGGCGAAATGGTGGTGGCGATCTATACGCCCGAGGGCGATGCGATCGCGCTGTCCAACGGCATCATGGTCCACGTCCACACGATGAGCCGCTTCATCAAGTGGATGATCAAGAACGATTACGAGGAAAACCCGAAGATCCGCGAAGGCGACATCTTTGCCAACAACGATGCCTTCATCGGCACCGTGCAGGTGCCCGACGTCATGGACGTGGTGCCGATCTTCCATGAAGGCACGCTGGTCGGCTGGGCAGGTGCCGTCTGCCACGAGCTGGAGGCCGGCGGCATCACGCCCGGCGGCGACGTCTGCCTGGCGCAGGAGCGCTTCACCGAAGGCCTGTTCGTCTGCGCCGAAAAGATCGGCGAGAATGACGAGATCCGCCGCGACTACGTCATCCGCTGCGAGCGCAATCTGCGCATGCCGATCTACTGGGTGCTCGACGAGAAGGCCAAGGTTGCCTCCTGCATCGACATGCGCGAAAGCGTCAAGCAGCTGATTTCGGAGATCGGCCTCGACTACTGGATGAAGGTATCGAAGGAGTTCATCGAGGAGGGTCGTCGTGCCCAGCTCGCCCGCACCCGCCAGCTCACCGTGCCCGGCATCTATCGCGGCCACACCTTCTACGGCCATGTCACGGCGGGCAAGCCCGGCTTCCAGCTGCTTGGCGATCCCGACTGGCTCTACAACATCCCGATCGAGATGGAGATCACCACCGACGGCAAGATCACCATGGACTTCGAGGGCACGCAGCCCTGGGGCTACCATTCGATGAACTGCACGCCGGCCGGCATGGATGGCGGCATGTTCGTCACCTTGACCCAGCACATGAATTTCGAGGGCCTGGTCAATGACGGCGCCTGGATGGCGACCGAGCTGAAGCTGCCGCACGGCACCTGGACCAACCCCGACAATGAGATGGTGGCGACCGCCACATCCTGGGCGCTGCTGCTGCCGGCCTATGGCGTGTTCCAGCGCCTTTTGTCGCGCGGCTTCGTCGCGCGCGGCTTCGTCGAGGAAGCCTTCGTTGGCCAGGTCAACAGCCCGATGATCGAGATGGGCGGCGAAAGCCAGTACGGTACGCCGTTCGGCATGGCGCATTTCGAATGCGCCGCCGCCGGCTCCGGCGCGCTGGCCATCGCCGATGGCCTCGACACCGCCTATGTCGGCTGGAATCCGGAATCCGACATGGGCAACATCGAGGTCTGGGAACAATCGATGCCGATGGTCTATATCGGCCGCTCGATCGTCCCCAATTCAGGGGGCGCCGGCAAATATCGCGGCGGCTGTTCCTTCGTCTCGACCTGGCTGATCAACAAGACCTCGCACCTGCGACTGCACACCTCGGAACACTCCTCGCGGGTATTCGACAATGGCGGCATGTGTGGCGGCTATCCCGCGCCGACCTGCCAGAAGCATCGCGCGGTACGCAATTCCAACATCCATGAACTGGCGGCAAAAGGCGAACCGCTCGCGCATGCCCCAGGTATCGATCCGCATGTCTCCGACTACGAGAAGAACATCGGCGGCGACCATGCCGTGGTCGAAGGCCCCTACATCACCTCGCCGCACAAGTCGGGGGACATCTTCAGCCATTCCTACAATGGTGGCGGCGGTTACGGCGACGTGCTGGAGCGCGATCCGGTCAAGACCGCCTGGGATGTCGAGAACGGTTTTCTCACCCGCCAGGCGGCGGTCCAGATTTTCGGCATCGTGCTGAAGGACGACGCCGAGGGTTATCCGGTTGCCGATATCGACGCCACCGTCGAACGTCGTGCCGCCATGCGCAGAGAGCGTCTGGCCAAGGCGATCCCGGTTCCGGACTGGATCGCTGCCGAACGCGGCCGTGTCGAGAAGGCCGACTTCGCGCCCGAGGTGAAGAAAATGTATGCCAGCGCGATCAAGCTATCGTCGCGCTTCACCAGGGATTTCAGCGATTTCTGGACCGTCGACGCCAGATCGATCTTCATGCCGGGAGCAAAGCCATGACCTCGTACAGCAAGGAAGTCCTCGGCGATCTCTCAGCCGGCAAGCTGCCCTGGCCGCAGACAAAGCGCATCATGAGCGCCTACAAGGACGACGACCGCTTCTTCAAGATGCTCGCCGTCTATCAGGACCGTGTCACCTGGAAGGACCCGATCCTGCTGCCGGTCTCGGATCATTTGTTCATCTGCCAGAGCGGCGACGAGCGCATCACCCGTTGCGAATGCGGCCACTCTTTCGGTGACTATCGCAAGAACTGGAAGCTCAAGGCCGCGATCAACGTGCGCAACACCGAGGAGGCGCTGCGCGAGATCTATCCCAATAGCGATATCCCCGATCCGCAATGGATGGAAATCCGCGAATTCATCTGCCCGCAATGCGGCACCATGCACGAGGTCGAGGCGGCGGCTCCGGGCTACCCCATCGTGCACGACTTCGAACCCGATCTCGAAGGCTTCTATCGCGAGTGGCTGGGCAAACCGCTTTAGCGACGTGGTGACCAGCGCTGCAGGCAAGGTAGCGCTCGTCACCGGGCTGGGTCTAAGACTATGGCATCAAACGTCGGCATCGGAGATTCACTGCCCATGACAGACCTTTCCGGCCGCAGCGCGATCGTCACCGGCGGGTTTTCCGGCATGGGCTTCGCCATTGCGACGGCGTTGGCGCAGGCCGGCGCAAATGTAGCGGTCGGCTCCTACATCGCCCCCGCCGGCGCCGACAGAACCGACGCCGCCTACTATCCCGGCGCCGATGAAATCGAGCGCGTGCGGTTGGCCCTGTCGGCACACGGCACCAGGGTTTATGCCGCCCACCTCGATGTCCGCGACAGCGAGGTGACCAACCGGTTTGCGGCTGACGCACAAGCCGCCATCGGCCCGGGAGACATACTGGTCAATGCCGCGGGCACCACCGCCGAACAGCCGGTCTGCGGCCATTCCGACGCACTGTGGGACAAGATCGTCGACACCAATCTGAGCGGAGCGTTCCGCGTCACCCGAGCTGTGCTGCCCGGCATGATCGCGCGCGGCTGGGGCCGTATCGTCAACATCGGCTCGACAGCGGCTTCCGTCGGCTGGAAGGACAACCCGGCCTACTGCGCCTCGAAGGCCGGGCTGCTCGGCCTTACCCGCTGCGTGGCGCTGGAAGGCGCCCCGCACGGTGTCACCTGCGTCATGATCAGCCCGACCTGGGTCGAGACCGAACTGATGCGCCGCAACGTGGCGCAGGTGGTCGAGCGTGAGGGCAACGGCAGAACCGCCGAGGAAGCGATGGCCGAGATCGCCAAGGGCAATCCCCAGCAGCGCATGCTGCAGCCGCAGGAAATCGCGGCTCTAGCCGTGTTCCTGTGCTCGGATCTGGCCAAGGGCATCACCATGGAAAACATCCAGGTCACCGGCGGAGCCCTGTGGTAGCGGCCACAGTTTGAATTTTCGAACGAGCGAGCCGCATTAACGCCATTTGTCGGTTGCATGGTCGTTTTGGCCCTGCCTGCGGCAACTTTACCCCTCGCGGCAAATTTACCATTGAGTGACGGGCAATAGAGGTTATATTGCACTGCACAATGGATGCCCGTTGTGCGGGTTCCGGTAAGGGCCGTTTCGGCAGTCGCGCCTGCAGCAAGGGCGGACCTGACGCAGAAAAGCCGACCATGGGCGCTTCAGCCCAGCCGAAAGGCGGCAGCATGAGAAATCCGGTACGGATATGAAGATCCCGAAATCCATTCTGATCGATCCGGACAACAACAAGGCCTATGCCGCCTTCGCCGTTGCGGTGTCGGTGTTTGCCTTCGCCTACTCCACCAATTTCGGCCAGATCCTGATCCTCGCCTACTATCTGGTATGGCTGCCGCTGCTGTTCGTCGATTACCGGCGTTTCGCCCGCGATCTCTCCAGCGCCTGGCTGCCGCTGCTGTTTGCGGCCTATGTCTGCCTGTCGCTGTTCTGGTCGCAAGCGGCCGGCACCAGCGCGCGGGCGGGGCTGCAATATTTCTCCCACATGCTGTGCGCCTACATCGCGGCGCGCACCATCAGCACGCGCACGCTGGTGCTGGGCTCGCTGATCGGCATCTTCATCGTGCTGCTGTATTCGCTGAAGGTTGGCGCCTATGCGCTCGACACTATCGACGGCACCACCAATTTCGTCGGCGCCTTCGGCTCCAAGAACCAGATCGGCTTCTTCGCCTCGCTCGGCATCTTCTTCTGCTTCGCTTTTCTGGCCTTCTACCGGCGCAACTGGATGAGCTTCGTCTGGACCGCGCCGATCATCCTGCTGTCGGTCTATATGCTGGCGATCGCCCACTCGGCGACGTCAATCGCTTCGCTTCCGGCGGTGATCGGTGTCGTTGCCTTGCTTGCCATGAGCAAGGTTCTGTCACGCCGCTACCGCCGCGTGCTGTTCGTCGTCGGCGCTACGGCGCTGGTCGGCGGTGTGATGGCTGCGCTGAACCTTGGCCTGCTCGATGTCGTGCTCGGCATCTTCGGCAAGGATTCGACGCTGACCGGCCGCACCTATCTCTGGGAACAGGGCTGGGCCGCCGCGCAGCAGCGTCCGGTGCTCGGTTATGGCTATGCCGCCTACTGGATCCAGGGTTTTGCCGATCCGGAACGGCTCTGGGCCGAGTTCTACATCTCCACCCGCACCGGCTTCCATTTCCACAACACCTATATCGAGACGCTGGTCGAGCTCGGCTTCATCGGCGTGACGATGCTGGCGCTGATCATCCTGCGCTCCTTCTGGGGCCATGTTTCGAAGGTGGTGTTCGGTGACTGGAGCGCCGATTCGGTGGTGCTCGCCGGCGCGGTCGGCATGATGCTGATCCGCTCCTTCTTCGAGGTCGAGATCCTCGGCCCCTATTTCATGGCCTCGTTCATCGTCTATTACGGCCTGTTCAAGCTGCGCCCGGTGCCGCTCGCCAGGGCAAGGCGGGCCTATGTTCCGGTGCCGGACGAGAACACCGCCAACGGCCGCATGCCGGCGCGCGTCTGACTTGCTTATCTCAGGCGACGGCGCGCTTGCGCAGCATCAGCCGCTGCAGGAAGCGGCGCAACGGCTCGTCATAGAGGCGCGTGGCGATGTCGGCGATGACGATGACCGAAACCGCCATGACGATGCCGAACCAGGGATGATGCGCGAACGGGTCGATCGCTGCGGCCTTGCCCGCCCCGGCGATGATCATCAGCAGCGGCGTGTGGATGATGTAGATCGGGTAGGAAATCCGCCCCAGCCAGCCATAGAGGCCTGACAGGCGCGGCGCCGTCGGCGCAATAGTGCCGACCACCACCAGCGCCGGGAAGACCAGGACGACGCAGGCGAGATCGTAGGCGACGCGCGCGCCGCCGGCCGGCGCGATGGCAAAGACGATGAGCGTCAGCGCGATCGCACCCTCGACCCACCAGCCGCCCCGCAGGAAGCCGAGCCCGCTTTGATAGCGTGTCATGGACCGGCAAAGCAGCACGCCCAGGAAGAACGAGAAACAGACGCGCGGCAGGCCGCTGATGATGGTCGATCCGGTCATGCCGAAGTCGAGGGTGCCGGCCACGATCGAAGCGATGACCAGCAGCACCAGGCTTACGGCGATGAGCACGCTCAGCACGCGTTTCGTCAGCAGGAAGAAGACGGCGACATAGGCGATGTTGACGATCAGCTCGAAGAATAGCGACCACGACGCGGGGTTGAGCGGAAAGATCGTGTGATAGGCATCGCTGACCAGGGGGATGAAGAACATGCCCGTCGTCAGCATGGTGCCGATCTCGGAGATCGGCATGTATTCCGCCGGGATCAGCCGGTTCTTGACGACGAGATAGAAGAAACCGAGCAGCGTGCCGGCGAGGTAGAGCGGGTAGAGGCGTATCAGGCGGATCGCCACGAAGGTGCCGAAGCCCATGCCGTTTTCTATCTTGCGGTCATAGGCATGCGCGATGACGAAGCCGCTGAGCAGGAAGAACAGGTCGACCGCCAGATAGCTCGACGGCAGCACCTTGCCGGCGGCCAGGAACGGCGAGAAGTGGTAGAGCATGACGCTGATCGCCGCGACGCCGCGGATGGCATCGAGATTGAGGTAGACGTGGCGCGGTGCGGCGGGCTGCATGGAATGCCTTCAAGCGGTCGAAAAACGGAAGTTCCCGCCCGCACCCTGGCGCGAACGAGCCGAACTTGTTCATCCCGCCCCTCCGTCGTTCCGGTCTAGCTGAGCGAGACAGGAACTTACTGGCTGGCCGTCGGCGCCAGCTTCACCTTGATGACGTCGCCCGGCAGCACCGGTGTATCTTCCTTGGCGTCTATCTCGCTGGTCTTGCCGTCGGTCACGCGCACCAGCGAATAGATGAGCGCCGGCTCTTCATTGTTGTTTGTGATGGCGGCGGTCGTGGCCGGGTCCGATGCCTGGGCCATCAGGCCCTGTTGCATGTTGACCCTGAGTGCGGCTTCGTTGAGGTCTGCTTCGACCTGCTGCCGGTCGGCGGCAAGTCTCGAGTTCAACGTGTTCTGGGCATCGATGGCATCCTGCGTCGCCTTGCTGACCGACTGCTTGGCGGTGAGGATCGCCGTCTCATAGTCCAGGATCTTGCCCTGCAGATCGGTGACCGACTGTTGCGAGGAAAGCAGGCGTGCGTTGGCGACCAGGCCCTTTTGCGCCAGCGGACCGATACTGTCCGCCTGCTGCTGCGCCAGGTCGACCTGCTTTTGCTGGTTGACGATCTTTTTCTGCAGCGCCTCGATTTCGGACTGCAGGACCCCTTTCAGATCGTCAAGCGCCTGCAGCTTCAGCTTCAACGCTTTCTGGTCGGAGATCAGGATCTGCATTTCGTCGGAGACGATTGTCGCCAGGCGCGGGTCGCCCTCGACTTCCTTAGGCGCCTCGAAACTCTCCTTGCCGGCGAGATCGGCATCGATGCGGGCACGCTTGACGATCAACCGCACGCGCTGGTCGTCATAAATGTCGAAATTGCCCTTGGCGGTGATCAGGTCCTTGCCGAGCTGGGTGCCGAAATCGGCGTTGCGCCGGATGCCGCCGGCGATGCTGATCGCCTTGAGCACGGTCAGCTCCGGCACATAGGGAAACTGGCCAGGCGTCTGGATCTCGCCCGAGATGTAGAACGGCCGGAACTGCACCATTTCCACCGAGGCTTCCGGCTTGTCCGACAAGGCAAGCTTGCGCTGCAGGGCGACGCTGATCGCGGCCGCAACCTCCGACGTGGTCTTGCCGGCGGCCGGCAGTTCGCCGACGAACGGCACCGACAAATTGCCGGCGGGACCGACCGAATATTCGCCGTTTACCGCCGACCAGTCACGGAACGTGCCTTCCACCGTCTGCCACTCGGCGACGCGGATGTTGAGCTTGTCCTGCGAGCCGAGCCGGTACTCGTCGGCCATGGCTGGAACCGCGAGCGACAGAGCGAGGCACGTGGCGACGAGCCGTGCCGGCCGCATCGGGCCGGCAAGGCGAAAATACGCTGATATGTCTGTTTTCAACTGAACTTTTCCGATCCGTTTTGGCCCCATCCGCCCGATAGGCCTGCTGCCGAGTGCCTCCTTCGGAACCTGGCAGAACACTATGGCTGCAATGCGAGACCGGCCCATCGCCGAATAGCTTTGGACCGGATTGGCTTTGGGCCGTGCCGGCCCGATTGCTGACCAGTTGCGGTCGGTCAGTAGGAACCGCGCGACATCCACACCGCGGGCACGGTCTTGAGGATGATCCGAACGTCTTCGAACAGCGACCAGTTCTCGACATAGTGACGGTCGAACGCGACGCGACTGTCATAGGAGACATCGTTGCGTCCGCTGACCTGCCAGAGCCCGGTCAGGCCCGGCCGCGACTTCAAATAATAGACCGCGGCGCTGCCGTAGATCTCAAGCTCGTCGCGCACCACCGGGCGAGGCCCGACAAGGCTCATGTCGCCCTGCAGGATGTTGATGATCTGCGGCAGCTCGTCGAGGCTGAGCTTGCGCAGAACGGCGCCGACGCGGGTGACGCGCGGATCGTTCTTCAGCTTGCGGGTCGCGATCCATTCGGCGTTGGCTTCCGGATTGGCCGCGAGATAGGCGGCCAGCACACGTTCGCCGTCTTCGACCATGGTGCGGAACTTGAGGCAGGGGAAAATCCGCCCACCGCGTCCGATGCGCTTGTGGCCGTAGAAGATCGAGCCGCCGTCGGAAAGCTTGACCAGAAGGGCCACCATCAGGAACAGCGGGCTAAGCGCCACCAGGCCGACAAGTGAACCGAAAATATCGAAACTGCGCTTCAGCAGCCCGCCGATGGGTGGCGGAAAATCTACGCCGACATGCGAAAATGCCGCATTGGCCGACTTGGCAACGTCCCTCATGCAAAAGCTCCATACGTTGAACGGATGGTTTATGCCACGATACCAAAAAAATGCTGCAGCGCAACACACAATTTCCCATATGGCTGAAATAGTCACGTCAGGAATTGACTAAATAATAAACCCTCCTTGCCCAAATTTTGCCCTTTATGGCGGGTTTGTGACGAATAATTAGCAACCGTAGGAAATGTAATGCATTTTTTCGGCGGGTTTTGGGCAAATCGTCCTTTGCCGCAGAGGGAACGGCTTTAACTGATTTTCGAATCACTGGCTTTGCTAAATTAATCAAGTAAAATACTAATCAACGTTGTAGATTCTACTGTAGTATAAAGCGCATGACGAGTTAGGTCACCACCCCTGCGTGTGCATCGCAGCATGGCGGAGTCCAAGCCGCCGCCAAGCCGAAAATTATTGCAGGTTGCCCTTGCCGTCAGTTTCGCGCCTTAATAGAGTCGCAAATTATTCCTGATAGAGTCTGGATGGGTTGGGAAGGCCGGAAGCAACCGGCCGAAAAAGAGCAGCTAAATAAGCTCGCATGGCGAATGGGGAGATACTCGGGTGGGTAAGTCATCGCTTTTGCATGCTCGGGCCGGTTGACGGGCCGCCGAACATGTCATTACCAAAATTCGTCATTGGAATGGTTTTCGCCCTCGCGATCGTGGTCGCGTGGTCCTATGTCGACGGCGCGACGGTCACCACAACGGTGCTTCGCGTCATCGGCTGCGCTGTCCTCATCCAAGTCGGTTATTTCCTGCTGGTGTATGTTATGATCGCCAGGAGCGCGCCGACATCGGCCGACAGGGCTCGCGACGCCGAAAGAAGCCTCGGCGCCGACAAGGCGGTTGAAGGCGAGAAGCTCTCGGCGAGGCGCAGCGTGCATTGAACAGTCTGAAGCCGCAAGGTCGGCCTCGGATCATCTTGCAGCCGGACTCAGCCTGCTTCGGCCGGCTCGGGTTCCGATTGCTCGCCTGAAAGCATTTTCGACAGGCGGCTGCCGGCCTTCGCTTTCAACCTCTGATATTGCCCGACTTCGACGATTCGTCCGTTTTCGACTGCAACCACCCAGTCGGCGAAGGCGATCATCGATGGCCTGTGCGCAATGGTCAGGATCGTCATCGATCCGCGCAAGCCGTCGATCGATTTGGCGATCAGGGACTGGTTCTGCCAGTCGAGCGCGCTGGTCGCCTCGTCGAGAATGAGCAGCGAAGGTTTGCGCAGCAGCGCGCGCGCCAGCGCGATGCGCTGGCGTTCGCCGCCCGAGAGCCGGACGCCGCGGTCGCCGACCACCGTGTCGAGCCGCAACTCCAGCCGCTCGACGAAGTCGGCGCCATGCGCAGCGCGCAGTGCAGTCCACAGCTCCGCGTCACTGGCTTGCGGCGCGGCAAGGCGCAGATTGGCGGCGATCGTATCGTGCAGCAGGAACACGTCTTGCGGCACATACGCCACCTGGTCGCGCCAGCGCCGGCGGTTGGCGGCGCCGATCTCGACGCCATCGGCCAGGATTTTGCCCTCGCTCGGTTCGAGCAGGCCAAGCAGCATGTCGGCAAGCGTGCTCTTGCCCGATCCTGACGGACCGATCAGCGCCGTTACCTTGCCGGCGGGTAGGCCAAAGGTGACATCGCTCACCACCGGCTTGCCGCCCGCCTCATAGGCAAAGGAGACATTGCGTATGTTGAGCCCGACATCGAGCGACAGCTTGGCATCCGATTCGAGGTTTGCCGGCTCGCGCTCGGCATCGAAACGCGCCTGCATGTCGCGCATCGAGGCATAGGCCGGCAGATTGATCAGCACCTGCTGCGCCTGCATCTGCATGTCCATGAAGCGCGGCGCAATGCGCATGAACACCAGAAGCAGGACAACGATCTCGGCCAGCGAGAGGTTGAAGCGCACCAAAGCGACATAGATGAACAGGCTCAGACCAATGACGCTGGCGACCTGGAACAGAGCGGTGCCGATGGTGCTGTTGCGCACATAGTTGATGTTGTCGGCCTTCATCTTCTCCAGTGTCGCGCGAAGCTGCGCGTAATAGGTCGCCTCGACATTCAGGCTCTTGGCCACCTTGATGCCGCCGAGGAACTCCGAGACCGTTCGGTACTGCTCCTGGCGATTGCTGGTCAAAACCCGGCCGAAGGCGCTGGCTCGTGCCCGAAACGGCTGCAGCGCCAGGAAGGTGACGATGCCGACGACAATGGCAAACGCCGTCATCACTGTCGAAATGAACAGCGAGACAACGAGATAACCCGCCAGAAGCACGGCGATCTGCACCAGCATCAGCAGGGAGAACGCCGCCGACTGCACGCGGTCGATATCGCCGGTCAGCGCATGGTCGAGATCGGAGCTGCGCATGCGCGCGAATATCCCCCACCGCGCCTTGCCGATGCTCTCGAACAGGTTCATGCGCAGGCGATTGATGAAGTCGAGCAGCAGCCGCGCCATGTAGACGGATTTATAGCGGTTGAACGCTGCCTGCAGCGCGACAAGCCCGACCAGCAGGCAAAGCACCGTGGTCAATTGCAGCGTTCCGTCCGGAGCCAGCCAGCGCACCCAGTCGCGGTCAGGCAACCTGACCGCGAAATTCTGCTCGGGTCGCCCGACCAGATGCAGCAGCGGCACCAGAAGCAGGATCGAGATGCCTTCGGTCAGGCTTCCCAGGATCAGGAACAGCAATGCCGTGAAGGTCCTGCGCCCGCCGATCCGGGCCATGGCGGCGCCGAAGCCGGCGACATCGCGGTAAAACGAAAAGCGCAGGATCTGCGATGCGGACATGTCAGTCACCGCGGCCCTTTGTCGGCCGCCAGATCGTTTTCGATCAGGGCGACGGCTTCGCCGATACGGTCGAGCCCGGTGGGCACTTCGAGGCGACAGACGCCGATCTGGCTGGCCAGGGCCGCGCATTGGCGAAGATGTGTCGTGGCAAAATCGCCGACCAGGGCTGGACGGCCGAAACGCGTCACATAGGAAAATTTGATGATGGCCGGCAGGGCGCCGATGCCTGGCAGCGGCGTGATCGCTGCCTTGTCGCTGCGCTCGAGGATATAGATCCGGGTCGCCGGCACCGCGTCTGCCGCAAATCCGGCGTGCAGGCGATGCTGCATCTTGTCGATCGCCGCATGCACCTGCGGGCGTATCTCTGCCTGGCGGATGGGAAACGCGGCGGCCGCATCGGCGGCGAGTTTCAGCTGCGGAAAACCCGGAACGATCATCGGCCGGTCCGTGAGATCGAGCGCCACGACATCGTCGGTCAGCAATCGATGCCCGGCGCGGATCATCGCGCTCGCGGTCGTCGATTTCCCGGCGCCCTTGTCGCCCATGAAGACAGCGCTCTTGCCGCCGACCGCAATGGCGCTGGCGTGCAGGATGAGCAGGCCGCGCTGGTGCAGGAGCAGTGCCATGACCGGACCGAGCAGCGGAAACGCCAGCAGCGCATCGTCGACATCGGGCGCCGGCTCCACCTCGATCCGGCAGGCATCGGTGATCAGGAAGGCGCCGACCGTCTGCCATGCCAAATATTGCTGCCGCGGCTCGAAACGGAAAGCGGTTCCGGTCTCGGGCGAGGGTTTTGGCAGGTCGATCGGGCCGACCGTGATCAGCACATCGACGCAAGCTGGTTCGCTCGGCTCTAGCTCAGGCAGTTCGACCTGCGAAGCGATCGTCAGCCCATAGGCTTTGTACAAGTGCTGTGCGCGAGCAGCAATTGCATGGCGGTCATCAGCGGCAAGAGGCATGTTGGCCGGCATCATCAGTGGCTCCCGCGCTGTTGCACCTGCCGCAGCCACAACGATAGCGAAATCGAACGCCATACATACTGGACATCGGGCAAGGTCGCGGCCTCGGGTTGGCTGGAAATGCGGCCATAGGCGGCGGTCACCTCAGGCAGGTTGACGTAAGGGGCAATCCGCGCCGCATCTTTCACCAGCACCTTGTCCAGGAGATCGCGGTGGTTGCCCAGCATGCCTTTGACCAAATTGGAGGTGAAATCGATCTTGTCGCGCCGCCACTGCACCGCCGGGGGCAAAATTCCTTCCATGGCACGGCGCAACACCGAGCGGCCAAAGCCCTGGTTCAGCTTTTCCGCGCCGGGCAGTGCCAGGCAGAACTCGACCAGAGGCTTGTCCCAGAAGGGGTAGCGCGGCTCGACGCCGAAATTCGCCGCCGCCTTGTCGAGTACCTCGAAGGCGTGCGGCACCATGCCGTTCGACAGCAGCCAGCGATGGGTCAAGGTCTCGCTGGCGCTGACCGCGGGCGGCATATAGCCGGCCCTGCGGAACCGTTCGACGAGGTCGGTACGCATCGCCAGGTCCGGATTGATCAGGGCGCGCCAGCTCGTCGCCGGCCGCCCAGTGGGATGGCGCCGCAATTTGCCAAGCACGCGGTTCGCGAACCGCTTGATTCTCGCGATGCGCCAGGCCGGCCCGTAAAGGGTAAGGAACTGGTAGTAGAGGCCGAGCATGCCATCGCCATAAGTGTTGGAGGCGCTGCGCAGCTCGCGCCACAGCTCCATCCATTTGCCGGCATAGGCGAGTTCGTGCAGATGGCCGTGGCCCTGCGAAACCACCTCGTCGCCTCCATGGCCGTCGAGCAGAACCTTCATGCCCTTGCCGCCGGCGGTCCTGTAGATGTCGCGGGTCAGCGACAGGCCGGGCGCAAGAAACGTTTCTTCCTGCTCCTCCAGGATGCGGTCGAATTCGGCGAAGGGGGCATAATTGCCGACCGAAATCAAAGTGCCGTCGACCTTCTGCTGGCCCAGCACCGCCTCGATGAACGGACGCTCATCCATCGGCGAGCCCTTTTCGAACACCAGCGAGAAGGTCGGCAGCCTCGATCTTTGCTGGGCGGCATTCTGCAGGCCCGCCACGCAGGCGATCGAGGAGGAATCGAGGCCTCCGCTCAGCATAGCACCGACCGCAGGCGTGCCGCGCATGCGGTTGCGGACCGATTGCGAGAACAGATGCCGGAATTCCTCGGCCGTGTCCGATCGCATCGGCCTTGGCGAGGGTTCGATCTGCCAGTAGCGGCGCAGCACCACCTGGTTGCCGGTCACTGTCAGACTGTGGCGCGCCGGCAGGCGGAAGATATCGGCATAGGCTGTCGACTGCGGATCGTCGGGCAGCCCGGCCAGGAATCCCGAAATCTGGTGTTCGCTGATGCGCATGTCGACGCCGCCGGCATCGAGGATCGGCCCGATCTCCGAGGCAAAGACGAAGCGCCGGTCGCTCGAATGATAGTAGAACGGTTTGACGCCGAAATGGTCGCGCACGCAAAACAGCTGCCGGCGCTCGCCATCCCAGATGGCAAAGGCGAAGTCGCCTTGCAGATGCTCGGGGCAGGCTTCGCCCCAGCGCAGATAGGCGCTCATCACAAGCACGGCGTCGGCAACCGAATTGTCCCGGATGCCGAGCCTGGCCAAGAGTTCGTCGCGGTTGTCCAGCCGGCAATCCGCGGTGATTGCGAGCTTGCCGCCGGCCATGGTCAGCGGGCCGGGGCCGGCTTCATCGGTGGTGTTGAGCCAGGCGTGGCCAAGAACGACGCCCTCGTCGATCCACCACGAACTGCCGTCAGGCGCGCGATGCTGCATGCGGGCAAGCATGCGCTGGATGTCGGCCGCGGCGGCCTGCCTGCCTTCCTGCCTCAGCAGAATTCCGGCGACGCCGCTCATCGCTCACTGGCCGTGGTCGACGAGATGGTTAAACCTGCCAAGCGAGCCGCCGAGCACGATATGGTCGCCGCTGACCAGCCAGGCATGCGCCTTCAACTCGGTGCCGGTATCGCGCTCGATGCCGATGCGGATTTTTGAGGCGTTGCCCTGGCGGGCAAGCAAATATTGGCCGGAAAGCGCTTGGGTCAGACAGCTTGCGCCAGGCACCAGGCGGGCAGCCGCAGCCACGCCCCAGGCGACACGCCTGAGATCGCCGATGTCGGCTGGTTCGCGCGCGTCGAGCCGGGTCACCATGCGGCGCACTTTGTTGTAGGAAAGCAGCGTCAGCCCCAGCCGCACCGACACGACCACCGCAAGGCAGTGGGCGAGAAAGAGCATCTCCGGCCCGCTCAGTGAGAAAGCTCTAGACAAGTTCCTCATCATGGAGCCTCGCAAGCCCGGCGTCCGCCAAGCCCTTCAACAATCCATCGACATCGGCCTTGCAGCGTTCCGGATCGACATTGTAGCGATCCAGCACGGCGCTGCGGATTTCGGAAATCGGCCGCGGCTCCTGGATCAGCTCCCAGATATAGGCGCCGACGCCGTTCAGGCTGTAATAGATGTTGGACCTCATATCGAGCAGCGCCAGGCCGTTGCCGAATTCGCAGGCCACGGCATCCTTGCTCGCGCTCATCCGATCATGGTCCGTGGGGTTCCAGTCCATCCTAAACCTCGCTCACAACCAACGCTTCGGCAATTCCGGACAAAGACGCGAGAGCCGGGGTTTGACCCCCGACTCTCCTTAGTGCGCTCTGTTTGCAGAGTCCGGACTTTGTCACCCCAACGAGAGAATACTCAGGAGAAGGTGAGTTCGCCGACCGGCGTATGTGCCGGAAACGAGGCGTCGAGTGCCGTAGTACCGCTACCGCCTTGCGTGATGGTCTCGATCGAGCCGTGGACCGTCAGGCTAGGGGTTTCGTACTCATGCTTTTCAACATTCTGTTCCAATTTACTCTCCACTTGTGGACTGGAAGCGGCCTGTCGATTGCCGGCAGCGAGCTATTGCTGCACCGCAATAGCTGCATGGCAGCATTTATGAGTCAAGCCTGATTTACCAGCCGTTAATCAATTCTCGGTTGCGACTCCCTTCAATGGTGATCAAAGCGCTTTGCATTTTCACATCCCAGGAGAATTCAGCAGAGTGTCCGAGGCCATCAACTAAGTATCTGATTTAATTACGTTAAGTTTTCCTTCGAATGCTCCTCACTTGGGCGCTGGCGCATTCCCACAAAATTGTTGCTGACGTACCCGCCACAAGCCCCGATCAGGCGGCGCCTTGCATCTCGTTGTAGGACTGTGTTGCGAAACGTTCAGGTTGCAGGAAAATTGGCGCCAAAGGAAAAACTGGACGCGGCGCATGAATTTGGCGATGCTTTGCTTCGCAGTTGCAATATAACGCGCCTGGCGAATTTTTTGCGGAGATGCTGCAGCATATGGCATTGCAGGAAGGGACCTTCGAAAGGTTGCGCGCCGCTGGCTGCGCCGACGAAGTGGCCTATGTGCAGGCTTGCCTGCGGCTGTTCTTCGCCTCCAGGGCGAGCCCCAGCGCCGCGCCTGCACCGGCCATCTCCGTTGCCGATGTTTGCGACATCGCCAGGCTGAACAAGGTCGCCACCTTCATGCTGAAGGCGCTGTCGCGCCCACCGGCGGGCGAGACGCCGCCGGGATTGCTCGAGTGGCTCGACACTTATCGCCGGCGCACGATTGCGATGAACTCGTCCGGCATCATGGATTCGATGGCCATCGACAAGGCGCTGCGCGGCAGCGGCATCGATTTCGTCTTCCTGAAGGGCCCCCTCCAGCAGCAACTGCTCTATGGCGACCATTTCATGAAGCCGTCCGGAGATGTCGACATATTGGTGTCGCCGGCCGGCTTCTTTAGAGCTCGCGATGCGCTGCGCTCGATCGGCTACGAGGTCGCCGGCAAGTCCCGCTCCGTCTGGTGGGTGCGCTTTCTGGGCGAGCAGCACATGGTTCGCAGCCAAGGTCGGAAATTGTCCACCGTCGATCTCCATTACCGGCTCCAGCAGCCGGGATCGCCCAGCCCGCGCGATACGGAAGGGTTCCTGCGCCGCAAGCGCGCGCTTGCGATCGCCGGCTCCAGCGTGCCGTTCATCTCGGCCTCCGACACTTTGCTTCTGTCCTGCATCAGTGTCGCAAAGGCGCTGTTCAACCGCGAGCCATGCGCGGGCTATGTCTGCGATATCCGGGCCGCTGCCGGTCGGCTGAGCGAGGCCGAGCAGCAGACTGTGCTCGACTACGCGGCCGAGCAGGGGCTGGCTGACACCCTGCTGCTGGGCCTGCGCGCCGCCGATGTGCTGCTTGGTGGCGCCGGCACGCTGCTGTCGGATCGGGCCACCAGGATCCTGTCACGCATCGGCAATGAAGACCTGTTCCACATGGTCATCGCGCCGTGGCTGTCGTCGCTCAGATGGCCGCAACGGCGCACCGTTTTGTGGGAATTGTGCGGCCGCGAACCTGTCCGCTACCTGACCGAGGCCGGCTGGGCCGCGTCAGCCGACCTCAGCCGGCGGATTTTCGAGCGGGAAAGCCGGTGACGATGAGGGTCGTCATGCAGCAGGCAGATAACGTTCCGTCCCGATCCGCTGGGGATGGATCGGGGGATGGATCTGGGTCCGGCGCCGCGCGCCGGGAGGGCGAGGGACCAATGCGACACTTTATGCAATCGAAAGGCCACCCTATGTCCATGACAGAATCCCGGGTCTGCGTGATCATCGCGGCGCGCAACGCGGCCCGGACCATTCCCGCAGCCATCGCCTCGGCGCTGCGCGAGCCGGAGGTGGCGGAAGTCGTTGTCGTCGACGACGCCTCCACCGACGACACCGCAAAAGTGGCCAGCGCTGCCGACGATGGCAGCGGTCGGCTTTCGGTCATCCGGCTCGACGTCAATCGCGGCCCGTCCTTCGCTCGCAATGCCGCCATTGCCGGGTCGAAATCGCCTTTCATCAGCATTCTCGACGCCGACGATTTCTTCCTTCAGGGACGGTTTCGCCAGCTGTTTGCCAGCACCGACTGGGATTTCGCCGCCGACAACATCATGCTGATCCGTGACGATACGGCGACCGACGTCTCTAAGATCGTCGCCCCGTCCTTTTCGGCGGACCCGGAATTCCTCGACTTCGAGCGGTTCATCGAGGGCAACATCTCCAGACGGCGTGTCCAGCGCGGCGAACTCGGCTTTCTCAAGCCGGTGATATCAAGAGCTTTCCTCGACAGGCATGGGCTGCGTTACCACGAGAACCTGCGTCTCGGCGAAGATTACGAACTCTACGCTCGCGCCTTTGCCCTTGGCGCACGCTTCAAGGTCATCCGTTCCTGCGGCTATGGCGCGATCGTGCGCGCCGATTCGTTGAGCGGGCGCCACAAGACACAGGATTTGAAGCGCCTCGCCGATGCGGATCTGGCACTGCTCGAGATCGACAGCCTGCCGGAAGGCTCCAAGGCCCTGCTGCGCAAGCACGAGCGGCATGTGCGTGACAAATACCGGCTGCGCAATTTCCTCGATGTGAAGGCCGAGCGCGGCATGGCGTCTGCCGCCGCCTATGCGCTGGCCAGCCAGTCGAACTTCATTCCCATCGTTGTCGGCGTGGCCGCCGACAAGCTCGATGCGTTGTTTCGCCACGCCGGTCTGTCCCCGCGGCAGCAGCCGGTGCCGCCCTTGCGCTTCCTCATGGCCGGTACCAGCACGGCGGCGCAAAAGTAGGCTCCGCCAAGTCCGGGACGGCGGCCGCAAGGCTGAAAAAATTGCCTTTCTGAAACTCGGAGGTTGCCTACACGCCCCGACGATGGCACTGTATGTTGCGGTGCAGCAATTTTGGAAGGCCAACCGGATGGCTTCAATTTTCGGCTTCAGGTCCAGGGACCCAGCGCGCGACAAGCAGACCGATCTGGCGCGTTTCGACCGTCTGGCAAAGCTGTTGGATCAGATCACGGCCGAGATTGCGGCCGAGAAGACCGGGTTGGAGGCCCGCTACCGGTCGAAGTCCACCAACGCGGCCTTCCTGGTCGAGTCGATGGAGAACGGCTCGGCGTCGGCACGCAAGCTGTCGGAAGTCGGCGAGCTGACGAAGTCCATCCTGAACTGCGAACAGCGCATCGCCGAGCTGGTGCGCCAGACGAGCCGGATGAAGGAACTGCGTCATTCACTCGACGCGATCGTCGGCGAGGATGGCCAGAGTTCTGATTCGCACGGGGAATATGTCAAACCCGCAGGTCGCTTCGGCTGAACACGGTCACACGAGACACAGAAGAGAAAGTTCGGGGACGGAGGATCGGGATCGGCCCGTTAGCAATGTGGGCCAATCGGTGACTTTGGGTTGGGGCGGAACAGCACAAAGGTGAATTGATATGAACGCAGATCCGAAGACGACGCCCATGGCGGCAATCGATGCCATGATTTCGACGCGGCCAAATCGGCCAATGCGTCTTGTAAACCCAACGCGTCTTCTATCCGTTGGTGCGCTTCTGTTGGCGGCAGCCGCAGCTCTGCTCGGCGCCGCCCACCCCTCCCGCGCCCAGGACGCCTCCCCGGAGATGCAAAGCGCACCGTCCTTCGTCGACGATTTCAAGAGTTTCGATGGTTCGCGCTGGTATGTCTCCGACGGTTGGTCGAACGGCAATCACCAGAACTGCACTTGGTCGAAAAGCCTGGTAAAATTTTCCGACAACATGCTGACGCTCGGCTTCGAAAAGCGCAAACTGAAGGACCGCGAGTTCGCCTGCGCCGAGATCCAGACCAAGCAGCGCTTCGGCTATGGGACCTATGAAGCACGGATGAAGACCGACACCGGATCCGGTCTCAACGCCGCTTTCTTCACCTATATCGGCCCTGCCGACAAACAGCCCTGGTATGAGATCGACTTCGAGGTGCTGACCAAGGATACATCCAAGGTGCAGGTCAACAGCTACATCGCCGGCAAGCCCAAGAACGAGAAGCTGGCCGAGGTCGAAGGCGGCGCCGACAAGGGCTTCAACGACTATGCCTTTATCTGGGAAAAGGACCGGCTGCGCTGGTACGTCAACGGCAAGCTGGTCCAGGAAGTGACCAATCCCGAGCAATTGCCGACCCACTCGCAGAAGATATTCTTCAGCCTCTGGGGCAGCGACACGCTGAAAAACTGGATGGGCGCCTTTTCGGACCCCGGCCGCCAGGTGACGATGCAGGTGCAGCGCGTCGCCTTCACCGCGCTCGGCCAGCCGTGCCAGTTTCCGGAATCGCTGGCATGCAGTGTAAGCAGCATAAAGTAGATCTGAACCGGCCCGGCTATATAAGGCCAAAGGGCGTGAACAGGAATTAACCCGAATGAATTTGACGGTCTTTGGAATTGGCTATGTCGGTCTCGTGCAGGCCGCGGTGCTGGCGGAGGTCGGGCACCAGGTGGTGTGCGTCGATGTCGATGAAAAGAAGGTCGAGCGGCTCAACCAGGGCCTGGTGCCGATTTTCGAACCGGGACTGGAGGCCCTGGTCAAGGAGAACCACGCCGCCGGCCGCATCAAGTTCACCACCGATGCCGCCGCCGGCGTCAAGCATGGCGAGATCCAGATGATTGCGGTCGGCACGCCACCCGGCGAAGATGGTTCGGCCGACCTCAAATATGTGCTGGCGGTGGCCGAGACCATCGGCCGCGAAATGGACGGTCCCAAGATCGTCGTCGGCAAGTCGACCGTGCCGGTCGGCACCTGCGAAAAGGTGAAGGCCAAAATCGCCGCGACGCTGAAGGCGCGCGGGCGCCAGGACCTGGCTTTCGACGTCGCTTCCAATCCTGAGTTCCTCAAGGAGGGTTCCGCCGTCGCCGACTGCATGAAGCCTGACCGCATCATTGTCGGCACCAACAGCGAGGGCACCGAGGCGGTGATGCGGGAGCTCTACGCGCCGTTCAACCGCAACCACGAGAAGATGATCGTGATGGACGTGCGCAGCGCCGAATTCACGAAGTACGCCGCCAACTGCATGCTGGCGACCAAGATCTCCTTCATGAACGAAATGGCCAATCTGGCCGAGCAGCTCGGCGCCGACATCGAGGAGGTACGCAAGGGCATCGGCTCGGATCCGCGCATCGGCTACCACTTCATCTATCCCGGCCTCGGCTATGGCGGTTCGTGCTTTCCCAAGGATGTCCGCGCGCTGATCAAGACCGCCGAAGGTGTCAAGTTCGACGCCAAGCTGCTGCGCGCCGTGGAGGAGCGCAACAATGCCCAGAAGTCGGTGCTGTTCGACAAGGTGCACCGTTATTTCAAGGGCAGTCTCAAGGGCAAGACCTTCGCGCTCTGGGGCCTCGCCTTCAAGCCCAACACCGACGACATGCGCGAGGCGCCGGCGCGCGTCCTGATGGAGGCGCTGTGGCAGGCCGGCGCCAATGTGCAGGCCTACGACCCCGAGGCGATGCAGGAATGCCAGGCCATCTACGGCCTGCGCGACGACCTTTTGTTGTGCGGCACCAAGGAGGCGGCACTGCGCGGCGCCGACGCGTTGCTGATCGCCACCGAATGGAAGAGTTTCCGCGCCCCGTCCTTCGACGCGGTGAAGGATGCCCTGACCACGCCGGTCATCTTCGATGGCCGTAACCTCTATGATCCCAAGGTCATCGCCCGTCACGGCATCGAGTATTTCTCGATCGGCAGGATGGCGGCGTGAAGGCAGGGCGGCACAACGCGGAGCCAGGTTCATGAAAGTTCTGTTTGCAGGCGGCACCGGCTACACGCCGCAATTCAGCGGGGGCGTCCAGTCGAGCACCCACCACCTGGTCGAGCAATTGCGCGAAAACGGTCACGAGGCATCCGTTCTGGCAGCCCTGTTCGGCGACGGCATGTTCGGCTTCAGGGCGCGCGCCAAGATGAAGCTCCTTCGTCAGCGCGCGGTCATCGACAATTTCCCGGGCTATCCGGTTGTACGGGCGTGGTTCCCCTGGGAAGCGGCCGACTTCGCCGTCAAAAAGTTGAGGCCGGATGTCGCGGTCGTGCAGTGCCACAATTCGGTGCCGATCGGCAGAGAGTTGCAGAGGCTTGGCGTGCCGCTGACCGTCTATCTGAGGAATGTCGAATTCGACGAATTGGCCGGCGATCTGCGTGAGCTCCATTCGGCGGTCTATATCGCCAACTCCGAGTTCACCGCGCGCGCCTATAAGGCAAAATTCGATATCGATTCGACGGTTATTCCGCCGACCATCAATCCCGCGTTCTACAGCACACCGACGACCGGTGAATTTGTCACGCTCATCAATCCATATGAGGAAAAAGGCTTCGATCTTGCGGTGCGCATTGCCGCCGCCTGTCCCGAGATCCCGTTCCTGTTCGTCGAAAGCTGGAAGCTCGACGACGATCATCGAGCCCGGATCGAAGCAACAATCTCTCCCCTCCAGAACGTCAAGCTGGAAAGCCGCACCAGCGACATGAAGACGGTCTACGGCCGCACGAAAATCCTGCTTGCGCCCAGCAAATGGGAAGAAGCCTGGGGCCGGGTGGCCTCGGAAGCGCATTGTAGTGGCATTCCCGTGGTCGGCTCGCGGCGCGGCGGTCTGCCGGAAGCGATAGGCGCCGGCGGCGTGGTACTGGACTACGACGCCCCGCTCGCCGACTGGGTCGCAACGGTCAGGCGGCTGTGGAGCGACGAGGCCGAGTACAAGCGGCTGTCAGCGACAGCACGTCAGTTTTCGGAGCGGCGGCAAATGAACCCCGACAGCCAGTTCGCAACGTTCATGGGCGTTCTCGACCGCGCAAGACGTGTCGGTTTGGAGCGCGCAGCCTAAACGCGTCGTGTTGCAGTTCAGCTGAGACGCTGCACGACCGTGGTCGCGCAAAGTTCCCGTTAGCCAGGTCCAGGCGTCGTGCGCCCGTCCGGATCACTTTTAATTGCTGCAGTGCAATATTTTGTGGCACTGCAGCAATCAACGTGTATTCTGCCTGTCTACATTAGGGCTTGTGCGATATGGACCGCTTGGTCCGAGCAAGCCCCAACCTTATGGGCGGGTCATGCGCGTGGGCTTTGTCGTCGGCGAATTCCCTCTGTTTTCGGAAACCTTCGTCGTGGACCAGATGGCTGGGCTGCTGGCGCGGGGCTTTCAGGTTGAAGTGGTCTGCGAAAAGATGCAAGGTGACCACCGAATTGACCGGCAAAGCGAGCCGATGGCGACGCTGCTCGCCAGAACCCGACATTGGTGGCGATGGGCCGCTGTAATCAGCAAATTTGTACAGCGTCTGCCGCCGCGTCTGCGATACAAGGCCTCGACCGTTCTCGACATCGCCTTTGCACGCCGCCTGAACCGCTGCGACGTGATTGTCGCCCACTTCGGACAGAACGGCGAGAGAGCAGCCGCACTGAAGAAATGGAAGGTGCTCAAACCACCGATCATAACCATCTTTCACGGCGCGGACGTGGCGATCCCGGCGCGGCAGGCAGTGCTCGCGACACAATATGCCGGGCTGACCAAGCATGGGACCCTGAACCTGCCCGTCAACGATTACTTCCGCACGATGCTGCTGGAAGCCGGCCTGTCCCAGGCGAGCACGACGGTCCACCATATGGGAATTGACACCCGCGAAATCGGCTATCGCTGGGAATCGTGGGAAGGCACCCAACTGGTCGTGACGACGGTTTGCCGCCTGGTCGAAAAGAAAGGCGTCGAGTTCGCCTTGCGAGCCCTGGCCTCTCTCAAGGCCTCCCAGCCGCAGCTAGACTGGCGTTACGACATTGTTGGCGACGGTCCTCTGCGGATGAATCTGGAGAAGCTGGCCGTAGAGCTGGGCTTGGCTGGTCGCGTAACATTCCTCGGCAGCCTCCCTCACGCAGAGGTGAAAAGACGGCTTCGCATGGCTCATCTCTTTTTGCTGCCAAGTATCACTGCCAGCGACGGGGATATGGAAGGCATTCCGGTCGCGCTCATGGAGGCCATGGCCGCCGGATTGATTGCGGTCAGCACGTATCATTCGGGAATCCCGGAGCTCATCAAGGATGGGGAGACGGGGTTGCTTGCGCCCGAGCGAGATATTTCAGCGCTTGCCGGCAAGCTTGCCTGGGCCGCGGAGCACCCGACCGAATGCGAGCGTATCGCGCTTGCCGCACGCCGCAAAGTCGAGGAGGACTTCAACGCAGATGTTCTGAATGAACGTTTTGCGCAGATCGTTACCCAACTGGCCACATCGAGCCCTGCGCATGCACCCACCGGTCATGTCGGCGTTTCCGAGGGCTTGGCGGATCCTTCATCTGCCGGCTGACACTGCTCCTCTGCGTTTGATCGGCAGGCACGCCAAGCTGAGGGAAATCTTGCTACACTGCACCAAAAATGTTGCAGTGCAGCAAGACCTGTACTAACGTTCCTGCGGGTGGGCCAACAGCGGTAGAGTTCCATGCTGCATGTCTTGTGCTTCCGCCACCCTGTCTTCGGCCCGGCTTTTGTCAAAGGGACACCGGCTCCCCGGACGAGCGCATCCTGCCGATGAAGATCTGCTTTGTAGTCGACAAGTTTCCCTCATTGTCCGAAACCTTTGTTCTCGACCAGATAGCCGGATGCCTTGAGCGCGGCATGGAAGTCGGCGTCGTCTGCAACGAGACGCCCTTCGGCAGGGACAGCAACATCGATGATCCGCGCTGGCAGGCGTTGCCAGGAAAGGTCGTATGCTGGTGGGGTGGCCTGGGTCGCTATCGCCCGCTGCTCAGGAAGTGGTCCGGCAGGTTCTGGGACAAGCTCTCGACCGCCATCGACATTGCTCATGCGCGAAAACTGCAGGGCGCCGACGTCATCGTTGCCCATTTCGGCAACAACGGCATGCGCGTGGCCCGCGCGATCAAGCGCGGGAGGATTTCCGCTCCCCTGGTGACGATATTTCACGGCCGTGATGTCGGCGAACCGCTGCATGACAATACGCTCGCGCGCTACAAGATTGTGTTCGAAAAGGGCGTTCTTCAACTGCCGGTGAATGCGTTTTTCCGCGATGCCTTGATTGAGGTCGGTGCATCGCCGGAGCAGGTTGTGGTTCACCATATGGGGGTGCGGCCGAGTGACATCGACTATCGGTGGCGTTCATGGGAGCAGGCTACGCTCTCTTTCATCTCGGTCTGCCGCCTGACTGAAAAGAAGGGCATCGAATATGCGCTTCGCGCGCTTGCTGGCCTGCCGCGGCGAGACTGGATCTACTCGGTGATCGGCGGCGGAGAACTTCTCGAGCAGCTGAACGGGATCGCCGCAGAGCTTGGCATTGCCGACAGGGTGAATTTTCTTGGGCCCCGGCCGCACAGCGAAGTCAAACAGCGTCTGCGCGATGCGCATGTGTTCCTGCTGCCCAGCGTCGGCGCCCGCGATGGCGATCTGGAAGGCATTCCGGTTTCGCTGATGGAAGCGATGGCCGCCGGCCTGACGGTGGTCAGCACATATCATTCCGGGATCCCTGAACTGATCGATGATCACAAGACGGGTTTTCTCGTGGCTGAGCGGGACGTTGCGGCGCTGACCGGCAAGCTTGCCTGGATCGCCGAGAATCCGAAGCCGTGTGAAGGGATCGCTCTCGCGGCGCGCAAGAAGATCGAGGCGGAGTTCAACTCCGATCTGCTGAACCAACATTTCGTGGAAATCGCCATGCGGCTTGGCGAAACGAGGTCGCTTGCATGAACGCCAATCCGCCCCCCCAGTTCGGTCGTGTCGCCCTGCGCGGCGGGCTGGTAACCATCGGCGCCCAGGGCTTCAAGATGGCGATCCAGTTTCTCTCCGTCATCGTGCTGGCCCGTCTGCTCGTCCCCGAGGATTTCGGTCTGGTGGCTTCCGTCGGGCCGATCGTGGCCTTCGTCGGGCTGCTTCAGAATCTGGGCCTGCAGCAGGCTGTGGTTCAGCGCAAGGACATCAGCAACCAGCAGCTCAACCAGGTGTTCTGGATCAGCGCGCTCGTCGGGCTGGGTAGTGCCGTGGTAGTGGCCGGCCTGGCGCCTGCCATCGCCGCGTTCTATGGCGATCAACGTATGTCCGGCATCACCCTTGGCTCCGCCCTGCCGCTGCTTCTCGGCAGTCTCGCCGCAGTGCCGCTGGCGTTGATGAACCGGCACCTGCAGTTCGGCCAGCTCGCACTGAACGACGTGATAAGCGCCGCCGCCGGACTTCTGGCCGCCGCGATCGCGGCCTATGCGGGGTTGGGCTACTGGTCGCTGGTCATCGGCCCGGCGGTTTCGGCAGCTATCGCCCTGGCTGCCGCCTGGCTGGTGGCGCGTTGGACGCCTTTGCGGCCGGACCTGAAGGTCGATGCCGATATATTGTCGTTCGGCGCCAACCTGACCGGCTTCAACCTCGCCAACTTCTTCTCGCGCAATCTCGACAACATTCTCATCGGCAAATATTCCGGTGCGATCGAACTCGGCTATTACGACCGCGCCTACAAGCTCCTGTTGTTCCCGCTGCAGAACATCAACCAGCCGCTGACACGGGTCATGGTGCCGCTGCTCAGCCGCATCCACGATGACAAGGCCCGCTTTCGCGATATCTATGTGCGCACCAACTGGATGCTGGCGGCCGTTACCATGCCGGGCATCGCGGCGCTGACGCTGACCTCCAATCAGATCGTCGGACTTCTCTTCGGCGCGGGCTGGGCACCGGTCGCACCGATCTTTGCCTGGCTGGGCATCGCCAGCCTGGTCCAGTCCGTTTCAAGCACGACGGGATGGATATTCATCTGTCAGGGCAAGACGAAGACCATGTTCCATTGGGGCATCTATTCGTCGCTGACGACCGTCGCTGCCTTCGTCGTCGGCCTGCACTGGGGCGCCGTCGGCGTTGCCGCGGCCTATGCCATCAGCGGTTACGTGCTGCGCGTTCCCGTGCTGGCGCTACTGGTCCATCGCGTCGGTCCGGTGACCGCCGCCGACTTCCTGCTCATGCAGGGGCTTTTCATCGCCTCGTCCCTGCTTGCCTGGTTCCTGTACCTGTGGTTGCCGGCGTCTCTAACGGGCCAGTCAGACCTGCTCGCGGTCTTTTTGGCGCTTGCCCTCAACTACGGCATCGGTCTCGTTTTCATGCTTGCCGTCCCGCAGTCGCGACGCGCCTTGTTCACCACCCTGTCCAACGCCGCGCGCAATATCCGCTGAGCGGCCGGCGATCAGCGGCGCCAGCAGGTTTGTGGCCGACATTGCCGAAGCATGTTCTTCGAGCACGGCCTGAAGGCTTGTCTTGCGATAGCGGTCGAGATTTCCCGCAAACCGGCCGAGCTTTTCGCGCGCCTCTTCGGGCGTCACGGTGTCGATGTCGAGCAGCACATCGTCGACACCGATTCGCTTGGCCACTTCCTTGGTTTTGAACTCGTAGGCGATCGGCAGCACCGGCGTGCCGACGCAAAGCGACATGATCATCATATGCATGCGCGTCGCGACGACGAAGTCGAAGCCCTTCACCAGCGCCATCAACTGGTCCGGCGTGTGGAACGAAGCGTCCACCGTTACGTGGCTGGCGATCTCAGGATCGAGCTCGGCAAGGATGGCCTGCGCGGTCTTGGAATCGTCATGGGCATATTCCGGCACGCCCTGACACGTGGAGACGAAGGTCACCTCCTTGCCAAGGTCCCTGACAAGAATTGTGGCGATCTCGCGGATCGAATCCAGATAGCGGCGCATGCCGCCCTCACCGTCGCTGACGTAGTTCCAGTGGCGGACCGAAATAGCGACGCGGCCCGTCGACGCCGGCGGCTGGCTGGAAGCGAGACGCTTGCGGATCCTGTCGGTATCGGCCAAGGCGAATACCGCATCGGCCACCACGTGGCACTTGCCGAGATCCTTCACCAAGTCCCGGATATGGGTCCGCGACCGTTCGTCGCGCAACAGGATGAGCGGACTGCGGTCAAAGATCGGGCCGAGCTCCTGGCGGTTGTAACTTTTGTCGAACGGACCGAGGGATTGCGTGAAGAAGACCGGATCTTTGCCAAATACGGCATCGAGCCTGAACTGATTGAGGCGTCGTTCGAGATTGTAGTTCTCGACGAGATAGGTTCCCCCTGTGGTGACCACCATATCCGCGTCGGCGTAGATATCGAGACCGCGCCGGTCGCGATGGCTGAAAAAATTGCCTAGCGCGCTGCTGCCAAACCAGCGCAGGGCCTGGAGAACGAGCCGATTGTAGATCGGCTTGAACCGGTCCCTCAGCCCGCTGCCATTCTTGTATCGGAACAGGGATTCCGACAGCAGCTTATGAAATTCGAGGTCGGGATAATCCGTCTTCGGATAGAGTCGTTCCGCAACCTCGGGCTGGCTGTCGAAGACGGCAAACCGCACGTCGCCTTGCACGATCGTCTTGAGAATGTGGCGGATCGCCAGCAGAATGGCCGCATCCCCGGTATTCAGGCAGACTGTGTTTTCAACGACGATCTTCATGGGATACCTCATTTCGTCAGCAGATTCCGCGGCGTGGCCTGCGGTGCCTAGGACGGGCATGGCGACCGAAAATACCCACGCCAGGACGATCCCGATGCGGCTCGCGTCACAATCCATCGCTGCATCGGGCTGGGTGACCAGCCAGAGCGGCGCTCAAGCCCGACGGAGGGTAACGCATCAATTTTGCAGTGCAACAAAAAACGTGCACTTATGCTACGGCGCACCAAAAATGTTGCGATGCAGCAAAAGCTGGGTTAGCATTCCCGTGGGTGGGCCAACAGCGGTCGAGTTTTCATGCTGCATGTCTTGTACCTTGTGCACGATGTTTCCGACCCGGCGGTGCGCCGGCGGATCATAATGCTCAAGGCAGGCGGCGCGCGGGTCACGTTGGCCGGCTTCCGTCGGACCACAAATGCTGTTCCCGACGTCGAGGGGCTGCAGCCGGTCGACCTCGGCGCGACGCGTGACGGCCGATTCGGCCAGCGTCTGGCGGCGGTCGCCAAGGCGGCGCTGTCGATAGGCTCAAAGCTTGCGGCGATGCCGAAGCCCGACCTCATCATCGCGCGCAATCTGGAAATGCTGGCGCTGGCCAGGCGCGCCAAGGCCGCCTTTCGCGGCGGCGTGCCGATCGTCTACGAATGCCTCGACATCCATCGCCTGGTGCTGCGCAATGACATGCTGGGCAAAGCACTGCGCACAGCGGAGCGTTATCTCGCCCGCGACGTGAAGCTTCTGGTGACGAGCTCACCGGCCTTCATCGCCAATTATTTCAAGCCGTTCGGGCAGGTCGCCGCACCGGTGGAACTGGTCGAAAACAAATACTTCGAAACCGCGCCGATCGCCTTGGATGACAGGTCAAAGGCCGAAAACCCTGCAGCACCCCCGTGGCGCATCGGCTGGTTCGGCGCGCTGCGCTGCCGCCGCTCGCTGGAGCTGCTGGCCGACTTCACGCGCCGTCAGGGCGGGCGCTTCGAGGTCGTCCTCCGGGGCCGTCCGGCACTCTCGGAATTCCCGGATTTCCACGCTTTTGTCGAGGCCGAACCCTATCTCTCCTTTCGTGGCCCCTACCGCAACCCGGAAGACATGGCCGCGATCTACGGCGAAGTGCATTTTTCCTGGGCGATCGATTTCTTCGAGGAAGGGCAGAATTCGGAATGGCTGCTGCCCAACCGCCTCTATGAGGGCTGCCGCTTCGGCGCCGTGCCGATCTCGATGGGCAATACCGAGACCGGGCGCTTTCTCGACCAGCAGGACATTGGCGTCCTGCTTTCCGATGCCACGCCCGAAATCCTGGAAACCGCGCTCGGCCGCATGGACCAGGAGCACTTCGGCAAGGCCAAGGCGCGTGTGCTGGCCCGCAACCCACGAACCTGGAGCTACGACCGCAGCGACTGCCGCGCCTTTGTCGACAGGCTGCGCGGTCTGGCGGCGGTCCCAGGTCCCTTCGTCACCGAAGCGCTGGCTTAGCGATGGCTGATGATGGGAAAAGTACAGAGCATGGGAAGGCGCCGATGACGCAAACCGAAGCGCTGCCGCCAAGCCTGATCGTCATTCCGTGCCTGAATGAGGCAGCCCATATCGGCGCGTTGCTCGAGCAGCTCAGGCCGGCAGCGCTAAGGCTCGGCGCCCGCATCGTCGTTGCCGATGGCGGCAGCACCGATGGTACTTTGGCCATTGTCGAAGCGGTTGCGGCCAAGGACCCTCAGGTCGTCCTCCTGCACAACCCAAAACGTATCCAGAGCGCGGCGATCAATCTCGCCGTCGCCAGCCTCGGTGACCGCGCCGAATACCTGATCCGCATTGATGCCCATGGCGGCTATCCCGCCGATTATTGCGACCGGCTGGTCGAGGAGGCGCTCGCCACTTCAGCCGATTCGGTCGTCGTCTCGATGCTGACCAGCGGCAGCGGCGCGGTGCAGAAAGCGGTCGCGGCGGCGCAGAATTCCAAGCTCGGCACCGGCGGCTCCAAGCACCGGCACCTCTCGGCCGGCGAATGGGTCGACCACGGCCATCACGCGCTGATCCGGATTTCGGCCTTCACCGCGGTCGGCGGCTATGACGAGAGCTTCAGCCACAATGAGGATGCCGAACTCGACTACCGGCTGCGCCAGGCTGGCTACCGCATCTGGATGAGCGGCAAGACGCAGATGGTCTACTATCCGCGTTCGTCGCTGAAGGGCCTGTATTTCCAATATCTCGGCTATGGCCGCGGCCGCGCCAAGAATGTGCTCAAGCACCGAATGATCCCGAAAGTTCGGCAGATGATCCCGCTGCTGGTGGCGCCGGTCGTCCTTCTCGCGGTATTTTCCTTTATCCACTGGCTGGCGGCGGTGCCGCTGCTGGTCTGGACTTCGGTCTGTCTGGGCTACGGCGCTGTGACCGCCATCAGCCAGCGCAGTCCCAACAATGTGCTGGCGGGCATTTCGGCGATGGTCATGCATTTCGGCTGGTCGCTCGGGTTTTGGCTGCAACTGCTCGGCTCGCGATCGCAGCGCGGGGTGGCATGATGGTCGCCGACAGCCGCCGAATCGACATCTGCGTCTGCACGTTCCGGCGGCCGGAACTGGCCGACACGCTGCGGTCGCTCGCTGCCATGGATATGCCTGCCGGTTTCGGCATCGGCGTCATCGTCGCCGACAATGACGACGAGCCGACCGCCGAGCCGCTGGTGACCGCGCTGGCGAGCGAATTGAAGCTCGTGGCCCGCTACCGGCACGCTCCGGCGCGCAACATCTCGGTTGCCCGCAACGCCTGTCTTGATGCCAGCACGGCCGATTTTGTCGCCTTCATCGACGACGATGAAACCGCTTCCCGGCAATGGCTGGCCGAACTGATTGCTATCGCGGAGACAAGGGGCGCCGAGGCCGTGCTCGGTCCGGTGCGGGCGCTCTACCGCCCGGATGCGCCGGACTGGATGCGCAAGGGCGATTTCCATTCGACCTTGCCGGTCTGGGTGCAGGGCGAAATCCGCACCGGCTACACCTGCAACGTCCTTTTGAGGATGAGCGCCGACAGCTTGCGCGACCGTCGTTTCAGCCTGGCGCGCGGCCAGAGCGGCGGCGAGGACACCGAATTCTTCAACCGCATGGTCAAGGCAGGCGGTCGCATCGCCTTTGCGCCGGAGGCGTGGGTCGAGGAAGTCGTGCCGCGTTCGCGAGCCGCTTTCGACTGGCTGCGCCGCCGCCGCTTCCGCTTCGGCCAGACGCACGGCCACCTCATCGGCCATGACGCAGGCGTGATAGAGCGTGCGAAGGCTGTCGGCCTTGCCTCGGCCAAGGCCGTCTATTGCTTCGGCATGGCGGCGTTGACCGCGATTAGCCCGGTCCGCCGCAACCGCAGCGTGCTGCGCGGCATCATGCATGTCGGCGTCGTCAGCGGCCTGGTCGGTATCAGCGAAATTCGCCAATACGGACTGTCTTCCCCGCAGCAAGGAGGCAAGCGTGCAGCCTGACGTCTCCTTTGTCATCGCAGCCTACAATGCCGCGGCCACGCTCGACCGGGCGATCGCAAGCGCCATGGCCCAGCGCGATGTCAGCGTCGAAATCATCGTCGCCGATGACCAGTCGCGCGACAACACGCTCGACGTCGCAAGAGCCTATCCAAAAGATGTCGTCAAAGTGGTTGCGCTGCCGGCAAATCGTGGCCCTGGCGGCGCCAGGAATGCCGGGCTCGAACTGGCTTCCGGCCGCTGGGTCGCGGTGCTCGATTCCGACGATGCCGTCCTGCCCGGGCGGCTTTCTGCCATGATCGCGCGGGCCGAAAGCGCGGGCGCTGTGATCGCCGTCGACAACCTCCAGGTGGTGCGCGAGGACGGCATTGCCGAAGCGACGATGTTTCCCGCCGAATATCTGGAGGGCCTGCGTGAAATCACGCTCGCCGACTACATCGCTGGCAACATCGTTTTCGAATCCACGTTCAACCTTGGCTATCTCAAGCCGATCTTCCAGCGCCGTTTCCTGATCGAAAACGGGCTTCGCTATGATGAAAGTCTGAGCATAGGCGAGGATTACATCCTGCTCGCCAACGCGCTGGCCAAGGGCGGAAAATGCGTCGTCGAGCCGACGACCGGCTATATCTACCACATCCGCACGGGCTCGATCTCGCGCGTGCTCGAGCTTCACCATATCGAGGCGATGCGCAAGGCCGACGCGGTCTTCGCCGAGACCAATTCCATGGACGCTGCTGCTGCGGCCGCCTTCGCCAAACGCGCCCGCAGCCTGCGCAAGGCGGCATCGTTCCTGTCGCTGGTCCAGCACATCAAGGCGCGTTCGCCGTTGAAAGCGATACGCACCGCGCTAAGTGATCCGGCGGCTGTCAGGCACATGTCGATGCCGATCGCCGTCCGCCTCAAAAGGGTGGCGGCGCAGTTTGCTGTCGGCGCGGAGTAAGGAGGGCGAGTACATGAAGACGTTTGTTCGTGGCCTGCAACAGGCTGAAATCGATCTGCTCAGAAGGAATTTGCGATGAAGAAAATCAGGAAGGCAGTCATCCCTGTGGCGGGGCTTGGAACACGGTTCCTGCCGGCAACCAAGTCGATTCCGAAGGAGATGCTGCCCGTGGTCGACCGGCCGGTCGTCCAATATGCGGTGGACGAGGCCTTCGAAGCCGGCATCGAGCACATCGTGTTCGTCACCGGCCGCAACAAGGCTGTCATCGAGGACTACTTCGACCTGCACCCCGAACTGATTGGAACGCTCGAACAAACCGGCAAGAAGACCCAGCTGGAGGCGCTCGAAAGCATGCTGCCCGTGGCCGGCGCCACCAGCTTCATCCGCCAGCAGTCGCCACATGGTCTCGGCCATGCGGTGTGGTGCGCACGCGAAGTCATCGGCGACGAGCCCTTCGCCCTGCTGCTCCCCGATATGGTGTCGTTCGGTCGCCGAGGTTGCCTGGCTGAAACAGTCGATCTCTATCAGCAGACCGGCGGCAATGTGATCGCCGTCGAGCGCTGTGATCCCAGCGAGACCAGCAAATACGGCATCGTCGGGCGCGGCGCCGAGACAGGCAGCGGCTTCGAGGTGACGGCCATGGTCGAAAAGCCGGCGCCGGCCAATGCGCCGTCGAACTATTACATCAACGGCCGCTACATCCTGCAGCCCGAGATCTTCTCGCTGCTGGGCAACCAGCAGCGCGGCGCCGGCAACGAAATCCAGCTTACCGATGCCATGGTGCGGCTGGCGAAAAGCCAGTCTTTCTTTGCCCAGCCTTTCAATGGCCGCATGTTCGACTGCGGCTCCAAGGAAGGCTTCATAGAGGCGACCATCGCCTTCGCGCTGGCGCGCGACGACATGAAGGGACCTGTGCTGGAAATGCTGCAGGCGTTCGTGCGGTCGCATGAGCGTCAGGAAGTGGCCGCATAATGCCCATCTTTCGAGGGCATATGCGTTTGGACGATGGCGCGGCTCATGCCTGCACGCCTGGCCGCTCAGGCCCGGCGCCGGATGGCATGAAGCTTGCGTTGCATATCTTGCCCCCGATCTCCGCAGCTTCGGACGAGGTGGGACCTGACCCGTCTCGCTCCGGCGCCTGTAACCTAGAATTGGATCGAAGATGAATTATGCCAGCTTTCCTCTCGACAAGAGGATGCCATTGCCCAACCCCGATCAGGAAAAGGGTGAAGACTTCATCGACGTCGAGCGCCTGCTTGGCATGGCGGCGCGTCAGGTCAAGGTGGTGGCGGTCTGCGCCATCATCGGCCTGTTCCTGGGGTTGCTCTATCTGCAGACCACGCCCAAGCAATACATGTCGGTCGCCAGCGTGCTGATCGACGAAGGCCTGAACAAGGTCATCGACGACATCTCGGCTGCATCCGTCACCATGCAGACCGACGCCGCCCTGCTCAGCCAGATCGAAATCATCACCTCGGCGCGGCTGGCCTCGGTGGTGGTCGACAAGCTGAAACTCGACCAGAACGCAGAGTTCATGAACCCGCCGCAATCGGCGCTGGTCAAGGGCATCGGCTTCGTGCGCGGCGTGATCGGCTATTTCCGCTCAAGTTCCGCCGAGCAGATTCCCGGCATGGAAAACGTCGATGAGGCGACACGCCAGGCCATGATGCAGACGGCGCGCCACGACTATGCCGTGCTGAAGCTGCAGAGCGAGGTGCTGGCGCAGCGCAACGGCCGCTCCTATGTGCTCGCCATCGGTTACCAGTCGACCAATCCGGCGCTCGCCACCGCCATCACCAAGGCCTATGCCGACGCCTATCTCGCCGACCAGCTCAATGCCAGCTTCGACGCCACCGAGCGCGCTGCGGTCTGGCTGCAGGGCCGGCTGACCGAGCTTCGTCAGAACTCACAGGCGGCCGCTATGGCGGTCGAGAAATTCAGGGCCGAGCATGGTCTGGCCGCCAACAGCGACGGCCAGCTGATCAGCGACAAGCAGATTGCCGATCTCACCGCGCAACTGATCGTCGCGCAGGCCGATACGGCGCGCGCCAGCGCCCGCTATCAGCAATACAAGACCATCGTCGAAAGCGGCTCGGACAATGCCTTCAACGATTCCGCCATCTCAAGCGATCAGCCGGCAAGCTCCGTCATTGCAACGCTCAAGACCCGCTATCTCGCAGTGGCCAAGCGGCTGCAGGACGTGACGGCCAATTTCGGCGCCGACCATCCGCAGGCGGTGGCGCTGGCCAAGGAAAAGGCCGACCTGTCGACCCAGATTTTCGGCGAGTTGAAGCAACTGACCGAAAGCTATCGCAATGAATATGAAGTCGCGCTTTCACGCGAGACCTCACTGAGGCAGAAGATCGCCGACGCGGCCGGCAAGAGCTCCATCGACAACCAGAGCCAGGTCAAACTGCGCGAACTCGACCAGCAGGCGCAGGCGCTGACCACGCTCTACCAGACCTTCCTTAGCCGCTACGAGGAGGCCTCGCAGCAGCAATCCTTCCCGGTCGGCAAGGTCCGCATCATCTCGGATGCCTCAACGCCGCTTTCCGCCTCGAGCCCGCGCACCTCCAGGGTGCTGGCGCTGTCGATGGTGCTTGGCGTGCTGCTTGGCGCCGGCTTTGGTGGCCTGAATGAGTTCAACGAGCGCTTCTTCAGGACCGGCGAGGACATTCGCGATCGCGTCGGCCTCAAATTCCTCGGCTATTTGCCGATGATCGGCGGCAGGCTCGGCAAGGACGCCGACGGCGGTGCGGCGGATGCCAAAGGCGCCAACACATTGTCGGCGGCCGAGAAACGGGCGCGCATGCGGGTCAGCGTCGATGCGCCGGCATCAATGTTCTCCGAAACGCTGCGCAACGCCAAGATCGCCTTCGACGTCGTCATGGAAGGGCAAGGCAGCCGGGTCATAGGCGTGGTCTCGGTCCTGCCCGGCGAGGGCAAGTCTACGGTCGCCGCCAATCTCGCCGGATTGCTGGCCGCCAACGGCTCGAAGACGCTTTTGATCGACGCCGATCTGCGCAATCCTGGCCTCAGCCGCAACCTCGGCATGGAAGCCGAGCAGGGGCTGATGGAGGCCGTGGTCAACGGCCAGACCTGGCAGTCGGTCGGCAAAGTCGACCGCCAGACCAAGCTGGCGATCATCCCGGCCGTGCTGCGTGGGCAATTCTCGCATACCAGCGAGCTGCTGTCGTCGGCCGGCATGCGGCGCTTCATCGACAACGCCAAGGAGACGTTCGAGTACATCATCGTCGACCTGCCGCCGCTCGGCCCCGTGGTCGACGCCAAGGCGTTTGCGCCGCTGGTCGACGGCTTCGTGCTGGTTGCCGAATGGGGCCGCACGCCGCGCGCCATGGTGCGCTCGCTGCTGGAGCAGGAACCCTACGTCGCAAGCAAGGTCGTCGGCGCCGTGCTCAACAAGGTCGATCTGAAGAAGCTGCCGAAATACGGCTCGCTCGGCGGCTCGGAAAAGTTCTTCGACCGCTATTCGACCTACTATCTGGAGAAATCGGACGTGCGAGCCAAGACCGCCGCCTGAACGGAGCGCGATCCTGAAAAGGAGCGTGATCCGGACAGCGGATCCGGTTTTCGGAAAAGATCACGCTCAAACGAAGAAGCACGGCAGGTCAGGAAAAGATCAGCTTGCCGAACTTACCCGCGATCCTGAGCGCTGTCAGCCGTCCGCTCTGAAAGGCGCCGGTGTCGATGCCGAGCCTTCGCCCGTCAAGCCTGGGGATATCGACCGGCGTGTGCCCATGCACCACAAGGCGGTCGAGCAGATGTGCGGCCTTGAAGAACTCGTCGCGGATGTTGAGCAGATCCTGCTCATCCTGTGCGACCAGGTCGATGCCCGGCCTGATGCCGGCATGGACGAAAACGAATTTATCCGAACAGAGCAGCACCGGCAGGCTGCGCAGGAAGTCGATATGGCTGGCCGGAATGACCTCCTTCACGCGCCGGTCGACCGCGTCGCTCGAGGCATAGAGGCTGGCAAGCCGCGCCGGATCGACCCCATAGGAAAACAGAGTCTCGCGGCCGCCGACCGCCAGCCAGCGGTCCCGCGACAGATAGCCGTCGAGATAGTTCAGCATGGCCACTTCGTGGTTTCCCGCCAGGCAGACGCGCAGGAACCCTGTTGGCGGCAGCGCCAAGAGGTGGTCGAGCACGCGCGCCGATTGCGGCCCGCGATCGATATAGTCGCCGAGCATGACGATAATCTTGCGGCCGCGAAATTGCAGCGCGTCGAGCTGGATCTTCTGCTCCAGCGACAGCAATTCCTTGTAGCAGCCATGCACGTCGCCGATCGCGTAGACGACGGTGTCGTCCATATCCATTTCCAGGCGCTCGCGCGGCGCCGGCCGGGGGGGCCTGGATCGCTGGAACAACGCCACTGGGGCCGTCAGACCCCGATGCCGCGGGCTTTGAGCGCCGCGGTGATCTCGTCAAGAATGGCGGGATCGTCGATAGTCGCCGGCATCGTCCATTCTTCCTTGTCGGCGATCTTCTGCATGGTGCCGCGCAGGATCTTGCCGGAGCGCGTCTTGGGCAGGCGCTTGATCGTCACCACGGTCTTGAAGGCCGCGACCGGGCCGATCCGTTCGCGCACCAGCCCCACCACTTCGCCTTCGATGGCAGCGGTATCGCGCGACACACCGGCATTGAGCACGACGAAGCCGAGCGGGACCTGGCCCTTCATAGCGTCAGCGACGCCGATGACGGCGCATTCGGCAACATCGGGATGCGCTGAAAGCACCTCCTCCATGGCTCCGGTCGACAGCCGGTGTCCGGCGACATTGATGATGTCGTCTGTGCGCGCCATGACATAGAGGTAGCCGTCGTCGTCGATCATGCCGGCATCGGCCGTCTTGTAGAAGCCGGGAAATTCCTCGAGATAGGCTTGCCGGAAACGCTCGTCGGCATTCCACAGCGTCGGCAGGCAGCCGGCCGGCAGCGGCAGTTTCACCGCCACATTGCCAAGTGTGCCGCGCGGCACTTCATGGCCGGCATCGTCGAGCACGCGAATGTCGTAGCCCGGCATCGGCACGCCGGGCGAGCCGTATTTCACCGGCAGCAGGCCGAGGCCCGCCGGGTTGATGGTCATCGGCGAGCCGGTCTCGGTCTGCCACCAATGATCGACCACCGGCACGTTGAGTTTCTGCTCCGCCCATTTGATGGTTTCCGGGTCTGCGCGTTCGCCGGCCAGGAACAGAGTGCGGAATTTCGACAGATCGTATTTCGGCACGAATTCGCCCTTGGGGTCCTGCCCCTTGATGGCGCGGAAGGCCGTCGGCGCGGTGAACAGCGCGACCACGCCGTGTTCTGCGATCACCCGCCAATAGGTGCCGGCGTCGGGTGTGCCGATCGGCTTGCCCTCGAACAGCACGCTTGTCGCACCATGCAGCAGCGGTCCGTAAACGATGTAGGAATGGCCGACCACCCAGCCGACATCGGAGGCCGCCCAGAATACTTCGCCCGGTCTGACGCCGAACTCGTTTTCCATCGTCCATTTGAGCGCGACCATGTGGCCGCCATTGTCGCGCACGATGCCCTTCGGCTGGCCGGTCGTGCCGGAGGTGTAGATGATGTAGAGCGGGTCGGTGGCGAGCACCGGAACGCAATCGACGTTGGCGCCCGCGGCGCGCTCGCGGGCAACGGCGTCGGCAAAATCGATATCGTAATGCTCCCTCAGATCGCAGCGCAGCTGGTCGCGCTGCAGGATCAGGCAGGCGTCCGGCTTGTGGCGGGACATTTCGATCGCCTTGTCGAGCAGCGGCTTGTAGGCCACGACACGTCCAGGCTCCAGGCCGCAGGACGCGGAGATGACCAGCTTCGGCTTGGCGTCGTCGATGCGGGTGGCGAGCTCGTGCGAGGCAAAGCCGCCGAACACCACCGAATGCACCGCGCCGATGCGGGCACAGGCAAGCATCGCGACCGCCGCTTCGGCCACCATCGGCATGTAGATGATGACGCGGTCGCCTTTGCGAATGCCGCGGTTCTTGAGCACCGAAGTCAGCGCTACCACTTCGCGCTTCAATTCGGCATAGGTGAATTTCTTGACCGTGCCGGTGATCGCGCTGTCGTAGATAAGTGCGATCTGGTCGGCACGGCCGCCTGCGACATGGCGATCGAGAGCGTTGAAGCAGGTATTGCAGCTGGCGCCGTTGAACCAGCGCCCGTAAACGCCGGCCTTGGCATCGAAGACGCTGGTCCACGGCGAATACCAGTCGATCGCCTCGGCCGCATCGGCCCAGAATTGTTCTGGGTCGCGTTTCCAGCCGTCATAGACCTCGTGGTAGCGTGACGCCATTCATCCCTCCTCGGGAAAACTCTCTATCTTGCAATAGCCTATGCGGGTTTTCCCGGCCACGTCTTTCCCCAAATGCCATGTCTTTCCCGAAATTTGGCGCTTGGCCGATCTCGCCTTGGCCATAAATTGCAGGCACCATGGCCGGGTTTGAAATCGGGGCAGGGCGCGCAATGACGGTACGATACGGGGTTGGATCTGCCGTTGGAGCAGCGCTGCTGTTGACGATCGTTTCCGCCGCCCAGGCCGGCGATGCCGCCGCGCGGCGCATCATCGGCTTTTCCCCCGACGGCAAATATTTCGCCTTCGAGCAATATGGCGAGGTCGACGCTGCCGTTTCCGGCTGGTCGCAGATCGACATCATCGACACAAGCACAGACGAGTTCGTCGGCGGCAAGCCGATCCTTGTCCTCGATGAATCGGAAGAGGCGACCACGACGGTGGAGCAGGCACGGGCGCAGGCCGCAAAGCAGGCCGCGCCAATCCTGGCCAAATACGGCATCGCCGAGCGCGGCACGCGCACGGCCTCCGACAGGTTCACCTTCCCGGACGACACGGTCGAGTACAACGACATCCCCCGCCTCGAGCAGGCCGCGCAGAAATGGCTGTCGCCGTTCTATGGCGAAACACAGATTTCGACCATCCAGCTCGATGAGATTTTGGCCGACAGCAAGGAGGATTGCTCGGCAAGCTTTGATGACGCCAAGGAAGGCGACCAGCCTCTTCAGGGGCACAAGACACTTCAAGGCGACAAGACACTTCAAGGGGACAAGACGGGCAAGGCGCGCGGCTTCCGCCTGTCGCTGCAGGGGCAGGACGGCAAGCCGTTCAAGGTGCTGCACGAGGACAAGGCCGTGCCGGGCTCGCGCAACTGCCCGACCTCCTACAGCCTGTCGGAATCCTACGAATACGCCCCGCCCGACAAGCCGGCGGTACTGGCCGTGCTGGTGCAGCGCTTCAGCCAGGGCTTCGAAGGACGGGACCGCCGCTTCATCGCCGTAACCGGCCAGGCACGCTAAGCTGCGGCCCCCCTTGTGGCAGGCAGAAAAAGCTCATGCGCCCGGAGAAAGCAGGGCGTTCGTGTCGGATATCAGCTCTTAAAGCGGCAAGGCCGCCAGCATCAGCCCGACGCCACCCGCAATCAATATGGCGGCTGCCAACGCTTTTCGATGACGTTCGAACGCGGTCGGCGCCCGCTCCCAATTGTAACGCATACCCAATGCTCTCCCAAAACCCCGCGACTGCATAGCTTACTTTAGGTAAGAAAAGCAAGACCTTGACCCTGCGAGATAGCCGGCTTGACGGTTTGCGGCGGTGATTACCAGCTGCAATCACCGACGATTTCTGGGGTGCTTCCCTGTTCTCAGGCTCTGAATGATGTGGAAGCTACCACAATCTGAAATTGGATGTCTCCATTAGGCTTCGGTCGCCTGTGTCGTGAGGATGGTGGCGTTGCCGGATTGCCACAGAACGGTCAGGCCGGCCTGTTCTCCCTCTCGCCCGCGCAATGGACAGACCCGCATCGCCGCGCTATCTGCTCTCCAGGAAAATGGTGGAGGGGCTCCATGGCCCAAATCGGTTCTGAAATGGTTCTGCGGCTGGCGGACGACGCCTCGGTCCAGCATGTCGGCGATGGCGCCGTCGTGCTCTTGGCGCGCAGCGGCCAGCTTTACACCTGCAACGGCACCACCGAAGCCTTTCTCGACAAGGTGGACGGCGCCCGCAGCCTTGACCAGATCGTCGTCCTGTTGTCTGACGAGTTCGAGGTCGACAAGGGCACGCTCGACCAGGACATGGCGGCGCTGGCCGCCGAACTGGTGAGCGAAGGCATTCTCGCCGACCCGGCTCCCTGATGGTGGACGGCGTTCTCCTGCGCGCTTTGTTTCGTGTCCATTTATGGGCAAGCGCGCGGCTGATGCCGACCCTGATCGGGCGCCGCAGCTTCGAATCGGTGCTGAAATGGGCGCCGCTCAGCGCACCCACCCCTTATCGCGGCCTGTCGTCAGCCTACATCGTCGCTGCCGTCAACCGGACCGTCCGGCACCCCTGGCTGATGCGCGACCGCAGATGCCTGCGCGAGGGCCTGCTCGCCCACCGCTTCCTGCGCTTTGCCGGCTTCGATCCGGATCTGCGCTTCGGCGTCGATCCGAAGTCGATGCAGGCGCCGCGTATGTCTGCCCATTGCTGGGTCTGTCTCGATGGCCGCCCGGTGGTCTCGGACAGCCTCCCCGGCATGGTGCAGATCTATCGCCATCACGCCGATGCCGGAAAGGCGCACGCTGCTTGACCGGTCCGGCGACCACCTTCTGCTATGATCTCCAGGGCCAGGTCATCAGCATATCGGCCTCGCGGGCCGATCTCTGGCCGAGCTTCGACCTCTTGCTCGGCACGTTGCGCGTGAGCGGGCCGGTCGAGCCCGATTTCCGCGTCGACATCGTCGAGACGCGGGAGTTACCGGAATCGCCTGCCGGAAAACTCGCTTTCGACGGCGAGGTGCCGGAGGACGGCCATTGCCGGCTGATCGACGGTGGCGGCACCGTTCATCTGGTCTTTCCCGGCCTGCAGACCGTCTCGATCAATGCCGATGGAGGCTGGGCCGAGATACGAGTCCATCCCGATGCCAAGGTCAAATGGACGGTGCTGATGATGGTGCTGGATGCAGCACTTGATGCCGGCGACCAGCACATGCTGCACACCGCCGGCCTGACATTGCCCGGCCGCGAGGCGCTCGTGCTGATCCATGCGCCGAGCGGCACCGGCAAGTCAACGACGTCGCTGGCGCTGGCGTCGCAAGGTTTCGGCCTGTGCTCGGATGACGCCATGATCCTCAAGGTTTTGGCCGGTGGCGGCATCACGGCCTGGGGCTTGCCGCGCAAGGTGAAGGTCCACCGCCACACCGCGGCAATGCTGCCCTTCGTGGCGCCTTGCCTTGGCGACAAATGGGACGCCAATGGCGAGCAGGCCGTCTCGCTGGAACGTCTCGCCGAGATCATCCGCATCGAGGAAACTGTCGGCAGACCGGTTGCGGCACTGTTTCATCTCGCCCGCTCGGCGGACGCGCAAACCCGGCTCGTGCCCATGACCAGGACAGACGCCATGGTGGCGCTTGCCACCGACAATGTCAGGACCGGCATGACCGGCCTTTTGCCGGCGCAGAAGCGCCGCATGGCAACCATCGCAACGCTGGTCAAAGCCGTCCCGACATTTACCCTGGAAGTCGGCGCGAACCCGGCCGAGGCGGCCCCGCTGATCCGCTCGGCGCTGGCGGCGCGGGACTAAAGCACACTTCAGGCAGAATGCGGCTTTGGCCTGGCGAGGCGCTGGATCCAGCGGAAGGCGTCGCGGCGCAGGCGCGAATGCATCTTGTCCCTGGAATTGACGCCGAGCAGCGTATCGCCGGTGATCAGCCATTTGGCCAAAAATATCGAGAGGTCGGGCTTGATGCGGTCGGCCAGTTCGATCGCGCGCGGTGCATCAAACAGCCGCCCCGTCACATTGAGAACCGTCGCCAGTTCGAGCTCGATGCCGCTGATGCGCGCCGCCTCGAAAAGCCGGTCTTCATCCGCGGGCGACCGCAGCGCGCGCACGCCCTGCAGCACATCGACGCAAAGCTGCAGCCGGTGGAACTTGTGCCCGCCGGCGGCGTGGACAATGGCGATGGTCAGCAGCGCGGCCGGCGTGTCGGCCTCGCTGCCGTCGATGATCTGCAATTCGCGAAAGCCCAGCGACAGCCGCCGCCGCATGCCGGAATCATGCACCAGGTTGCCGTGCAGTTCGATCAGCAGGCTGGTATTCTCCTTCTCCAGCCACTTGAACTCCTGCAGATCCTGCGACTGCGCCTCGCCGCTCCAGAGCTCGAAGCCGCATCCGGCAATCACCGGGTTGGCTTCAATGATGCTGGCCGGCTCGACCAGAATGTCGATGTCAGTGAACGGCCGGTCAGCGGCGTGGCGGTAAAGTTTGCGTGCGAAGACCGGACCCTTGACGATGCGGGCCGGAACATTTTTCGCCGCCAATGCCTTCATGATGCGGTCGCCATGATATTGCAGCAGCATCGATTGGCCGGTCGCCAGCGTCGAGCGATCACGCAGTTCCGACAGCTTTTGCCGCAAGGCTGCGTCCGCAGGCAGTTGGGCGTCGCCGATCTCGCTGAGCTTGCGCAGCATGATGGGAAGCACGCCGTGGAACTCGGCATTGACGAGCAGTGCCAGCAAGCTTTCGGCAGCAACGTCACGGCCAATGGCAGCCGGCGCCTCCGGGTCGGCGAAGGTCAGCAGCAGTTTTTCATCGGCAGGCGCAAGAGATGGCAGCATCAAACCCGGATGACGTTCGCCCACATGAGCAATTCCCGTCCGGAATTGCGTCAAACAACCAACTCAGAGGAGCGTATGTTGCAGAAAAGCATGCATGAAGCCAGCGTGTGGTGGCAGAGCCAGCTCATGAATTGACTTTCCACGGTTTCGGTCCATTCTTTTGCACTGGACTGAAAAGGGTGTTTGGAATGGCCAAGAAAAAGTATGAAGCGCCCGTGCTGCGCAAGGCAGGAAAGTTGTCCAGCGTGGTGGCCGGGCCGTCGCTGCCGATACCGCGATAAGACTTCTACGGCTTCGGTTTGGATGAAGCCGGAGCGGTCGGCCGCAAGGCAAGCCGCGCTGCAGGCGGGCAATCTGTCGGCGTGACTGCGGGTAACGGTCCGTCCGGTCCCGCAGGCTAAGGCAAGTTCATAAGCCGCCTGTTCGGGATATGGGCAAGGCCCCTCCGTTACAGTCCCCAGCGCAGCGCGGCTGTGTGCACCGGCGCGTCCCACATTGACGTTGCCTCGTCATCCAGCACGGTCAGCGTGATCGAGCACCCGGCCATGTCGAGCGAGGTCACATAGGACCCGACCAGCGAGCGGGTCACCGTCACGCCCTGTTTTTCGAAGATGTTTCGGGCGCTGTTGTACATCAGATAGAGCTCCATCAGCGGCGTGCCGCCAAAGCCGTTGATGAACAACAGTGCCGGGCCTTTCGCCCTGTCGCCGAGATCGCCCAGGATCGCGGCGCAAATCTCTTCGGCGATCGCATCGGCGCTTTTCAACGTATCGCGACGCCGGCCAGGCTCGCCATGGATGCCGACGCCGAATTCCATCTCGCCATCACCAATGTCGAACGTCGGCCTGCCGGCCGCCGGCACCGTGCAACTGGTCAGCGCCACGCCCATCGAACGCGTCGCGCTGTTGATGCGATCGCCGAGCGCCTTGAGATCCGCCAGCGCCATGCCTTGCTCGGCGGCGGCGCCGACGATCTTCTCCACCATCAGCGTGCCGGCGACGCCGCGCCGGCCGGTCGTAAAGGACGAATTCTCGACGGCGACGTCATCATTGATCACCACCTGCAGGACGCCGTCGGCCATTTCGGCGGCCATATCGAAATTCATCACATCGCCTTCATAGTTCTTGACGATGAACAGGCAGCCGGCGCCGGTGTCGACGGCCGCGGCAGCCGCCAGCATCTGGTCCGGCGTCGGCGAGGTGAAGACCTGGCCGGGACAGGCGGCGTCCAGCATGCCGTGGCCGACAAAGCCGCCATGCAGCGGCTCGTGGCCGGAACCGCCGCCCGAGATCAGGGCTACTTTCCCCGGCTTCAGTGCCCTGCGGCGGATGAATTTGTGCTCGTCGCCCAGCACCAGAATGTCGCCGTGGGCGGACACGAAGCCGTCGAGGCTTTCGGTCAGCACCGTGTCGACGGAATTGATGAATTTCTTCATGTGTCCTCCCGACACGTCGATCAGCCGCCACTCCTGCCGGTGATGCTGGTGATCTTCTGGATGAATTCGTTGATCGCCCTGTCGAGCGCTGCGTTCTGCTTGTCGTCGCCGAAATCGGGCACGATCAGCGAGACATGCCGGGTCTTGCGCATGCCTGCCGCAACCGACATCTTGCCGGGATGCGCCAGATGATAGGCAGCCAGAAACTGATCGCGCTCGGCCGGACTGAAATGGCAGACCGAAAAAATAGCCGGCAGATGTTTTGATGGGATCGGGGTCGAATAGGCCGCGCTGGAAATCTGGGTGACGAAGCTGCGGTGCTTGCCAAGCGCATCGGCAAGGCGCTGGCGCATGCCCGACGGACGCTGGTCGATGACTTGCGACAGGATCGTCTTGTAGGCGCGGATCGCCTCTTCGGAGCCGGCTTCTGGTGTCTTGTCGGCCATCTCAGTCACCCTAGACCGAAACATCTGAGATGGCCGCCTTGGCCATGGCGAGTTGGGCGGGAGCCACCGAGAGATCCCGCAGGCCGGCCTCGAGCAGTGCCGGGATCGATGCCGGATCGCCGCCGGCATCGCCGCACAGGCTGACTGGGATTTTCGCGCGCAGGCCGAACGCGGTCACCCCCGCGATCAACCGCAGCACGGCAGGATGACGCACCGAATTGAGGTGTGCCACGGCAGCGTTGTCGCGGGCGGCGGCCATAACATATTGGGTCAGATCGTTCGAACCGATCGAGAAGAAGGCGACATCGGCGAACGCTTCCGGCGCGATCGCCACCGAAGGCACCTCGACCATGATGCCGAGCGGCGGCATTTTTTGCGCGATGCCGCGCGCGGCAAGCCCGGCCTGCTCCTCCACGAACAGAGCGGCGGCGCGTTGGTATTCCTCCGCGACGGCGATCATCGGAAACATCACCTTCAGATTGCCGTGCACCGCCGCGCGCAGCAGCGCCCGGATCTGTACGCGAAACACCTCCGGCCTTGCCAGCGACAGCCTGATGCCACGCAGCCCGAGGAACGGGTTGCTCTCCTCGACGGTGAAGCCCGGCACCGGCTTGTCGCCGCCGGCGTCGACGGTACGGATGGTTACCGGCTTGTCGCCTGCCCATTCCAGCACCTTGCGATAGGCCTGGTATTGCGTCTCCTCGTCCGGCGGCGCCTTGCCGAACAGGAATTCGGTGCGCATCAGCCCGACCCCGTCGCAGGTCGAAATGTCGATGCCGTCGACCTCGGACGGATCGGCGATGTTGACCTGCACGCGCACCATCGTGCCGGCCCGGGTTACCGCCGGTTTCGCGAGATAGACTCCGGCCTTGTCTCGATGTGCCACAAACGAGGACGAGGACCGGTGGAACGCTTCGATCTCGGTCGTGGTCGGCGAAAGCACGATACCGCCATGCTCCGCATCGAGCAGAGCCAGACCGACGGGATTAGCCGGCGAAGCGCCAAGCCCCACCACCATCGGCACGCCGCGCGAGCGCGCCAGCATGGCGACGTGGCTGGCGGCGCTGCCGGCCCTCAGCGCGATGCCGCCGCCGGTGCTCCAGTCGGTCTCGAGAAAGCGCGTCGGCGCGATGTCCTCGCCATAGAGAATGGCGCCGGCTGGTGGAGCGCTCTCCTGCTCCTCGGTAAGGGCGCGCAGCACGCGGTCGCGGATATCGCTGATATCGGCGGCGCGAGCCCGGAAATAGTCCTGGTCTGACGTTTCGTAGCCGGAGATCTCGGCGTCCAGCGCCTGTCGCCAGGCCATGTCAGCCGGCATGCCGGACGCGATCGCGGCAAAAGCCGGGCCGGTCAGTGCCTCGTCCCCAAGCATGGCGAGCTGGAATTCGAGAATGCCGGCGGCCTCGTCATCGGCGGTTTCGATCAGGGTCGCGAGCCGGTCCGTCGCGCTGGCGATAGCTGCTTCCAATGCGGCCTTCTCGTCCGCGGCGCTCGCCTTGCCCGTGTAGTGCGCGGTGCCGTTGTCGAGGTTGAACAACGGCCCCTCGGCATAGCCGGCCGAGGCCGAAATGCCTTGCAGCCTAAGCGGTTCGGGCATGGCCCGCATCCTCGTCGAAACCGCGTCGCACCAGCTCGGCCAGCGCTCTCACGGCATCATCGGCGCCGCCGCCTGTGGCCCGGATGTGCAGCATGGTGCCTTTCGGCGCCCTGGCCGCCATCACCTTGACGATGCTCTTGGCGTCGAACCATGGGCCGTTGGCGGCAAGCGCAATCTCCACCTCGGCGGCAAAGCTCTTGGCAAGCTTGGTGAACTTCACCGAAGGGCGCGCGTGCAGACCTACCTCGTGGGTGATCAGGACGGTGGCCTTGGCAAATGCGGACATCAGGTCAAAATTCCCGTTCGCTCACGACGGCGACAATTCATGCGCCGTCGCCACCACTTCCTTCAGCGAGGCCCCGCCGGACGCCTCCGTCGCAGCCATCACCGCGCCTTCGACGATCGGCGCGTTGCAGACGATAATCCTGAGCGCCCGCGGCTCGCCGATCATTTCCACCGCCATTTCCGAATTGGTCTCGGCGCCGCCGAGATCGACCAGTATGGCGACGCCCGCCTCCGACCACGCCTTGTCGATGGCGCCCATGATCGCTTCGACGCTGGTGCCGAGCCCGCCATGGCCGTTTCCGCCGCACCATGCAAGCGGCACTTCGTCGCCCACCATCTGCCGCACCATGTCGGCCGTGCCTTCGGCAACCAGCGGCGAATGCGAGACGATGACGATGCCGACATTGCTCATGCTTGGCCCTCGACGGTTTCGGCGACGGTCCGCACCAGCAGCGCCACAGAGCGTCCGCCGGCATCCATATGACCGATTGAGCGGTCGCCGAGGAATGAGGCGCGACCGCGTGTTGCCTTCATCGGCACGGTCGCCTCGGCAGCCACGTCGGCGATATCTGCAATTTCCATGGCCGTCTTTCCTTCGACCAACGCGTCCTGCACAGGTTGCAGCACATCGAGCATGGTCTTTTGACCAACCTGGGATTTGCCTCTGGCGGCCACAGCTTCGATTGCCTTGCCGAAAGCAGCCGTCAGCTTGGGGCGATCCGGCTCTCCTGAAATCTCCTTGCCCAGCGCCAGGAACAATGTACCGAACAGCGGCCCGGACGCGCCGCCGACCGTCATCACCAGCTTGGTGCCGATCGCCTTCAGCGCCTCGGGCAGCGGCTTTGCAGCGAACGCCCCGGCATCGGCACGCAAGGCCTCAAACCCGCGCTTCATGTTCAGCCCATGGTCACCGTCGCCGATCGCCTGGTCGAGCGCGGTCAACTCTTCCGAGTGAGCGGCGATCGTGTCCGCGGCGGCGGTGATCAGCCTGGCAAGGTCGAACGCTGCCATGTCCAGATTCCCGGTTTCGATCCTGCCGGCAGTATCGAAAGAATTCTCATTCGACAATCGAAGCATGCCGTCAGGCCGCTGCATGCAGCGCGGCGGCGGCCGCGAACACTTCGGCCACGGCATGGGCGCCAGGGTCGGCCACGCCTTGCAATTTGGTGCCGACATAGGCGGAGCGGCCGGCCTTCGCCTTCTCCATGGCCGCGGTCGCCTCGGCGCCGTGCCTCGCCGCGGTCGCCGCGGCATCCAGCCCCTTGGCGTCGAGCGCCTTCAGCGCCGGCTCCAAGGCATCGACCATGGTGCGGTCGCCGACCCTGGCGCCGCCATAGAAGGTCATCCGGTCAAGCCCGGCAAGCAGCGCCTTGGACAGGGTTGCTCCGCCGTTCGAAGCCTGAGCCGCCGCCGTGAAGAAGATCGACAGCAAGACGCCTGAGGAGCCGCCCATTGCGACGCCCAGACTATCGCCTATAGCCGCAAGCGTGGCGGCAGGGTCGGCCAGCGGCAGCGCATCGAGCCGTTCCAGCACGCTGCGCGCGCCGGTCGCAACCGTCGAACCGGTATCGCCATCGCCCGCCTTGGCGTCGAGCCCGTTCAGTGTCTCTTCGAGCGCGATCAGCCGTTCGCAGACCGTGATGATCAAACGCCTGGTGCCGGAATCCTGGCTGGCCCTTTGGGCTGCGCTGTTTCCAGCCGCTTTCGCCATAGGCACGATAGCCGGCGCGACGACGGTTTTGGCCGGCATCCAGGCATGTGGGCCGACAGGCGCCAGCAAGGCTGCCTCGCGCGCCGCATCGAGCTTGATCAGCGACAGCGAAAAACCGTTCATGTTGAGCGCCGTCATCAGCGGTCCGGGGCCGATCGCAAGCTTCACGGTCTTGGCCAGCGGCGAGGCCAGCACGGCATTGGCGACCAGCGACATTTCGAGCGGCGGCACCGAGCCGAGATTGTTGATGAGCAACGCGTGGCTGGCGTTCGGGTCGAGCCGCGCGGCCAGCCGCTCCGCCATGATCGCCACAAGTCTGTCGGCGCTCTGCACGGCGATGCGCTCGACGCCCGGCTCGCCATGGATGCCGAGGCCGAGTTCGCCGTCATTTTCGCCGAACCGCTCTTCATGTGGCTGGCCGGGGATCGAGCAGGACGACAGCGACATGCCGAGCGAGATGATGTCCTTCGCCGCCGCGCGAGCCGCTGTCGCGATCGCTGTCAGACCGCTTCCCGTCTCCGACAAATGGCCTGATATCTTGTGCACGAACAAGGTGCCGGCGACGCCGCGCGGCTGGTTGATATCGGGCAAGGCAATGTCGTCGGCGACGATCGCCATCTCGACGCGAAACCCCTCGGCGCGCGCCTTCTCGGCCGCGAGGCCGAAATTGAGGCGGTCGCCGGTGTAGTTCTTGACGATCAGCAGGCAGCCAGCCGGGCCGGTCACCGCGCGAATGGCCGCCAGGACCGCCTCGACGCTGGGCGAGGCAAAGATCTCGCCCGAGACCGCCGCCGTCAGCATGCCCTTGCCGACAAACCCGGCATGCGACGGCTCGTGCCCGGCACCGCCGCCGGAGACGACCGCAACCTTTGCCTTGTCCCAGTCGGCGCGCAGCACGACCTTGATCTCGGGATAGCCGTCGAGGCGGGCGAGATCGCCGGAACCGATAGTCCGCAACAGCCCGTCCAGCGCCTCGGTGACGATCGTTTCCCTGCGGTTGAAAAAGTGCTTCATCGAATTCGTCCTGTATTCGTCAATCAGAAGCCGGTGCCGTGCCCTTGGCGAGACACCGAAAACCTCACATCAGTCTTTGTCCGTCGGCGCCGAAATAAAGTGGCGAGCGGTAGCGGATCACCACTTTGTCGCCCTCGGCCAGATCCGTATCGGGGTCGGTGAGCGTCACCAGTTTCTTCGGGCCGACCGTAACATGCAGATGGTTCTGGTCCCCGAGATGTTCGACCCAGTCGACGACGCCGTCGGCATGGCCGCTTGCGGTCTTCTCGATCGACAGATGCTCGGTGCGCGCGCCGATGGTCTTGGTTCCGGTCGGCGCCCCACCATCAGGCAGCAGCCCGGCCGGCAGCAGGTTGATCGCCGGCTGGCCGAGGCGGGCCGCGACATGAAGGTTGGCCGGCTCCGAATAGATTGTGCGCGGCGTGCCGATCTGCACCAGCACGCCGTCATTGAGGATGCCGATGCGATCGGCCATGGTCATCGCCTCGATCTGGTCGTGCGTGACATAGAGCATGGTGGCGCCGAGTTCGGCCTGGATGCGCTTGAGTTCGAGCCTGAGATCGGCGCGCAATTTGGCATCCAGCGACGACAGCGGTTCGTCCATCAGATAGATCGACGGTTTGCGCACCAACGCTCGGCCGATGGCGACGCGCTGCATCTCGCCGCCCGACAGCTTGGTCGAGCGGTTGGCGAGCTTGTGGTGGATGCGCACCATCTTTGCCACCTCTTCGACGCGGCGGCGAATCTGGTCCTCCGGTACTTTCCGCGCCGGCGAGCGCAGCGGGAAGGCGAGGTTGTCGTAGACTGACAGATGCGGGTAGAGCGAATATTGCTGGAAGACGAAAGCGGTGTCGCGCTCGGCCGGCGACAGCGTCGTCGCATCGTGGTCGCCAATATGGATCGTGCCGCCATCCGGCCGCTCCAGTCCGGCGATCAATCTCAGCGTCGTCGTCTTGCCGGCGCCGGTCGGGCCGAGCAGCACGACGAATTCGCCATCGGCGATGTTAAGGTCGAGGCCATCGACGGCGACATGGTCGCCGAAGCTTTTGGTCACGCCCTTGATGTGCACGTCAGCCATGCTGCGCTCTCCCTTGAGAGGCGGTATCGTGGATCGCGGTGCGCACCGCCCGACCCGAGCCCTTGTCGAACAGCGACAGCCGCGCGCTGTTCAACGTTAGCCCGACATGATCGCCGGCAGCGAGCCGGATTTCGGCCGGCACCCGCGCCTTGATGATGCCGTCCGCCGTCTCCACCGCCACGATCTGCGTCGTGCCGAGATATTCGGTGCCGTAGATGGTGCCGCGCAGTTTCGACGCATCGTCGAAACGGATGTGCTCGGGACGGATGCCGAGCGCCATGTCGGCGGGCGCAATTTCCTCGCGCACTTCCGGCACCGCCACCTTGGCGCCCTGGACGACGATTTCCTTCGCCCCCTTCGCCAGCCCGCCACCGAAGCCCAGGAAATTCATCGGCGGCGAGCCGATGAAGTCGGCGACGAACATGGTTGCCGGGCGGTCGTAGATTTCGCGCGGGCTGCCGAACTGTTCGATGACGCCATGGTTCATGACGGCGATCTTGTCGGCCATCGACATCGCTTCCATCTGGTCGTGCGTGACATAGACGGTGGTGGCGTGGATGCGGTTGTGCAGCTCGCGCAGCTCATGCACCATCAGATCGCGGAATTCGGTGTCGAGCGTGCCGAGCGGCTCGTCCATCAGGAAGCATTTTGGCCGTCGCACGATGGCGCGACCGAGCGCCACGCGCTGGCGGTCACCGCCGGCAAGGCCCGAGACCGATTTGTTGAGCAGATGGTCGATGCGCAGCAGCTTCGCCGTTTCCTCGACACGGCTTCGAATCTCGGCCGAGGGCATGCCTTGCGCGAGAAGCGGGAAGCCGATGTTCTTGCGCACGTTCATATGCGGATAGAGCGCGAACAGCTGGAAGACGAAGGCGATGTCGCGTTCGCGCGCCCGGCGCATGGTGACGTCCTCGCCGCCGAGCAGGATCTGGCCGCCGGTCGGCAATTCGAGGCCGGCGACCATGCGCAGCGTCGTCGTCTTGCCGCAGCCCGAGGGACCAAGCATGACGAAGAACTCACCATCTTCGACGACGAAGCTGGAATCCTGCACCGCGACGAAATCGCCGAAGGCCTTTCTCAAATGTTGGACGCGGATTTCGGCCATGATTATTCCGGGAACTTCGAGACGATGATGAACATCACCGTGCCGGCGAGCATGGTGATGAAGGAGTAGGTGTAGAGCGCCAGCGCGAAGGGCTGGAACAGCATCAGGAATCCAATGGCGATCAGCGTCGTGGCGATATTTTCCATGAGGCTGCGCCGGGCCCAGCGAGGCCAGGATGACTTTTTGGAGATGGCTGGGCGCGTCATGCGTAGCTCCCTTCCTTCTGCCCGGTAACGGGGCGAGACGGTTGCCAGGTGGTTCCCCCACTCCGTCGCTGCTTCGCAGCGCCACCTCTCCCTCCTCCGGAGGGAGAGGAAGGGAGCCTGGCTGAATGAAGTTCGCGTCCTTCCTCTACCCCGTCGATCGGGGGAGAGGTGTCGAGCGAAGCTCGAGGGAGTGGGGGTCGACCTGGCACATCAATCATTTGCGCACCGCCCCAAAAGTGATGCCGCGCAGCAATTGTTTGCGAAGCAGGACGGTGAAAACCAGGATCGGCACCAGGAAGATCGTCGTGCCGGCCGCAACCGCCGGCCAGTCCTGGCCGCCTTCGCCGATGATGGTCGGGATGAAGGGCGGCGCGGTCTGCGCGGTGCCGGACGTCAAGAGTGCGGCGAATGCATATTCGTTCCAGGCAAAGATCAGGCAGAAGATGGCGGTCGCGGCGATGCCGGTGGTCGCTTGCGGCAGCACGGTGCGCCAGAAGGCCTGCAGCCTGGTATAGCCGTCGATCATCGCCGCTTCTTCATACTCGCGCGGGATCTCGTCGATGAAGCCTTTCAGCAGCCACACCGCGAGCGACACGTTGACCGCGGTGTAGAGCAGGATCATGCCGAGCGCGGTGTCGGACAGGCCGAGCTCGCGGTACATCAGGTAGATGGGAATGGCGACCGCGATCGGTGGCATGAAGCGCGTCGACAGGATGAAGAACAGAAGGTCATCGGCCAGCGGCACCTTGAAGCGCGAGAAACCGTAGGCCGAAAGCGTGCCGAGGAATACGGCGCAGAAGGTGGAACCGAAGGCGATGATCAGTGAGTTGACGAAGCGCGGCAGGAAATTGGACGGGCCGGCAATCACCATGTTGCGCTTGCGCGAGGTCTCGTCGCAGAAACCGGTCGTGGGTCCGAGCGAGTTGATGTAGTCGGGCGTTTGCCTGGTGCGCGTCGTGAACAGGTTGCAATAGCCCTCGATGCTCGGCTGGAACAGAATCTTGGGCGGATAGGCGATCGAATCCGGCGGTGTCTTGAAGCTGGTGGCGAAGATCCACAGCAGCGGCACGATCGAGATCAGCGCGTAGAGCACGATGATCGTGCCGGCGATCCGCTTCGAATTGGCCGAGGGGGCGACGACGGAGTGGGCGGTGGTCAGGCTCATCTCTGCTTCACCTTGTTCAGCGCCTTGACGTAGATGTTGGCCAGCCCAAACACCGCGACGAACAGGATGATGGCGAAGGCCGAGGAATATCCGGTGCGCCAGCTCTCGAACGCCTGCCGCTTCAGCGTGATCGAGGCGACCTCGGTGGTCGAGCCCGGCCCGCCACCGGTCAGCAGGTTGACCATGTCGAACATCTTGAAGTTCTCGATGCCGCGAAACAGCACCGCCAGCATGATGAAGGGCAGCGCCATGGGCAGCGTGATCGACCAGAACTGCCGCCAGTTGGACGCGCGGTCGACCTCGGCGGCTTCATAGATGTATTCGGGGATGGAGCGCAGGCCGGCGAGACAGATCAGCATGACATAGGGCGTCCACATCCAGGTGTCGACGATGATGATCGACCACGGCGCCAGCGACACGTTGGACAGCATCTGGATGTCGGTCGGTGGTATCCGGGTGACGAACGAGATGGCGTAGGCGAACAGGCCGATCTGCGGCTCGTAGAGGAAACGCCAGAAATTGCCGACCACCGCCGGCGACAGCATCATCGGCACCAGGATGATGGTCGTCCAGAAGGCGTGGCCGCGAAACTTCCTGTCGATCAGCCATGCCAGCGTGAAACCGATCAGCGTCTGCAGCAGGATCGTCCAGAACACGAAATGCGCCGTCGTCTGCATGGCGATCCAGATGTCCTGGTCGCCGAGGATGCGCTGGTAGTTGGCGAAGCCGAGGTTTTTCACCACCTCGTTCGGGCGGTTCGCGCGGAAGTTGGTGAAGGACAGGTAGATCGCCCAGAACAGCGGGAAGATGTTGATGGCCAAGAGCAACAGGATCGTCGGCGAGATGAACAGCCAGGCGAGGCCCTTGTCGCTGATCCCCCGGACCTTGCGGGCCAACGGCTCCGGGGTCGCCCGGGCAACGTTCTCCGCAGTCCGATTGAGCATGGTGAGTCCTGCTTCGGTCACGTCAAGTCTCGACACTGGAATTTATCTGAACTGCGTCCCGTGCCAAGGGCGGCACGGGACCAAGAGCATGAAGCCGAAAAGTGTGAAGCGGTTTTCGGACGACATCATGCTCTCTCTCTTTTTAGCCCGAGGCGGATGATTTCTGGTCGATTCGGCCTGAAAATCATCCGCCTCTGGGGTCAGGCTCGGGAGGAGCCGTTGGTCCGGTTACATCTTGCCGTCGTCCTGGAACACTTGCGTCCAGTCCTTGACCAGGCCGTCAAGCGCGTCCTTGGCCGAACCCTGGCCGGCTACGACATAGTCGTGGAAGCGCTTCTGCGACGCCTGCAGCAGCGGTGCGTAGCTCGGCTCGGCCCAGAAGTCCTTCACGATCGCCATCGAGTCGAGGAAGGTCTGCGCATAAGGCTGGCTGGACGGGAAGGCCGGGTCCTTGACCACCGCGTTCAGGCAGGAATAGCCGCCGAGCGACCACCATTTGGCCTGCACATCCTTGTTGGCGAACCACTTGATGTATTTCAGCGCCGATTCCTGCTTGTCTGAATAGGACACCACCGAAATGCCCTGGCCGCCGAGCTGCGCGAACTGGGCGCCGCCGGGACCCTTCGGATTGACGAAGTAGCCGATCTTGTCGCCGCCGACATTCTCGTCCTTCTGCAGGCCGGGCCAGGTGAAGGCGAAGTTCATGTGCATGGCCACCTGACCGGATTTGAAGGCGTCGACGCCTTCGCCCATATAGCTGTTCGAGGCACCCGGAGGCGTGCAGCAATCGTAGAGCGACTTGTAGAACTCCAGGCCTTTGACCGCGTCTGGCGAATTGACGAAGCCTTCCATCTCGTAGGGCTTCTTCGGGTTTTCATACTGGAAGCCGAAGCTGTAGAGCACGTCCATGGCGCCCATGGTGATGCCCTCCGAGCCGCGCTCGGTGTAGATAGAGGCGCCATAGACGGTCTTGCCGTCTATCTCGCGCTTCTGGAAGAACTCGGCGACCTGCTTCAGTTGGTCGAAGGTGGTCGGCGGGCCGAGATCCCAGCCAAATTTTTCCTTGAATTCCTTCTGCAGCTCCGGCTTGGAGAACCAATCCTTGCGGTAGGTCCAGCCGACGACGTCGCCCATGGCCGGCAGCGCCCAGTAATTCGGCGTGTTCTTCGGCCATTCGGAATAGCCGACGACTGTTGCCGGCACGAAGTCGTCCATGCTGATCTTCTCCTTGTCGAAGAAGTCGTTCAGCTTGATGTAGTGGCCGTTCTCGGCCGAGCCGCCGATCCACTGGCTGTCGCCGATGATCAGGTCGCACAGTTTGCCGTGCGAGTTGAGCTCGTTGAGGAAGCGGTCGGCATAGTTGGTCCACGGCACGAATTCGAATTTCATGCCGATGCCGGTTTCCTTGGTAAAATCCTTGGACAGTTCGACCAGCGCGTTTGCCGGATCCCAGGCGGCCCAGCAAAGCGTCAGGTCTTCAGCGTGCGCCGCGTTCGAGACGGCTGTCGACGCGGTAATCGCCGAGGCCAGCCCCAACGCCAGTTTCAAGCTCGATTTCATGCCTTCCTCCCATTTGCGAAACGCGCCCGGATGGCCGTTTCAAGAACCCCTCAACCCTCGCTCCTCCGAGGGGCTAAACACGGCGCGCTATGCGTCGCCAGGGCGGCGCGGTGCGCCGCAGATGTTTAGTAATTTGTTTAGTGATGCAATTTTTACTAAACAAGGCAAGCGAATTCGTCGCTGCGCCGCAACATGGCGAAACGGCGATTGAAATCGTTGGGAAATGATTGCCGGACGGCTCGCCCGGAAGTTGCTTAGCCGGGGTCGCCTATAATTTTCGTCTGCGGCGTCACCGGCCGAACAGGGGGCGCGGGCGGCAGCAGCGCGCGGATGTCGGCGAAGGGAAATGTCGGCTCGAATCGGAAGGCCTCGGCCAAGGAGCCGGGAACGCTGTTGCATTGCCCGGCGCGAAACTCATTCTGGACGCGCGCTCTGTCGACATATTGCTCCGGCCACTGCGACTGGTGCGCGCGGATCGCCTGCGTCTTGATATCGCCGTAGGCGGAAATGTCGACGTAATGCGTCGGCGCAAAGCCGGTGCCGCCCATCGTGTCGGCATGCAGCACGGGGACGCCGAACGAGGCCGCGATGCGCACGCCGTCCGACAAAGCACGATGGTCGGCGTGATAGTCGTTGGGGGCATGCGTGATAACCAGATCCGCCGCGGTCTCGCGTATCAGCGCTTTCAGCGAAGCGATCAGTGCCGCATCAGCCACCAGTTCGCCGTCGGGAAAGTCGAGAAAGCGAAGGGTTGCGCCGAGCAGCGCCGCAGCGGCCGCCGCCTCGTCGCGGCGGGCACGAGCCAAAACGCTCGGGTCGCCCATGCCGCCCCTGGCGCCATCCGTGGCCACGGCAAAAGTCAGTTCTGCGCCTTGCGTGGCATAGGCAGCCAGCGTACCGAACATGAATATCTCGATGTCGTCGGGATGCGCGCCGAGCGCCAATACCTTCACTGCACTCTCCCCGGAAATGGAAAAACGTGACGAACGGAATCCTGCTCGCCCTCATCGCCTATGCAAGCTATTCGTGCAGCGATGCCGTTATCAAGAGCCTTGGCGGACAGTTCACCGTCTTCGAGATCGGCTTCTTCATCACGCTGTTTGCCGGCTGCTTCCTGTTTTTCAGCCGCCCAGTCGATGAGCGCTGGCGCGACTTCTGGCGCACCGGACGGCCATGGGCGGTGCAGGCCCGCGCCTGGGCCGGCATCGCCTCGGGCGTGCTCAGCGTCTACGCCTTCACCACCATTCCGCTGGCCGAGACCTATGCACTGATCTTCCTGGCGCCGCTTTGCGTTACCATTCTCTCGACCGTCATCCTGAAGGAAAAGGTCGGCCCATGGCGCTGGCTGGCGGTGGTTGCCGGCTTTGCAGGTGTCATGCTGGTGGTGCGGCCAGGTTTTCGCGAGTTGCATCTCGGACACCTTGCCGCCTTCACGGTGGCCTTCCTCGCCGCGGCGAGCGTCATCCTGATGCGGTCGCTCGCCCAGCAGGAAAAGCGCACCACCATGCTCGGCGTGCTCATCGGTTACGGGCTGCTGTTCAACGGGGCCGGCACCATCGCCACATCGTTCACCCTCCCCAACGCCATGCAGCTGCTGTGGCTGGTGCTGGGCGGCGCCTTTACCGCCGGCGGCCAATTGCTGCAGCTGCTGGCCGCCAAATACGCGCCGGCCAACCGCATGGCGCCGACGCATTATTCGCAGATCGTCTGGGCGGTCATCCTCGGCGCGCTGTTCTTCCAGGAGTATCCGGACTGGATATCGCTGGTCGGCTTGGCCGTCGTTGGCGCGTCCGGCCTGCTCACCATGGTGCGCGAGGAGGTGCGGCTGGGCACGGTGCGCTGGAACCCGTTTTCACGCACAAGGCTTTGAGCCGTTGCACGGTTGTGGTGACCGCTGATATGCGGACGCAATGACGACGAGATCCTTGCCCGAGCTTCCGGTCTCGGCTGTGCTGCCGGCATTGAGCGAGGCGCTCGCCTCCGGCAACAGCGCCGTCCTGGTGGCGCCGCCCGGTGCCGGCAAGACGACGCTGGTGCCGCTGGCGCTGCTCGATGCGCCCTGGCTGGTCGCCGGCAAGATCGTCCTGCTCGAACCGCGCCGCCTCGCCACCCGCGCCGCCGCCCGCCGCATGGCCGAATTGCTTGATGAAGAGCCCGGCGCCACTGTCGGCTATGCCATGCGCATGGAAAACCGCACATCGGCCCGGACAAAAATCCTCGTCGTTACCGAAGGCGTGCTGGCGCGGATGATCCTCGACGATCCGGAACTGCCCGGCGTTTCGGCGGTGATTTTCGACGAATTCCACGAGCGCTCGCTCGACGGCGATTTCGGCCTGGCGCTGGCGCTTGACGTGCAGGGCGCGCTGCGGCCGGATTTGCGGCTGCTGGTGATGTCGGCAACGCTCGATGGCGCGCGCGTCGCGAAACTCCTGTCCGGCGCCCCGGTGATCGAAAGCCAAGGCCGTGCGTTCCCCGTAGATGTCAGATACGACGAGCGGCCAGCCGGCGTTCCCATCGAAGACGCCATGGCCAAGGCGATCCGCTCCACCCTTGCCGAGGAGAGCGGCAGCGTGCTCGCCTTCCTGCCCGGCCAGCGCGAGATCGAGCGCACCGCCGAGCGGCTGCAGGGCCGCCTCGGCGCCGACACCGACATCGTGCCGCTCTACGGCCAGCTCGACAACAGGGCGCAGGACGCCGCGATCAAGCCGGCGCCGCCCGGTCGCCGCAAGGTGGTGCTGGCGACGTCGATCGCCGAGACCTCGATCACCATCGACGGCGTGCGCGTCGTCATCGATTCCGGCCTGTCGCGGCTGCCGCGCTATGAGCCGGCGAGCGGCCTGACCCGGCTGGAGACGGTGCGTGTTTCCAGGGCGTCGGCCGATCAACGCGCCGGTCGCGCCGGACGCACGCAGCCAGGTGTCGCCATTCGGCTGTGGCGGGCCGAGCAGACGGCGGCACTTCCCGCCTTCACCCCGCCCGAGATTCTTGAGGCCGATCTGTCCGGGTTGCTGCTCGATTGCGCCGTCTTCGGCGTCGCCGATCCGGCGAGCCTGTCCTTCCTCGATCCGCCGCCCATTCCCGCGCTCAACGAGGCGCGGGCGCTGCTCCTGGCGCTGCACGCCATCGATGCGGCCGGCCGGCTGACGGAGGCGGGCGGCGCGATGCGCAAGCTGGCCCTGCCCGTGCGGCTCGCACACATGGTCGCTGAAGCCGCTGGCGGCGGCCACGCGCTCGAGGCTGCGATGCTAGCCGTCCTGCTCACCGAGCGTGGTCTCGGCGGCGACGGCGCCGACCTCGAACGGCGCTTGATGCGCTTCCGCACCGAAAAGTCACCGCGCGCCGTTGCGGCAAGGCAGCTTGCCGGGCGATTGGCGAAGGAGGCGGGCGGCGCCAAGAGCAGCGAAACCGCTTCTGCCGGTCTTCTCCTCATCCACGCCTGGCCGGACCGTGTCGCAAAAGCGCGCGGTGAGCGCGGCCGTTTTGTGCTGGCCAATGGCTCCGGTGCAATGGTCGACGCCGCCGATCCGCTGGCCGGCGAGACCTGGCTGGTCGTCGCCGATCTGCAAGGCAAGGCGCAAAACGCCCGTATAACCGCCGCGGCCGCGGTCCACGAGACCGACATCCGTGCCGCTCTCGCCGACAGGATCGAGACGCGCCGCGAGACAAGCTTCGACCGCGAGCGGCGCGCGGTGCGCGTGCGCGAGACCGCCAGGCTCGGCGCCATCACTTTGTCGGAGCGCATGCTGCCCGCACCAACTGGAACAGACGCCGACCGCGCCATCCTGGATGCCTTGCGCGAGCACGGCCTGTCGCTGCTGGAATGGGGCAAGGACGGCGAGACGCTGCGCCAGCGCCTAGGCTGGCTGCATCGCGGCCTCGGCGCGCCCTGGCCCGATGTTTCGGAAGCCGCCCTGCTCGAACGCCTCGACGACTGGCTGCTGCCGTTCCTGTCGGGCAAGGCGTCCTTCGCCGCCATCGACCCCGGCACGCTGTCGTCGGGCCTGATGGCGCTGGTGCCGCATGATTTGCAGCGCAAGATCGGCACACTGGCGCCGACCCATTTCGACGCGCCGTCCGGCAGCCATGTGCCGATCCGCTATGACGGCGAATGGCCGGTGCTGGCCATCCGCGTGCAGGAACTGTTCGGCCTTGACCGCCATCCGGCAATCGCCAACGGCACCGTGCCGCTGACGCTCGAGCTGTTGTCGCCGGCGCACCGGCCAATCCAGACGACGCGCGACCTGCCCGGCTTCTGGCGCGGCTCCTGGGCCGATGTGCGCACCGACATGCGCGGCCGCTATCCCCGCCATGTCTGGCCGGAAAATCCGCTGCTCGCTGCGGCCACCGCCCGCGCCAAACCGCGAGGGACCTAGCGCTCGTCCTTTCCCGGCTATAATCCTTGGCCATGATCAACATCGTGCACGCGCCAGACTTCCAGCAAAGCCAGCGGCTGCGCCTCAACACGCTGATCCGGCTGCGCTGGCTGGCCATCGTGGGCCAGAGCCTGGCGGTGCTGGTCGTCGCCTATGGGCTCAAATTCCCGCTGCCGGTCAGCCTCTGCTTCGCGCTGGTCGCCTGCTCGGCCTGGCTTAACCTGGTGCTGACCTTCCGCTATCCGGCAGCGCACCGGCTGACCCCGTTCTCAGCCTTTTTCATCCTGACCTTCGACAGCCTGCAGCTTGCCGGCCTGCTCTTTTTGACTGGCGGCCTCACCAACCCGTTCTCGGTGCTGATGACCGTGCCCGTCGTCATCTCGGCGGCGTCGCTGCCGCTGCGGCTAACTGCGGTGCTCGGCGCGCTGGTCATGGCGGCGGCCACGTTGCTGGTCTTCTTCCACCAGCCGCTGCCATGGTATGAGGGCGCGCCTCTGCCCATGCCATTCATCTATGTCGCCGGCATATGGATGGCGGTGTTTTCCTCGATCGCCTTCACTGCCATCTATGCCTTCCGCGTTGCCGAGGAAGCCCGCCTGCTCGCCAATGCGCTTGCCGCCACCGAACTGGTGTTGCAGCGCGAGCAGCATCTGTCGGCTCTGGATGGGCTTGCCGCCGCCGCCGCGCACGAACTCGGCACGCCGCTCGCCACCATCGCCCTTGTCTCCAAGGAGATGGAAAAGGCACTTGGCGACGACCCAAAATACGGTGAGGACGTCAAACTTCTGCGGTCGCAGAGCGAGCGCTGCCGCGAGATCCTGAAGCGGCTGACCAGCCTGTCCTCCGAGGGCGAGGCGCATCTGTCGCGTCTGCCGCTGACCTCGCTGGTCGAGGAGGTGACCGCGCCGCACCGCGATTTCGGCATCTCGATCAAGCTTCGGCCGGGCGAGCGCGTCGGCCCCGAACCGGTGGGACGACGCAACCCCGGGGTCATCTACGGCCTCGGCAATCTTGTCGAGAACGCCGTCGACTTCGCCCGCAACAGTGTGACGGTGCGATGGAGCTGGGACGAACTTGACGTCACCTTCTCGATCATCGATGACGGGCCGGGCTTTCCCCCCGAAATCATCGATCGCATCGGCGAGCCCTATATGTCGACACGCCAGGGCAACGAGGCCGGCGGTGGCCTTGGACTCGGGCTCTTCATTGCCAAGACCTTGCTCGAACGCTCCGGCGCCACGCTCGATTTCCGCAATTCGAGCGGGCTGGGCGAGGGCGCCATCGTGCAGATATCGTGGCCCCGCACCGTCTTCCTCAACCCGGAATCGGTGGGGATCTCGATGTTCGACACCGCGTAAAAGCCTGGCGGAGGCGGCAAAATTGGACAATGGCGTTCAGGAACTATATCTGCGTAAAATTAAGGCAGCAGGATTTTTTAAGATAATGACTGGCGAAGAAGCAATTGGCGCAATGGTTGAAGGCGAGGACACCTCGCTGCTCATCGTCGACGACGACAAGCCGTTCCTGACGCGGCTGGCCCGCGCCATGGAAACCAGGGGTTTCGTGGTCGAGACGGCCGAGAGCGTCGAGGAGGCAGTGGCCAAGGCGCGCGCCCACCCGCCGGCCTATGCGGTGGTCGACATGCGGCTCGGCGACGGCAACGGCCTCGACGTCGTCGCCGCCATCCGCGAGAAGCGCGACGATGCCCGCACCGTCATCCTCACCGGCTACGGCAACATCGCCACCGCGGTGACCGCGGTGAAGCTCGGCGCCATCGACTATCTGTCGAAGCCGGCTGACGCCGACGACGTGTTTGCAGCGCTCACCCGCACCGCCGGCGAGCGCGCCGCCCCCCCGGAAAATCCGATGTCGGCCGACCGCGTGCGCTGGGAACACATCCAGCGCGTCTACGAAATGTGCGACCGCAACGTGTCGGAAACCGCGCGCCGGCTCAACATGCATCGCCGCACGCTGCAGCGCATACTCGCCAAGCGCGCACCACGCTGAGGTTCACGCGCCGGCGGCGCCGGCCGCCAATTGCCGACCTCAGCGCTGCCCCTCACCTGCCTGCCGGCGTCCTCTCCCCGTATAGAGACGGGGGAGAGGGGCGCTCTCATCGCCGGCTTCGCCAATCGCCGGCGTTGCAGGAGACGACGGCGAGGCTGAAGCTGCTGTCCAGCCGATAGATGGGTAACACTTTGAACCGGATACATAGGTGACACTTCTCTCCCCCTATGCGTCCGCCGCNCCAGCCGATAGATGGGTAACACTTTGAACCGGATACATAGGTGACACTTCTCTCCCCCTATGCGTCCGCCGCAGCGCCAAGCGGATTGGTTGGGGCGGCGCCAACGCTGGAAACAGTTGCGCTTGCCGTGCCATCGACCTTTGCCCATCATCGGCAATAACGCCGCCGGAAAACCCGGCAACGGAGCACACATGCGCGACAAGCAGCCGAAATCCATCCTTCGCGAATTCCTCGACGGCGAGGCGGCGGGCGGCATCATCCTGATGGTTGCGGCAGCCCTTGCGCTGATCGTCGCCAATTCACCATTGGCCGGAACCTATTTCGCCGCTCTCCACGCCTATCTCGGCCCGCTCAGCGTGTCGCACTGGATCAATGATGGGCTGATGGCGGTGTTCTTCCTGCTGGTCGGCCTCGAGATCAAGCGCGAGATGCTCGACGGTCAGCTCTCGACCTGGCCGCGCCGCGTGTTGCCGGGCGTCGCCGCCGCCGGCGGCATGCTGGTTCCCGCGCTGGTCTATGTCGCCATCAACCGCAACAACGCCGCCGCGCTCTCCGGCTGGGCGATCCCGACCGCCACCGACATCGCCTTTGCGCTCGGCGTACTGTCGCTGCTCGGCAACCGCGTGCCGGCGTCGCTCAAGATCTTTCTCACCGCGCTCGCCATCATCGACGATCTCGGCGCCGTCATCATCATCGCCATCTTCTACACAAGCGGCTTGTCGCTCGCCTATCTCGGCGCCGCCTTCGCCGTCATCGCGGTGCTCATCGTGCTCAACCGCAAGCGGGTGACGAGGCTGACGCCCTACCTAGTGCTCGGCGCCGTGCTGTGGGTGCTGGTTCTGAAATCGGGCGTGCATGCCACGCTGGCCGGCGTCGCGCTGGCGCTGACCATCCCGCTCCAGGTGTCTCCCGGCAGCGGCCACGATCTCGACCATTCGCCGCTGCACCGGGTTGAACACGGCCTGCACAAGATCGTGCCCTTCGTCATCATCCCGATCTTCGGCTTTGCCAATGCCGGCGTGTCGCTGGCCGGCCTCAGCGCCTCTGCCCTGGTCGAGCCGCTGACGCTCGGCGTTGCCGCCGGCCTGGTGCTGGGCAAGCTGGCCGGCGTCTTCGGCTCGTCGGCGCTTGCCATCCGTCTCGGCTTCGCCGACCTTCCGGTCAATGCCGGCTGGCTGCACATGATCGGCATTTCGCTGCTCTGCGGCATCGGCTTCACCATGAGCCTGTTCATCGGCCTGCTCGCCTTCGCCAACGACATGGCGCTGCAGGACACCGTCAAGGTCGGCATCCTGGCGGGGTCCTTCGTTGCAGCGCTGCTGGGTGCCGCCGTGCTGTTGGTGGCGCCAGCTGCGGGGGCGGAGGAAGAGGTGGAGTAGGTGTTCTTGGGTTCCTCGCCCCACTTCGTGGGGCGAGGAACTTGAGCTTCGTCTACTCGCTCTCCCCCGCCAGCGCCGGCACCGCCACACCCGCCAGTTCCGCCGCCAGCAGCCGCGCCGCACCCGCCCGTGCAATGCGCAGCATCAGCGCCTTGCGCGTTGCCGCCGCCATCCGGTGCTCGGGCGCCTCGCGCAAAATCTCGGCGCCGTAGCCGTCGGACAGGATGAAGCCGCATTCCTCGGGGAAGATCTCCGAGGGCACGCCCGGATGCGTGGCGAAGAAGAAGCGGTCGGAGTGCAGCCGGTAATCAGGCCATTTGCGGTCGACGCGAAAATCTTCGATCGAGGATTTGACCTCGATGATCCAGATATCGCCCTGCCGGGTCAGCGCCACAAGGTCGGCGCGCCGCCCGGTGGCCAGCGACAGTTCGGGCAGCACATGCATGCCCATTTGCATCAACAGCCTCTGCACGCCGCGCCGCACCAGCATGGCGCGTTCGGACTGGCGGCCGTCGATGAGGGGATTGAGGGGAATTGGCGAAATGATCGGCATGGCCGGCACCATGCCAGATTTTGTTCACGGTTTGAACCTGTTTTTGGAAATGGATTGTAAACGTATGCCGTTCTGGCGGAAAAGCTGAAGGATCGCGGCGCGCATGACAGCGACCGCAACTTGGCAAACAAGATAAACCGTGGCAGCTTCACCGCCGCGTTCTTTATGATGTGCATGGATGTGATCGGCGTCCGGCAAGTCAGTCTGGAGGCGTAGCTCGACTATTCTGACGGAGGCTCGCATAATACACGAGTCGTTGCGCCGGGGGCAGGCGCAGTCTCGTCATCAGAGATATGATATTCCTCGGCGCGCGAAAGTGATCTTTCGTTGCGCCAACCATCAAGATGAGCCTGATGGCGAATCAAAAGCGCCTGGCTAGAGATTGCGAGATCGTGCCGTGAATGTCGCGTCGGTCGCTTCATAACGAATCACCATCAATCTAGCGTTGATCTATACCATACCATAAAAAAGCGTGGGAGGGGAGAACAAAATGAGTACATCCACTGCTATTTCACGAATCGAATTCCCGGAAATGTTCTTCGGATTTGTCGCGCCAATTGGCGCTGACCATATACCCGCTGTAAAGGAGTTTAGGACCTATTTCGAGCAGCGAAACTATCGTGTTGTTGAAATCAAAGTCACCGATATATTTGATATAATGCAGAATTACATAACTCCCGGCATCGAACTAGAACGAAGAGATAGGTTCAAACGCTTCCGCTCATACATTGCGTACGGAAATCAACTTAGGGCAGAATTTACCGATGACGTTCTGGCGGTTTCAGCAATAGCTAGGATAGTTCGCCAGCGCATTCGCATTCAAAAAGACGATAAGTTCTCTCGAACTGTATACCTTCTGCATCAATTTAAACGAAAAGAGGAAATTGACCTCCTCCGATCTGCATATGGACGATTATTCTTTCAAGTGTCTATATATTCTCGCAGGGGATCACGGGTAGATTTTCTTTCAAGGGATTTTGCTCACAGTAAGAACGAATCTGGACCTTATCGCTACCGTGACCTCGCCGAAAAAATAATACAAGATGATGAAAACGAGGTCGGGCAAGCGCATGGACAGAGGGTAGCCAAGATATTTCATGACGCCGACCTGATTATCAATTTGGATTCGCCGCAGACGGTCAAGGACCAGGTGGAGAGAATGTGTGAGCTTATCTTTGGCTCAAACATTATCTCACCGACACATATGGAATACGGCATGTTTTTAGCCAAGGCGGCTGCACTTCGAACTTTGGACCTCTCCAGGCAAGTTGGAGCCGCAATATTTTCCAAAACAGGTGAGGTCGTGTCGCTCGGGTCCAACGAAGTTCCCAAGGCCACAGGGGGAACATATTGGTGCGACGAGGCATTCGATGACCGTGAGTACGTGCGTGGAGTGGACTCAAATGACCAAAGGAAACGTGAAATTCTGAGTGAGATAATCCGCGTAATCCAGCCCGACGCAGACATCGATGCTCTGCTTTCTGATCCCAAAATTGAAGACAGTCAGTTCATGGATGCACTCGAATACGGTCGTATCGTCCACGCTGAAATGTCTGCAATTTCTGACGCTGCTCGGCTTGGTGTTGCCGTTAAAGGCGGCACACTCCATTGCACTACTTTCCCATGCCATATGTGCGCAAAGCACATCATAGCAAGCGGGATAGAGCGGGTTGTGTTTTTGGAGCCGTACCCAAAGAGCCTAGCTTTTGATCTACATGCTGATGCGCTTCTGGTGGAGGGCGGCGATCGTGGCAAATATCGAGACTACCCCTCTGTCATATTTGAACATTTCTTCGGAGTGACGCCGCGCCGATATAGTGACCTTTTCGGGCGTTCAGCGCGGAAGAGCCGTGGCACGGGAAGACTGGTCCAATATGCGGGCAAGAATGGAGTTCCGACGCCATACATTGATATCAAATTCCCGTTTTATCAGGCGCTTGAAGGCGAGATAATCAGCAGAGCGCCTTCAACGTTAATCAGTGACGGCGCGGATCCAGCACAATGAATCCGCCGCCAACGGTGGCAAACATCATCATATTTGGTGAGTTATGCTCCATAATGCCTTAACTTTCGGCCAGTTCCTTCCGAACTCGTTGCCATTCTTCCCAGCAATTTTCTGGATCAATATCGAGATAGCCTCGTGACTCATCCACCTGTCGAGCAACGTCGGGAGGCATCGCGATCGCCGGGCAGGTGTCGCGGATTTGGATCACTTCTTCCTCTGTCAAAGGACTGCCCTTTGTTCGCTCCCGGTTAAGCAGGGTCGCGACTAGGCTGGGTACCGGATAAATAATGAGGCCGACATTCTCGCTCATTGGACGCCCTTAGCGGTCTCTCGGGTTTGAAGTTCGCCAACCAGACAATCTCATGTTGGAAGGCGATTCTATCGTTGACAACCCAAGGGCGGCGGCAGATCCGAGCGTCTTCCGCGATCGCACCATATTCGTCTGGGTGCAGTCTGGTATTGATCCGCAGCGGCCCTATGTCGTGCCGATCGACTTCCGTTCTTAGCTATAAATCGGCCGGACTAAAGTCTTGCGTCGTGAGCGCAAAGGTCTGATGTAACCGCTTTGGTTCCGTTCTTGTCCATTGGACGTTCCGTAATTTTAGCCAAATGAGATATAGACCTTTGGAGGTTTTTCTTGCGCGTCCGGCGCCCAGTCTATCCCGGCGCCCGTGCTTCAAACCGTGGCCCGCCTGTCTGCGGCCTGCGCAGCCCCCGCAATGTCATCCAAAATCGGGCAATCCGGCCGGTCGTCACCATGGCAGGCCTGGATCAGCGTCTGCAAGGTCGTGCGCATCGATTGCAGCTCGCGCACCTTTTCCTCGATGGCGCTCACATGGGCGGCGGCAATCTCGCGCACATCGTGGCTGGCGCGGCTGCGATCGCGGTAGAGCGCCATCAACTGGCGGCAATCGTCGATTGAAAAGCCGAGGTTGCGAGCGCGGCGCAGGAAGGCCAGCCGATGAATGTCGTCGCTGGAATAATCGCGATAGCCATTGCCGGCGCGCGCCGGGGCGATCAGGCCGATCTCTTCATAGTAGCGGATGGTCTTGGCCGGCAGGCCGGACCGCGCCGCGGCGTCGCCTACATTCATTGTGATTCCTCGATGTGGTTCCCTGATTCTAGGCTATCCGACAGGACCGACCATTGTTTTTCCTTCACAATCCCGTGAGTCCTGTTGCCGAAATGCCATAGTTGACGGCTTACCGGCACGTAAGCTCCTGCATATAGGCATCGCGCGCTTGGCAAGCAAAGCAAATGCCAGCATGAATGATTTCAGGAAAAGCGGCCGTAACGTGTCGCGACATCTTGGCGGGGCATCGGACCATTTCATGCGCATGAAGTCATTTGCAATCGTCGCCGCACTTGCGTTGTCGGCCGCGATCTCGGGTTGCAGCACGATCGGCTCGCAGCTGTTCACCAACAACTACGGTTCGGTGAACGATGCAGGCTACCAACTGCCGCGCATCCCGATCGAGAGGGTGCCGCTGAAGTACCACCGGCAAGAGGTAAACTACGACACCTCGGAAAAGCCGGGCACCATTGTCGTCGATACCCAGAACAAGTTTCTCTACTTCGTCGAAGGCGACGGCCGGGCGATCCGCTACGGGATCGGCGTCGGCCGCGAAGGCTTTGAATGGCACGGCACCGCCCATATCGCGCTGAAGCGCGAATGGCCTACCTGGACGCCGCCGCGGCAGATGATCCAGCGCCAGCCGGAGCTAGCGAAGTTCGCGAGCGGCATGGAGCCGGGCCTGAAGAACCCGCTCGGCGCGCGCGCCATGTATCTGTTCAACAAGGGCGGTGATATGGGCTACCGCCTGCACGGCAGTCCGGAATGGAATTCGATCGGCAAGGCGATGTCGTCAGGCTGCATCCGGCTGATGAACCAGGACATCATCGACCTCTACGACCGCACGTCGGTCGGCGCCAAGGTCATCGTGATGTAGGACCATGATCCGGAACCGAGGTCCACGAAAGCGAAAAGTGGAACCGGTTTTCGGGAAGATCATGGTCAAAGTAGGCGTTACCCTTCGTACGCGGACCGTCTAGGCAACAACGGACGTCCAAAACAGAAAACCGGGCAATCTGGCCCGGTTTTTTGTTGCTCGCTCGAATGCGTGAAGGGGTCTTAGGAGACCTGCTCGACCTGCTGTACTTCCGGCACGAAGTGGCGGAGCAGGTTCTGGATGCCGTGCTTCAGCGTCGCCGTCGAGGACGGGCAGCCGGCGCAGGCGCCCTTCATGTGCAGGAACACGGTGCCGTTCTCGAAGCCGCGGAAGGTGATGTCGCCGCCATCCTGGGCAACCGCCGGGCGCACCCTGGTGTCGAGCAATTCCTTGATGGTGATGACCAGTTGCTCATCGGCCTTGTCGTAGAATTCGCCGGTCTGGCTGGTCTCGGCGGCGGGGCCGGCGTTGACCATGACGGGCGCGCCCGACATGAAATGCTCCATGATGGCGCCGAGGATGGCCGGCTTCAGGTGCTGCCAGTCCGGGCCGTCCTTGGTCACGGTGATGAAGTCATAGCCGAAGAAGACGCCGGTCACGCCGGGGATCTCGAACAGGCGGCCGGCCAGCGGCGAGGCGCTGGCTGCACTGTCGGCGTCGCGGAAATCGGCGGTGCCTTCGACAAGCACTTCCTTGCCGGGCAGGAACTTCAGCGTTGCCGGGTTCGGCGTCGATTCGGTCTGGATGAACATGGCCGTCTCCGTGCCCCAGTCGGGCAGCTAGTTTGGAATAGTTCTAAATAGGCTCAATCTGCTGGACATTCAAGCGAAACGCATCGCTCAAAATGGCTGGCTGGCGGAATGTTTTTACTGGCTGGGGATGAATCCCGCGCGGGCTATAAATCCAGGATCGTGATGTTATCCGAACCGCTTCACACTTTCCGGCATCACTCTCTATGCGAGGCTGTCGATCTCCTCGTCGGAAAGGTTCTGCGGCACCACTGTGACGGGAATAGGGAAGGCGGCGCCCTTGCCAGCAACAGCCCCGACCAGCGGCCCGGGTCCTTCCTTGCCGGCACCTGCCGCCAGCACCAGGATGGCGATGTCCTGGTCTTCCTCGATCAGCTTGTGGATCTCCTCGGTCGGCTTGCCTTCGCGCACCACCATCTCGGGCTCGATGCCGAGCTTCTGGCGCACCTTGTTGGCGTAGCCGTCGAGTGCCGCGCGCGCCGTGGCGTTGGCTTCCTCGCGCATGATCTTCTCGACGCCCAGCCAGTGCTGAAAGTCGTCCGGTGTGATGATGTAGAGCAGCACCAGCGTGCCGCTGGTGCTCTGCGCCCGCTTGGAGGCGTACGCGACGGCGCGCTCGCACTCCGGCGTGTCGTCGATGATCGTCAGGAATTTCCTGCGATGGCCGGCTTCGCGACTGAGGCGTTTGGAGACCATGTCTATCTACTCGATGTTTTCGGCCGCAATCTGCCACCGCGACAGACCGGCGGCAAGCCGCCGGCCTTGGGCCAGAATGGTGCGGTGCACTGACGGTAGGATCAGCCCTGCAACAGGCCTATAATGTCGCGTACCGTCTTCATCGTGGTCTCAGCCAGCGCGCCGGCGCGTTCGCCGCCGTCTCTCAGCACCGCGTCGACATGGGCGCGGTCGCCTTCGATGCGGCGCATCTCGCCGGCGATCGGCGCCAGTTTTTCCACGGCAAGGTCGGCAAGCGCCGGCTTGAACACGGAAAACTGCTGGCCGCCGAACTCCTTCAGCACGTCCGCCTTCGACATCTCGGCCAGCCCGGCATAGATGCCGACCAGGTTTTCCGCTTCCGGGCGGCTTTCCAGGCCGTCGACTTCGCTTGGCAACGCTTCCGGGTCGGTCTTGGCCTTGCGGATCTTCTTCGAGATGGTGTCGGCATCGTCGGTCAAATTGATACGCGACAGGTCGGACGGGTCCGACTTCGACATTTTCTTCGAACCGTCGCGCAGGCTCATGATGCGCGCCGCCGGCCCGCCGATCACCGGTTCGGTTATCGGGAAGAACCCGTTTACCGTCTCCTCGCCGACCTGCATCTCGACGCCGACGCCAAGGCTGGCGATGCGGCTCGAAAAGTCATTGTTGAACTTTTGCGCGATGTCGCGGGTCAGCTCCAGATGTTGCTTTTGATCCTCGCCCACCGGCACATGGGTGGCGCGGTAGAGCAGGATGTCGGCCGCCATCAGTGAGGGATAGGCTAGCAGGCCCAGCGAGGCATTTTCGCGGTCCTTGCCGGCCTTGTCCTTGAACTGCGTCATCTTGTTCATCCAGCCGATGCGCGCCACGCAGTTGAAGATCCAGGCAAGCTCGGCATGCTGCATCACCCGCGACTGGTTGAAGACGATGTGCTTCTTCGGGTCGATGCCGGAGGCAAGGAAGGCCGCGGTGATCGAGCGGGTCTGGTCGGCGAGGTCGTCATGGACGAGCTGTGCCGTCAGCGAATGCAGGTCGACGACGCAATAGATGCAGTCTGACGTGTCCTGCAGGGCGACGAATTTCTTGATGGCGCCGAGATAGTTGCCGAGATGCAGATTGCCGGTCGGCTGTACCCCGGAAAAGACGAGCTGTTTGAAGGCGGTCATGATGTCCTCATGGCTTGTGGAGGGCCGTATAAGCGTGATTCCGAAAAGTTGCAGACTTTTCGGAGCCAATCACGCGGCTGGAAACCACGCGCGGCGAAAGTCTTGCGACGGCGCGCTTATGGACGAAGGGGCGGAGAGGATCAAGACCGGTGTTGCTGTTAGCTCGCCCGGACTATTCGTCCAGATCGGCGTTTGGCGCTGGCGCCGCTGCCTTGCCCGAGCCGCGTTTCACATTGCGCCGGATCATTCCGAAATCGGCGCCGCCGGTGGCGAAAGCCGTGACGAAGTAGAGCAGCGCCCCGCCGGCCACCAATGAGAGAAGCGTCACGGCCTTGATCACCAGTGGCGAGCCGGGGCCGAGCCTGACGGCCAGCCAATGCTCGGCGAAATAGAGCGCCACCGCCATCACCGCCGCCGACAGCACAAGACGCGGAATGCGCTTCAACAGCGGCACGTCGCGGCCCCAATGGCCACGTCGGATCAGCACCGCAAGCAGCATCACCGCGTTGACCCAGCCGGCGACGGCCGAGGCCACCGCAATGCCGGGCGCGCCCATTTTGGGGAACAGCGTCAGCGCGGTGATCACGTTCACGCCGACCGAGATGGCGGCGAACATCATCGGCGTGCGCGTGTCCTCGCGGGCGAAATAGCCGGGAGTGAAGGCCTTGATCAGCACGAAGGCCGGCAGGCCGAGGCCGAAAATCGCCAGGATCGCGGCCACGGTCGGCGTCGAGCCGTTGGCGGCGAAGGCGCCGCGCTCATAGACCAGCCGCACGATCGGCTCCGCCATTACCCAAAGGGCCGCCGCCGCCGGCAAGGTCATGAACAGGGTGAACTCGACCGAGCGGTTCTGCAGATTGGCCGCCTCGACCAGATTGCCCGATTTCAGCGCCCGCGACAGCTCCGGCAACAGCACGATGGCCACCGCGACGCCGACGACGCCGAGCGGCAGCTGGTAGATGCGGTCGGCGTAAGCAAGCGACGACACGGCGCTGTCCTGCGCCGACGCGATCGCCGTGCCGATCAGCTGGTTGATCTGGGTGATGCCGCCGGTGATCGCCGCCGGCAGCGCCAGGATCAGCAGGCGCTTGACGTTGGGCGTCATCTTCGGCCGGCGAAAACCGATGGCGATGCCGGCATTGCGCACAGCCACCCAGACAATGGCGAGCTGTACCAGCCCCGCCGCCAGCACGCCCCAGGACAGGCTGAAACCAACCTCACGGGCATCCATGCCGTGGTACCAGGCGTAGCCGAGCACGCTAATCAGGATGATGTTGAGGAATGCGGGCGCCACGGCAGCCGCGAAATAGCGGCGCAGCGAATTCAGCATGCCGGCCATCATGGCTGCGAGCGACATGCAGATGAGATACGGGAACATGATCGTCGCCAGCAGGACGGTCGTCTCGAATTTGCCCGGCGTGTCGGCAAAGCCCGGCGCCACGAGATAGCGCACGATCAGCGGCATCGCCAATTCCATGACGATGGTCAGCGCCAGAAGTGCGGTGAACAGGACGCCGAACACTTCCTCCGAAAAGCGCTTGGCGCCGTCGGTGCCGTGAGTCTCGATCTCCTTGGCAAACAGCGGCACGAAAGCGGCGTTGAAGGCGCCTTCGGCAAACAGCCGGCGAAACGTGTTGGGAAACTGAAAGGCGGCGTTGAAGGCGTCCGCCACCGGCCCGGTGCCGAGTGCGGCCGCCATCAGCATTTCGCGGCCAAAGCCAAGGGCGCGGCTCATCAGCGTGCCGGACGCAACCGTGGCGAATTTCTTGACGAGGCTCATGCGCGGGGAGATTGCCTGGATGATTGGGACAAAGGGGATGATTGGGACAAAGGGGGTGATTGGGACAAAGTGATGGTCACTCGGCCGCCGCCTTGGCCTTGCCGCCGCGCTCCGGGACAACGCCTTCAAGTGCCGCGATCAGCCTTGTGTGGATGGCGGCGGTGCGCGCCGGATTGTCGATCTTCTGCCCCGTCAGGTCGGTGACATAGAAAGTGTCGATCACCTTCTCGCCGAAGGTGGTGATGTGGGCCGAGGCGATGTCGAGCGAGAGATCGGACAACGCACTGGTGATTTCCGACAACAGCCCAGGCCGGTCCAGTCCCTCGACCTCGATCACCGAAAACCGGTTCGACAGCGTGTTGCGGATTTCGGCGCGCGGCGGAATCTTGAACACCTTGGCGCCGCGCCGCGGCCGGGTGCGCTTCTCGATCATCTCCGGCAACCAGCTCTTGCCCGACAGCACGTCCTCGATCAGCCGGCCGACGCGCTCGGCGCGACGGCGCTCATCCTCGTCGCGGTCGAATTCCCGTGAGATCAGGATGATGTCCAGCGCGCGACCGTCGGACGTGGTGAAGATCTGCGCGTCGACGATGTTGCCGCCGGCTCCCGCGCAGGCGCCGGCAATGACCGAAAGCAGGCGCGGATGATCCTGCGCCAACACGGTGATCTCGGTCACCGCCTCGAATTGGTGGGTCCTGACCACGGTGGCGAGCTTCTTGCCTGCCGCGTCGGCTTCGCGAATGAATTCGGCATGGCGCAGCTGATCGGGGAGGTCGACCGTCAGCAGATAGTTCTCGTAATGCAGGCCGACATAGCGCTTGCGGGCCTTGTCCGGCCAATCGGCCAGCGCCTCGGCCAGCCGCTCGCGCGCCGCCGCCGTCCGCTTGGCGCGCGACACTTCCGAGAAGCCGCCGGTCAAAAGCAGTTCGGTCTCGTAGTAGAGCGTGCGCAGGAGCTGGCCCTTCCAGCCGTTCCACACGCCCGGCCCGACACCCCTGATGTCGCAGACGGTCAGGATCAACAGCATTTTCAGCCGCTCGACCGATTGCACGATCGAGGCGAAATCCTCGATCGTCTTACGGTCGTTGAGGTCGCGCGTCTGCGCCGTCATCGACATCACCAGATGGTTCTCGACCAGCCAGGCGACGGTCTCGGTGTCGGCGGCCGACAGCCCCATATGCGGGCAGATGCGGCGTGCGATCCGGGCGCCGGCCTCTGAGTGATCCTCCGGCCGGCCCTTGGCGATGTCGTGCAGCAGCACCGCGACATAGAGTGCCTCGCGGCTCTTCTCTAGCCCCGGCATCAGCGTGTGCGAGAGCGGATGCACCTTTTCGCCGTCGCCGCGCTCGATCTCGGCCAAGACGCCGATGCAGCGGATCAGGTGCTCGTCCACCGTATAGTGGTGGTACATGGAGAACTGCATCATGGCGACTATTCTGCCGAAATCGGGGATCAGCCTGCCGAGCAGGCCGGCCTCGTTCATGCGCCGCAAATTAAGCTCGGCATTGCGGTCCGAGGTCAGGATGTCGAGGAACAGCCGGTTGGCCTCCTCGTCGCGCCGCAGCGACTTGTTGACCAGACCGAGCGAGCGGGTGAGCAGCTTCAGCGCATCGGGATGGAACTCCAGCCCGTGCTTGTCGGCGAACCAGAACAGCCTGAGCAGATTGACCGGGTCGCGCTCGAACACGCTGTCGTCGGCGACGTTGATGCGGTGATTGTCGACAATGAAGTCCGACGTGCCTGCCAGCTTGCGCTTGCGGCGCTGGAAGGTGAGGAAGATGCGGTTGAAGCCGGGCACATGCTTGGCCTGCTCTTCCTCGAGCGCGGCGCAGAAGATGCGGGTGAGGTCGCCGACATCCTTGGCGACGAGGAAGTAATGCTTCATGAAGCGCTCGACCGCCGACAGACCGGGATGGGTGGTGTAGCCCAGCCGTTCGGCGATCTCGCGCTGGATATCGAAATGCAGCCGTTCCTCTGGCTTGCCGGTGAGGAAATGCATGTGGCAGCGCACCGCCCACAGGAAGTCTTCGGCCTTCTGGAATTCGCGGTACTCGGCCTCGGTGAAGACACCTTTCTCGACCAATTCCTCGCCGGTGCGCACGCGATAAAAATACTTGGCGATCCAGAACAGCGTCTGCAAATCGCGCAGGCCGCCCTTGCCGTCCTTGACGTTGGGCTCGACCAGATAGCGGCTTTCGCCGGCCTTGGCATGGCGATCGTCGCGTTCGGCGAGCTTGGCCTGCACATATTCCGGTCCGGTGGTGCGCACCACTTCATGGTCGAAGCGGGTGAGCAATTCGTCGAAGAGCTTCTGTTCGCCCCACAGGAACCGCGCTTCCAGGATCGTGGTGCGGATGGTGATATCGCTGCGCGACAGCCTGAGACACTCGTCGATGTTGCGGGTGGCGTGGCCAACCTTCAACCCGAGGTCCCACAACATATAGAGCATATATTCGACGATCTGTTCGCCCCACGGCGTCTGCTTGTAGGGCAGCAGGAACAACAGGTCGATGTCGGAGCCCGGCGCCAGCGTGCCGCGGCCATAGCCGCCGACGGCAACGACCGCCATGCGCTCTGCGGTCGAGGGGCTTTTCACCCGGTAGACGTGGGTCGCGGCGAACTCGTAGAGGGCGCGGATGATCTCGTCCATCAGATGCGACAGCCGGGCGGCGCAGGCCGTGCCGCTGCCATCGTCCATCAGCATGCGCTCGGCAACCTTGCGGCCCTCGGTCAGCCGATCCTTCAGCAGCCGGAGCGCACCGACGCGCGCGCCGGGCTCGATGCCGCTGGCGGCCGAGATCAGCGCCGTCATGTCGCGGCGCAAAGCCTCGCTGTCGATCAGCGCGTCGAGCTTGAGGGAGATTTTTGCCATGGATTGCCGGTGGGCCTCGCCTTTGCGCGGCGTCTATAGCGCGTTTTCACGGCGCTGTGTATGGGGCGGACGGACGCGTCGGCCGCGATACCAGAAAGGGATGATCATCTCGCGCCGGAGCCGGAAGAGATCGGCGATCTGCCGCGTCAACCGCCTGGTCTCGATCCTTACCTTGGCGGTGATTGGCCTGGGGCGCCGTTTACCTATCCCGCTTGCCACCCATTCCTCTGTTCGCTCCTGCTTGAGCAGGCTTGGCAATCTCACCGGACTGTCGCCGAGGAATTGTGCCTGCAGGCACAATGCTGGGACGAGTTGGTAAATGACCTTGTCGGACGAGGTAGCAAAACGCGGATTGAAGATGAGGTGATCGACGGGAATGCTGATCTCATTCGTTGCCGCAAGAAGGTCCCGCGCGGCCTGTCTGGACAGGATGTATCCCGCCGTACCGATATGGAGCCCGTGCAGTCTGCTCGCAGAAAAACCGTGGCCGCAGGCAACTTGCTTGCGTGAAATTACGGTCCGGTTGAAGAACGTTTCCAACTTGACGATGTCCGCATCGGCGGGAATCCAGCCCGCATCGGCAAGCAAAGCGCCGGCTTTGTCCGGGAAAACGACATCGTCCTCGAAAATCGCCGCGTAAGCATCCTCACCTGCAGCGATCGTCGACCAACACTGTTGGTGGCTGAGCAGGCAGGCAATCTCGGCGTCGGCCAGGCGCAAATGCTTCTTGCCCTGCGGCATTTCGGCCAGATCCGGCCGATCTCGCGCATCGATGGCGGCGACCCGCTCGAAGGCGATGCCGATGCGCGCGAACTCCGCCGTTACATGGGCGAGGCGATCGCGGGACCGATCGAGATTGATAATCAGGCATTTCATTTGGGTGGGATCGATGCAGTGGGACGCGCGTCCATAGCATGGGAACAAAGTTGCGTAAGCGATTTTCCCTCGATGTGCGCGATGACGGCCACGATCGAAAAGTGGAAATCGCCCCTTGACCTTCCAGTTACTGGAAGCACTACCTCCTCACCCAGACAGATATAAGGCACTTTTCGATGGCGCATTCCGAGCATCACCACCACGCGCACGCGGCCGATGGCAACTGCTGTACGGCAAAGGCTGCTGAGCCGGCCGCCGAAGCAGTGGTGCGCGATCCGGTCTGCGGCATGAGCGTCGATCCGGCAGCCGGTAAGCCGACGGCCGAGCATGGCGGCCGTCTCTTTCACTTCTGCAGCGAGGGTTGCCGTACGAAATTCGTCGCCGGGCCCGAAAAATACCTGACCGCCACCGACCCCGTCTGTGGCATGAGTGTCGACCGCGCTACCGCCAGGCATTTTTTCCGCCACGAAGGCCAGGGTTTCTATTTCTGCTCGGCCGGCTGCCGGGCGAAGTTCGAGGCCGAGCCGCAAAACTATCTCGGTGACAGGCCGACGCCGTCGCCAGTGCGGAAAGGCACGCAATACACCTGCCCGATGCATCCCGAAGTGATAAGAGACAAGCCCGGCTCCTGCCCGATCTGCGGCATGGCGCTTGAGCCGATGGGCGTTCCCACTGGCGATGAGGGCCCGAACCCCGAACTGGTAGACTTCACCAGACGGTTCTGGGTCAGCGCGGTGCTGTCCCTGCCGCTGCTGATCGTTGCCATGGCGCCGATGCTCGGCCTGACGTTCCAGGCGTTTGTCGACGGGCGAACGATGGTCTGGCTGGAATTGGCGCTGGCCAGCCCCGTCGTGCTGTGGGCGGCCTTCCCGTTCTTCCACCGAGGCTGGGAGTCGCTGGTCAACCGCAGCCCCAATATGTGGACGCTGATTTCGCTCGGTGTCGGCGCTGCCTATCTCTACAGCGTGGCGGCCACTCTGTTCCCGGACATTTTTCCACACCAGTTCCGCGGTCATGGCGGCACAGTGCCGGTCTATTTCGAGGCAGCCGCCGTCATCGTCGCGCTGGTATTCCTCGGTCAGGTGCTCGAATTGCGGGCGCGCGAAAAGACCGGCTCGGCCATCCGTGCGCTGCTCGACCTGGCGCCGAAGACGGCACGGCTGATCGGGGAGGACGGCTCCGACACCGACGTGCCGCTCGTTGCGGTCAAGGCCGGCGACCACCTACGCCTCCGTCCGGGCGACGCCGTGCCGGTCGACGGCACTGTAACGGAAGGCCGTTCCTCCATCGACGAATCGATGATCTCGGGCGAGCCGCTGCCGGTCGAAAAAACGAAAGGCGATGCCTTGACCGGCGGCACGCTCAACAAGAACGGTTCGCTGATCATGCGCGCCGAAAAGGTCGGCTCCGAAACGACGCTTTCGCGCATCGTCGAGCTGGTCGCAAAGGCGCAGCGTTCGCGCGCGCCGATTCAAGGTTTAGCCGATCGCGTCTCCTTCTACTTCGTGCCGGCCGTCGTGCTGGTCGCGCTCGCGGCCTTTGCCGCCTGGGCGATCCTCGGTCCCGAACCCAGCTTGATCTTTGCCATCGTCTCGGCGGTCTCGGTGCTGATCATCGCCTGCCCCTGCGCGCTCGGCCTGGCGACGCCGATGTCGATCATGACCGCCACCGGGCGCGGGGCGCACGCGGGCGTGCTGATCAAGGACGCGGCCGCGCTTGAGCGCTTCGCTTCGGTCGACACGTTGATCGTCGACAAGACCGGCACCTTGACCGAAGGCAAGCCTCGCTTGACCGATGTCATCGCTGCCGAAGGCCTGTCCGAGAATGAGTTGCTGGCGCTCGCCGCCGGGCTGGAAAAAGGCTCGGAGCATCCGCTGGCCGAGGCCATTGTCGGCGGCGCCGGCGAACGCGGCCTGACGCTCGTTGAGGCCGGCGGCTTCGACGCCATCACCGGCAAGGGCGTATCCGGCACGGTGTCTGGCAGGAAGGTTTCGCTCGGCAACGCCGCCATGATGGCCGATGTCGGCATCGACACCGCTTCCCTGTCGGCCAGGGCCGAGGCGCTGCAGGCAGAAGGCAAGACGGCGATGTTCGTTGCGGTGGACAAAAGACTGGCCGGCATTGTCGCGGTCGCCGATCCGGTCAAGGCAACGACAGCCGAGGCGATCAGGGCGCTGCACGACAGAGGCTTGCGGATCATCATGGCGACCGGCGACAATGAACGCACGGCGCGCGCCATCGCCAAAAGCCTTGGCATCGACGAGGTGCGCGCCGGCCTTCTGCCGGAACAAAAAGCAGCCCTTGTCGAGGAGTTGCGTGCGAAAGGTGCCGGCATCGCCATGGCCGGCGACGGCGTCAACGACGCGCCGGCCCTGGCCAGCGCCGATGTCGGCATCGCCATGGGCACCGGCGCCGATGTCGCTGTCGAGAGCGCCGGCATTACGCTGGTCAAGGGCGATCTCAACGGCATCGTCAGGGCGCGAACGCTCGCCCAGGGGACGATCCGCAACATCCGCCAGAATCTGTTTTTCGCCTTCCTGTACAATGTGCTTGGCGTGCCGGTTGCCGCCGGCGTGCTCTATCCGCTCACCGGCACGCTTTTGTCGCCGATGCTGGCGGCGGCGGCCATGAGCCTGTCTTCGGTTTCGGTCATCGCCAACGCATTGCGGCTGCGGACGTTGAAACTCTGAGCAAAGCCCCCAGATACGAATTTCAATCAACAGGAGATCATGGATGACCTTGGCTAAGAAAATCGTGCTTTTGATGATGGCGGCGGGAATGCTGCTTGCCGTTTTCCTCGAAAGCGTCCCGGCGCAATCCGAAGAGATGAAACACGACATGGGCGCGATGGGCGCGCAAGGTCCTTCGACCGACGGCTACAAGGCGGCGATGGACAAGATGCACACCGACATGATGATCGAATATTCCGGCAATGCCGATGTCGATTTCGTGCGCGGCATGATCCCGCATCATCGGGGCGCGATCGACATGGCCAAGGTGGAACTCGCCAATGGCAAGGATCCCGAAATCCGCAAGCTGGCCGAAGATGTCATCGCCGCGCAGGAAGCCGAGATCGCCAAGATGCAGGCCTGGCTCGCCGCCCATCCGGCGAAGTAAGGCAGCAACGGCCATGCCGGAGAGATTCATTCTGGATTTCTCTCCGTGCTTGTGATGCCATTCGCATCGATTACACGGCGCCAGGAGCCCACATGCCATCGACGATAAGAGCCACCACACTGCCTTCGGGCGAGGCCGTCCAGGTGCTGGGACAGGGCACATGGAAGATGGGCGAGGATTCCCGCCGCCGCGCCGGCGAGGTCAATGCCCTGAAGCTCGGGCTGGACCTCGGCATCACGTTGATCGACACCGCTGAAATGTATGCCAGCGGCGGCGCCGAGGAGGTGGTAGCGGAAGCCATTGCCGGGCGCCGCGACGAACTCTTTCTTGTCTCCAAGGTATTGCCGTCCAATGCCTCGCGCGCCGGCGTGGCGCGGGCCTGCGAAAACAGCTTGAAGCGCCTGCGCACCGACCGCATCGATCTCTATCTCCTGCACTGGCCGGGCAGTGTGCCTCTATCTGAAACCGTCGAGGCTTTCGAGGCGCTGAAGGAGGCCGGCAAGATACGCCACTGGGGTGTCAGCAATTTCGACACCGACGAAATGGAGGAGCTGACCGGCCTGTCGTCTGGCAATCATGTCCAGACCAACCAGGTGCTCTACAATCTGTCGCGGCGCGGCCCCGAATTCGATCTCGCACCGTGGAGCCGGCAGCGCGGCATCCCGCTGATGGCCTATTCGCCGGTCGAGCAGGGCGCGCTGGCGCGCAATTCCAGGCTGGAAACCATCGCCGCCCGCCACAACGCCACGGCAGCACAGATCGCGCTTGCCTGGGTGATGGCGCAGCCCGGTGTCATCGCCATCCCGAAGGCGAGCAGCCAGGAGCATGTCCGCCAGAATGTTGCCGCGCTCGACATCGAGCTGACGGCCGAAGACCTCGCCGAACTCGACCGCGCCTTTCCACCGCCGACGCGCAAGCGCGGGCTGGAGATGATCTAGATTGGAACGGGTTTCGACCGGGTATCATCATACGGCGTATAGAGTCGGAGCCATGACGGTCACGTCGCTGCGCGACGGTTACGTCGACATGCCAATCAGGCGGCTGCGCCAGCCCGGAGACCGGACATTCGGTGACAACCTGCCCTCGCATGTACCGCTCGTCGACGGTGCGCTCAGGCTGTCGGTCAACGCCTTCGCCATCGATGACGGCGACGACATCACGCTGATCGACACAGGGGCTTCGAACGCCTGGCACCCGACAATGGGGCACCTGCCCGAGGCGCTGCGCGAGGCGAAGATCGCCACCGACCGGATTCGGACTGTTGCTTTCACCCACACCCATCTCGACCATATACACGGGCTCATCCTTGCCGATGGTGGCGACGGCTTCCCGCAGCTCTCTCGCCTGCTTGTCCCGCGCGCTGAGCTCGGCATGTTTCGCGACGTGGCGAGGCTGGAATGCTTCCACGATCGCGCCCAGCCTCTCGATGCTGGACAGCGCGTCAGCGCTGACATCGATACGATCGGCTCCGCTGGCCATGAAGCCGGCCACACTTGCTTTCGCGTTGTGAGCGCAGGCGAAACACTGTTGATCTGGGGCGACATCGTACATGTGCCGTCGCTTCAATTCGCTCGACCCGAGATCACGTGGGAATTCGACGCAGACCAGCAGCAGGCGAGGGCAAGCCGGTTGCAAATGCTGGCGCTTGCGGCCAACAACGACTGCTACGTCGCCGGCGCGCATCTTGATTCGCCCGGCGTCGGCCGGGTTTTTCGAACCGAGACGGCTTTCCGCTTCGAGCCCTTGTAGCACTCTAGCCGAGCGCCGCCCGCGCCCGTCGCAACGCGCGCGAAAACACTGCGGTGTCGTCGAAGGCGCGCGCCAGCGTGAGCGCGCCCTGGATGGCGCCGACCGTTTCTTCGGCGAGTTCGTCCGCCCTGGCAGCGCTGTGCCCGCTTCGGGTCAGCGCTTCGGCAAGATGCGCCACCCAGCGGCCGAAATAGCTTTTGATCGCAATGGCGAAGAGGTCGCGGGATTCGTCCAGCGCGAAGGCGCCGATCAGGCACACCCGGCGTCCCGAGCGGAAATAGCTGTCGGTCGCTTCGAACATCCGATCGATACCCGTGCGAGGGTAGGCCCTGTCCTGCAACGGCACGAAGACATTCTCCTCGAACCAGCCATCTATATGGGCAATGACAGCCGCCGCCATCTCTTCCTTGCCGCCGGGGAAGAAGTGGTAAAGGCTGCCTTTGCCTAGGCCGGTCGCCGCACCGATCCGCGCCAGGCTCGCCCCTTCATAGCCGTGTTCGCGGAAAACCTCGCCGATGATGGAGAGCAAATCGGCGCGATCGGGCGCGATCCTGCGCATGCGCTAGTTTTTCCGCTTGAGCATGATCTTTGCCGAAAACCGCGACACAGCTCTAGGGATCATATTCTAAAATCCGAGTTCGGACAGGCCGGGATGGTCGTCCGGTCGGCGGCCGAGCGGCCAGTGATATTTGCGCTCACCCTCGGCGATCGGCAGGTCGTTGATGCTGGCGACGCGCCTACGCATCAGCCCGGCCGCGTCGAATTCCCAATTCTCATTGCCGTAGGAGCGGAACCAGTGGCCACTGTCGTCGCGCCATTCATAGGCAAAGCGCACCGCGATGCGGTTGTCGTTCCAGGTCCAGACCTCCTTGATCAGGCGGTAGTCGAGCTCGCGAGCCCATTTGCGCGTGAGGAAGGAGACGATCTCATTTCTGCCCGAGACGAACTCGGCGCGGTTGCGCCAGGTGCTGTCCTGCGTATAGGCGAGCGAAACCCGTTCGGGATCGCGGCTGTTCCAGGCGTCTTCGGCAAGCCGAGCCTTCTGCGCGGCGGTCTCGGCGGTGAAGGGCGGCAGCGGCGGACGGCTCATGTCATTCTCCCATCGGCAAAGGCGATGGCGAGCATTGTACCAATCGGTACAATTGGTCAAGGCCGAAATCGGGCTAGGTTTTCCCCGCCAGCCCCTTCAGCCGGTAGAGCGCTTCCAGCGCCTCGCGCGGCGTCATCTCGTCTGGATTGATCTCACCCAGCGCTGCGCCCAATGCGTCGCTCTCCGCAGGCTTTGCCGCTTCCCGCTTCATTGCCACCGAAAACAGCGGCAGATCGTCGACCAGTCGGTTGGCCTTGCCGGAGACATCGCCTTCCTCGAGCTGATGCAGCACCTCTTTGGCGCGGCCGACCACCGCTTCCGGCAGACCGGCAAGGCGAGCGACCTGAACGCCATAGGAGCGATCGGCGGCACCCTTGCCGACCTCGTGCAGGAAGACGACGTCGCCTTCCCACTCCTTGACCCGCATCGTGACATTGTGCAGTCGCGGCAGCTTGCCGGAGAGTGCCGTCATTTCGTGGAAATGAGTGGCGAAGATCGCCCGGCAGCGGTTCTTCTCGTGCAGATACTCGACTGCCGCCCAGGCGATCGACAGGCCATCGAACGTGGCGGTGCCGCGACCGATCTCGTCCAGGATCACCAGCGCCCGTTCGCCGGCCTGGTTGAGGATCGCCGCCGTCTCTACCATCTCGACCATGAAGGTCGAACGGCCGCGCGCCAGATCGTCCGAGGCGCCGACCCGCGAGAACAGCCGGTCGACAACGCCGATATGGGCCGACGTCGCCGGCACGAAGGAACCGGTTTGGGCGAGGATGGCGATCAGTGCGTTTTGCCGCAGGAAGGTCGACTTACCGCCCATATTCGGACCGGTGAGCAGCCAGATCGCGCCGGCCTTGGCCCCGTCTTGCGGCGACAGATCGCAATCATTGGCGACGAACGGCCCTTCGCCCGAGCGCCGCAGCGCCTGTTCCACCACCGGATGGCGTCCGCCCGAGATATCGAAGGCGAGGCTGGAATCGACCAGCGGCCGACACCAGGCTTCACTCTCCGACAACAGCGCGAGCGCCGCCGACACGTCAAGTACGGCAAGCGCATCGGCGCCGGTGCGAATTTTTTGCGCCTCGGCGACCGCCTCTGTCGTCAGCGTGTCGAAAGCGGCAAGCTCGATGCTCAGCGCCCGGTCGGCGGCATTGGCGATTTTGGTCTCGAGTTCGGCAAGTTCGGTCGTGGTGAAACGCATGGCGTTGGCCATGGTCTGGCGGTGGATGAAGCGCGCCTTGGCGCCGTCGCTTCCGGTCATGATTGAATGGTGGTTGGCCGTCACCTCGATGTAATAGCCCAGCACATTGTTGTGCCGGATTTTCAGCGAGCGGATGCCGGTCTCCTCGATCAGCGAGCGCTCCAGTCCGGCGATCACCTTGCGCGATTCGTCGCGCAGCGCCCGCATTTCGTCGAGCTCGGCATGGTAGCCGCCGCGCACGAAGCCGCCGTCGCGCCTGAGCAGCGGCAGTTCCTCGCCAAGAGCCTGGGCCAGATGCTTGGCCAGCGCACGCGGCAGCGCCTTTATCGCGGCAAGTGCCGCTGTCAGCTCCGCGGGCAGGACGGCCGTTCCGAACAGTTCGGCAATGGTGGCCGCCGCTTCGAAGCCGGCACGCAGCGCGCCGAGATCGCGCGGGCCGCCGCGGTTGAGCGCCAGCCGCGACAGCGCCCGCGGCATGTCGGCGACGCTCTTCAGGCCTGACCGCACCGCCTGGCAAAGCTGCGTCTCCGCACGGAAGAACGACACAGAATCGAGCCTGGCGCCGATCGCCGCCGGGTCAGTCAGCGGCGCCATCAGCCGGTCGGCGAGCAGCCTGGCGCCGCCGCCGGTGACCGTGCGGTCTATAGCCTTGAACAGCGAGCCGTCGCGGCTGCCCGACAGCGTGCGCAACAGTTCCAGATTGCCGCGTGTCGCAGGATCGATGAACAGCGTCGAGCCCTGCTCCTCGCGTTCGGGACGCGACAAAGGCGGCCGCTCGGCCTTCTGCGTCTTTTCGACATAGGCGATGGCGCCCGAGATCGCCGACAATTCGGCGCGCGAGAAGGCGCCGAAACTGTCCGGCGTCGCCACTTCGAAGAAACGCGCGATCCGCCCCGCTGCCGAAGCCGAATCGAAAAGCGACGGCGGCTGCGGGCTGGCAACGCGGCCAATGACGTCGAACACCGGCTTCAACTCGGGATCGTAAAACACCGGCTCGGCGACGATCAGCTCGCGCGGGTCGACGCGGAAGACATCGGCCAGCAGGCGGTCGGTCGTGGTTTCGGCGACGCGGAAGACGCCGGTCGAGATCTCGATCCAGGCCAGGGCGAAGGCGTCACCGCTGTTGCCGCCCTTCACCCGCCCTAGCGCCATCAGGAAGCTCGATTCCGACGGCGCCAGCAATTTGTCCTCGGTGATGGTGCCGGGCGTCACCAGGCGCACCACGTCACGGCGTACGACCGATTTGCCGCCGCGCTTCCTGGCTTCCGCCGGGTCCTCGATCTGCTCGCAGACGGCAACGCGAAAACCTTGGCCGATCAGCTTTTGCAGATAGTCGTCGGCCGCATGCACCGGCACGCCGCACATCGGAATGTCGTTACCCTGGTGCTTGCCGCGCTTGGTCAGGACGATGCCCAGCGCCTTGCTCGCCTTTTCGGCGTCGTCGAAGAACAGCTCGTAAAAATCGCCCATGCGGTAGAACAGCAGAGAATCCGGGTTCGCCGCCTTGATCTCGATAAACTGCTCCATCATCGGCGTGACGCTGCCGACGGGCGCAGACGGTGTCACCTCTGGGGCGTCGGTTTCTGCTGAAGTGTGCATGTTCATGCCCGCACGCTAGCAGATGTGGGTGCGGGGTTTAATGCAGGCGGCTCGAAAAGCAGGGGACGACCGGCCTCGACGGCGGCTTGTGCTCCCTCTATGCCGGGTGAAGCCGTTGGTTGCATCGGGCGACAACCAGACCCTATGATCGCCATGGCGGGATAGGCGGCATGGATCAGGACAAGCAGGAAGGGTTCGAGGAACTGGTCGGTCCAGCTGGATCGACCGGTACGCGCCTGTTGCTTTTGGCGGCGCGGCGCGTGCATCGGACCAAAAGCAAGCTGCGCGGGTCGGTGCGCAAACGCGTTCCCTTCCTCCTGCCGAAACACGGACCGCTGTCCGATCTCGATGGTGGGATCGAGATGTCGCTGCATGTGCTCAGCCGCGACCCGCTGGTGCTCTATGTTCCCATTGGCGGAGCACGTCCGCTCTATCCGCTGGCGGCCCTTGGCCGGCGCCTGGCGGGACGGCGCGTCACCTTCCTGACGATGCAGACCTGGACCATGGAGCGGCCGGCTGTCATCGCCCGGATGGGCCGCGATCTCGCCTGGTATGCCGGCCGGTTTCCGCTGCACGAAATCATCTTCCTGTGCAACACCGAGGAAGAGCGCCGTCTCATCGCAGCTGCGGGCGGCAATGCCATCTTCTCCAATCACAATCTGATGGTGTCGGAGGATATATTCCGTCCGCTGCCGGACGTGCCGGTCGAATTCGACGCGGTCTACAATGGCCGCATCTCGCCGATCAAACGCCATCACCTGGCCTTCGACATAGAGCGGCTGGCCCACATCACCTATTCGATCGGCGAATTGCCGCCGGTTGCCGCCCGCGCCTTTGTTCGGCGACTGCAGGCGCGTTCGCCGCTCCACCAGATCGCCAATCCGCTCGTCGACGGCTGGCCGGGCAAGCTGACGGCGCAACAGGTCAACCGCGTCTACAACCAGGCCGCCGTCGGGCTGTGCCTGTCGGCCCTGGAAGGAGCGATGTACTCCTCGATGGAATATCTGATGGCCGGCCTGCCGATCGTCAGTACGCCGAGCCTTGGCGGTCGCGACGTCTATTTCGATCCGGATTATTGCATCGTCGCCGATCCGGAACCGGCTGCCATTCGCCGCGCGGTCGAGACGCTGCGAGATCGTGCCATACCGCGTCAGCACATCCGCCGCCGCACGCTGGAGAAGGTTCACGCCCAGCGCATCGAACTCATGGCGTTCCTGACTGCATTGCTGCGGCGCAAGGGAAGTCGTGCGCCACCCATCGAGACGTGGCCTTTCCCCGGCACAGACGGCATGATGCGACGGGGAACGGTGCGCGAAATCGCTGCTTTCGTCAGCGAGCCAGAGCCGACGTGACGTCATCCGACCCTCGGGAGATTTCGCTGCGGGCGTGAAGATCGCTTGGCGATTTACAGCGGTGGCGTGTAGCCTTGATCCAGAAGTTTCAAAAACACGCACCCGTCTCAAGGGGGCGACACCGGCGAGGAAATCAAAAGCATCATGGCCAAGAAAACCGAAAACAGCGGCCCCTCCGTCAGTGCCGAGGAGGCGCTGGAATTCCACGCCATGGGCCGCCCCGGCAAGCTGGAGATCGTCGCCACCAAGCCGATGGCGACGCAGCGCGATCTGAGCCTCGCCTATTCGCCGGGTGTGGCGGTTCCTGTGCTGGCCATAGCCGAAGACCCCAGCCGCGCTTTCGACTACACGACGCGCGGCAACATGGTCGCCGTCATCTCCAACGGCACCGCCATTCTCGGCCTCGGCAATCTCGGCGCGTTGGCCTCCAAGCCGGTGATGGAAGGCAAGGCGGTGCTGTTCAAGCGCTTCGCCGATGTCGATTCCATCGACCTCGAGGTCGACACCGAGGATGCCGACGAATTCATCAACTGCGTGCGCTTTCTCGGCCCGTCCTTCGGCGGCATCAACCTGGAAGACATCAAGGCGCCGGAATGCTTCATCATCGAGCAGCGGCTGCGCGAACTGATGGACATCCCGGTCTTCCATGACGACCAGCACGGCACCGCCATCATCTCGGCCGCCGGGCTGATCAACGCGCTGGAGATCACCGGCCGCGACATGAAGACCACGAAAATGGTCTGCAACGGCGCCGGCGCCGCCGGCATTGCCTGCATCGAACTGATGAAGGCGATGGGCTTTGCCCCCGAGAACATCATCCTGTGCGACACCAAGGGCGTCGTCTACCAGGGCCGCACCGAAGGCATGAACCAGTGGAAGTCGACGCATGCGGTCAAGACCGACACGCGCAGCCTGGCCGAGGCGCTGGACGGCGCCGACGTCTTCCTCGGCCTGTCGGCCAAGGGCGCATTGACCACCAAGATGGTGCAGTCGATGGCCAAGAACCCGATCATCTTCGCCATGGCCAATCCCGACCCGGAGATCACGCCGGAGGAAGTGGCCGAAATCCGCACCGATGCCATCATGGCCACCGGGCGTTCCGACTACCCCAACCAGGTCAACAATGTGCTGGGCTTCCCCTACATCTTCCGCGGTGCGCTGGATGTCAGGGCCACCACCATCAATGACGACATGAAGATCGCCGCAGCGAGAGCGCTGGCCGACCTGGCGCGCAAGGACGTGCCCGATGATGTCGCCGCCGCCTATCAGGGCAACCGGCCGAAATTCGGCCCGAACTACATCATTCCGGTGCCGTTCGATCCGCGCCTGATCTCGGCCATCCCGCTCGCGGTGGCCAAGGCGGCGATGGAGTCGGGCGTCGCCCGCAAGCCTATCCTCGACCTCGACCGCTACGCGCAGGAGCTGTCGGCCCGCCGCGACCCGATCGCCTCGACCTTGCAGCGCATCTACGATCGCGTCCGCCGCCAGCCCAAGCGCATCGTCTTTGCCGAGGGCGAGGAAGAACAGGTGATGCGCGCCGCCGTCTCCTATGTGAACCAGAAGCTCGGCACCGCGATCCTGCTCGGCCGCGACGATGTCATCAAGGAAAACGCCAGGCACGCCGGCATCGACCTCAACAAGCAAGGCATCGAGATCATCAATGCCAGGCTGTCGCGCCGCAACGGCATCTATACCGATTATCTCTACGAGCGCATGCAGCGCAAGGGCTTCCTGTTCCGCGACTGCCAGCGGCTGATCAACAACGACCGCAACCATTTCGCCGCCTGCATGGTGGCGCTGGGCGATGCCGACGGCATCGTCACCGGCGTCACCCGCAACTATTCCACGGCGCTCGACGATATCCGCCGCGTCATCGACGCCAAGCCCGGACACCGCGTCATCGGCGTCTCCATCGTGCTCGCGCGGGGCAAAACAGTCCTCGTCGCCGATACCGCCGTGCACGACATGCCCAATGCCGAGCAGATCGCCGACATCGCCGAAGAGGCGGCGGGATTTGCCCGCCGCATGGGCTACGAGCCGAGGCTCGCCATGCTGGCCTATTCGACTTTCGGCCACCCGCAGGGCGAGCGCTCGGAACGCGTCCAGGAAGCGGTACGCATCCTCGACAAGCGCCGCGTCGATTTCGAATATGATGGCGAGATGGCCGCCGACGTGGCGCTCAATGCCCGCGCCATGGCCCAGTATCCATTCATTCGCCTGACCGGCCCGGCCAATGTGCTGATCATGCCGGCGTTCCACTCGGCCTCGATCTCGACCAAGATGCTGCAGGAACTCGGCGGCTCCACCGTCATCGGCCCGCTGCTGGTCGGCCTCAACAAGCCGGTCCAGATAGTCTCGCTCAACGCCAAGGATTCCGACATCGTCAACATGGCTGCGATCGCGGCGTATACGGCGGGTGCTTGAGGGGCGGTCCGCGCCGCGGACTGTCTTTTTCCTGCTTGGGCGGAGTCGCTGGCGTTGCAGCGGCTCGTGTCGCCGAACGCTTGCACCGATGGCCTATTCGCGCCACCCCATAAGAGATTGATAACATTCACCTGATATAGAACCCCTCTCGCCGACCTGCCGTAACGGCATTTATGGCGCGCTCAGACCGCTAACGGGGGTGCGGCCATGAAGCATGACGGGGTTTCTGCATCCGCGGTTGGCCAGGGGGTCTACCACGACGAGCGGCTAGACGCGCTGCTCAGCATCACCGGCCGCATGGACGGTTATCTCTACCGTTGCCGCAACGATGCGTCCTACACCATGCTCTACATCAGCGACGGCATCTTCACCGTCAGCGGCTACCGGCCGAGCGATTTCATCCACAACGCGGTGCGCGACTATGTCTCAGCCATCCACCCGGACGATCTCGCCGCCGTCTATGCCGCCGTCGACACCGCGATCGAGGCGCGGTGTAACTGGAATGTCGACTACCGCATCGTACCGCAGGTCGGCGAGCCGCTCTGGGTCCGCGAGATCGGTGGCGGCGTCTGGGATGAAGCCGGCGAACTGGAATTCCTCGAAGGCTTCGTCGTCGACATCAGCGACCGCAAGGTCGTCGAGGATCTCAACGCCGAACTGCTTTTGGAGCTGAAGGCTGCCAATGAGGAGCTGTCAGCGCAAAAGCGCGAGATCGAGCTGGCCAAGCAGCAGAGCGACCATTCGGCCAACCACGACGCGTTGACCGACCTGCCCAACCGGCGCGCCTTCCACAACGAGCTGAGGTCGGTGATCGACCGCTGCGACAGCACCGGCCAGGCGGCCGGCCTGCTGTTCATCGACCTCGATAGGTTCAAGAAGGTCAACGACACGCTCGGCCACGAGGCCGGCGACGCGCTGCTGCATGAGGTGGCGGGTCAGCTTCGCACCATCCTGCGCAGCGCTGATTTCGTGGCGCGGCTCGGTGGAGACGAGTTCGCATTCCTGTTTTCAGGAGAGGCTAGCCGGGCCCGACAGAAGGCCGTGGGCGTCGCCGAACGTATCCTGGAAAAGCTGCGGATCAAGGTGCCGACGCCGAATGGAGCCATCCATGTTGGTTGCACCGTTGGCGTCGCCATCTACCCGGCGGAAGCGTCCGATTCGGAGGCGCTGATAACGCTCGCCGACCGACTGATGTACATCGGCAAAAAGAGCGGCCGCAACCGGCTGGTCACCGCCGGGGCTTTGGAACCCGGGCCTACGTCCGACGACCTTCGCCGCACCGCCTGAGCGGAGCGCCGGACAGCCTGATCCGGCGGGAACCCCTCATCTGGCTCGGCGCTGCGCGCCGAAAGACGGCCCTACAGCAACCCCGCCAATTGGGCCGCGCTGCGCAGGTTCTGCCGCGGCCGCGGCCCGAGCTGCTGGATCACCAGCCCGGCTGCCAGCGAGCCGAGATCACCGCAATCCTGCAGGCTGCGTCCGGTCGTGTAGCCGTAGAGGAAGCCGGCGGCGTAGAGGTCGCCGGCGCCGGTGGTGTCGACCAGTTCGCGGATCGTCGTCGCCTGGATGGTGACGGTCTCCTCGCCACGCACGATCACCGAGCCTTTTTCGGAGCGGGTGACAGCGGCAATCTTGCAGTCCTTGCGGATAGCCGCCAGCGCCTCGTCGAAGGATTTTGTCTGGTAGAGCGACTTGATCTCGTGGCTGTTGGCAAAGACGATGTCGACAGTGCCCGAGCGCATCAGCTCGAGGAACTCGTCCCGGTAGCGGTCGACGCAGAACGAATCCGACAAAGTCATCGACACTTCGCGTCCGGCCTCGTGTGCGAGCTTCGCCGTCTGCCGGATCGCCTCCTTGGCGCGCGGCGGATCCCACAGATAGCCCTCGAAATAGGTCACCTTGGCGCCTGACGCCTTGTCGGCCTCGACGTCTTCCGGCCCGAGTTCGATGCAGGCGCCGAGATAGGTGTTCATCGAACGCTCGCCATCGGGGGTGACGAAGATCATCGATCTCGCTGTCGGCGGCTGGCCCTCAAGCGGCCTGGTGTCGAAGGCAACGCCCTGGGCATGGATGTCATGCGCGTAGATTTCGCCGAGCGGATCGTTCGACACCTTGCCGAAGAACGCGGCGCGGCCGCCGAAGCTGGCGATGCCGGCGGCGGTATTGCCGGCGCTGCCGCCGGAGGCCTCGATCGCCGGCCCCATGCGGCTGTAGAGCAGCTCGGCGCGCTTGGTGTCGATGAGGTTCATCGCACCCTTGATGATGCCGTTGGTCTCAAGAAAAGCGTCGTCGCACTGGGCGATGATGTCGACAATGGCATTGCCGATGCAAAGCACGTCAAAATCCGGCATCAATGTCTCCGCCTTGGAACCTGCCGGCTTTCTGCCGCGCCCGGGCGGGTCTACAGCATCACCCCGAAAAATGGCAACCGATTTCCACCCTTTGCCGCCCAGGCCGGCGCGCGCGCCTGGGACGAGGCTCCATCACAGTTCGACCGTGGCCGAAGCATCTGACCGCCGGGTCGCCTACAAGCTTGGCCTCAGATCAAGCGCTGGAAGCACCCTGCATGCAAGCAAAGACCGACATGGCCACCGAACTGGCGCTGCTTGGCGTGCTGGCCGCCCTGTGGGGCGCGTCCTATACCTTCATCAAGATCGGTGTCGAGACGATCCCGCCGATAACCTTCATCGCTGCTCGCACCCTGATCGCCGGCGCCATCCTGCTCGCGCTGATCCGCTGGCGCGGCCTTTCCATGCCCAAGGACGGCGCGACCTTGTGGCGGTTCATGGTCCAGGCCTGCCTCAACAGCGTCGTGCCGTTCACGCTGATCGCCGCCGCCGAGCGCTCCATCGACGCCGGTCTGGCCACCATTCTGAACGCGACCTCGCCGATCTTCACCTTCCTGCTGACCGCGCTTATCATCCGCCACGAATCCGTGACCGCACGCAAGCTGTTCGGTGTCGGTGCCGGCATTGCCGGCATTTGCCTGATCGTCGGCACCCAGGCGCTTGGCGGGCTCGGCCATCAATTGTGGGCGCAACTTGCCGTCATTGCCGCCACGGTCTGCTATGCCGGCGCCGCCATCTTTGGCCGCGGCTTTAGGGGACTCGACCCGATGCTGCCGGCCGCCGGCTCGATGCTGTGCGGCGCAGTCATCCTCGTCCCCTTGAGCCTGGCCTTCGACCGCCCGTGGACCCTGTCGCCTTCAATGGCGTCGATACTGGCCTTGTTGGCATTGTCGGTGTTCTCCACGGCGCTGGCCTTCTGCATCTTTTTCCGCCTCATCCACACGCTTGGTTCGGTCGGCACGACGTCGCAGGCCTATCTGCGCGTGCCGATCGGCGTCGGAATCGGCGTCGTGTTCCTCGGCGAGAGCCTTGGGCCGACAGCTTTCTGGGGCATGGGCTGCGTCGTCGCCGGCGTTGCGGCGATGACCATCCCCGCCCGCTCCCGGGCGCTGGCGCGCTAGATCATGATGAGATTTGGTTGAAATCTCATCATGATCTAACCCTTTGTTGGAGCATGATCTTGTCCAAAAACCGGTACCCACTTTTTGGGATCATCCTCTAGTTCCCGTCCGGAATTGCGCCCGCTCCGGCAGGCTTGCGGCTGACAGGGTCTCCGCCTATGTCGGAGATATCCGTTTGTTCCTGGGGGTGAAACGCCGTGATCTCCAACGCTGCCCGCGCCGCCTTCAGCCGGCTGTTTTCTCCCGAATTCCGCGCGGTTTTCCTGAAGACGCTGGGCTTGACCGTCCTGGCGCTGGTCGCCTTGTGGTTCGTCTTGACCGGGCTTGTCGATTGGCTGGCCCTGCCATGGGTTCACTCCTTGCTGCCCGGCCTGCCGTCCTGGGCCGGATGGCTGAGCGGCATCATCGCTGCCATCGCGCTTGCCTTCGGGATGGCGCTGCTGATCGCGCCGGTGACGGCAATCGTGGCCGGCCTGTTTCTCGACGACATCGCCGAAGTGGTCGAGCGCACCGACTATCCGGCCGATCCCGTCGGACGCGCCATGCCGGCGCTGCGCTCGCTCGTGTTGTCGGTGAAATTCTTCGGCGTCGTCATCCTGGGCAACATCGTCGCCTTGCTCCTTCTGTTGGTTCCAGTCGTCAACATCGCCGCCTTCTTCATTGTCAACGGCTATCTGCTCGGACGTGAATTCTTCGAATTCGCCGCCATGCGCTTCCGCCCGGAAGATGAGGCGAGGGCGTTGCGCCGGAAATATGCCGGCACCGTCTTTCTGGCCGGGCTGCTCATCGCTGCCTTCCTCGCCGTGCCCCTGCTCAACCTGCTGACGCCGCTCTTTGCCGCCGCCATGATGGTGCATCTGCACAAGGCGGTCGGCGCGCGGGAGAGCGCCGGGCGATAGGCCTATCAACGCAGAAGAAAACCGCGTCCCAATTCGTCATCCGGCTCGACGGTGAATTCCGCCCGGCCCGAATAGTAGGCGCGGCCGCCGACGCGGGCGATGATCGCATCATGCGGGCCGGCCATGGTCGTGCGCGCCACCGCTCCGGAAAAGCGCGAGCCGGCGATGCTTTCGAAGGACCGCTCCTGACCAGGGTTGATTTCACCCTTGGCATGCATTGCCGCCAGCCGCGCGGTGACGCCGGAGCCGGTCGGCGAGCGGTCGACCTCGGCATCGGCAAAGACGCAGATGTTTTTCGTTGCCTCGCTGGAGAACGCATCTCGTCCATCGGTGAGGATGGTGCCGTAGAGGAAAGCGAGATCGGCATGGTCGGGATGCGATAGAGGGAACTCCGCCTTCAGCCGCTCGGTCAGCGCGGTTGCCGCGTCGACGAAATCGCGCACCCGGCTGCGGCCGAACTCCAGGCCGAATTGATGGCAGTCGGCCAGCGCGTAGAAGGCGCCGCCATAGGCGATGTCGAACGCAATCTTGCCGTATCCCGCCAATTCGATTTGTTGGTCATGGGCAAACAGAAAGGCCGGCACGCTTTCGAACGACACGGATCCCGCTTTGCCGTCCTTGACCTCCACCGAAGCGACGACCAAGCCGCACGGCGCCTCGATGTTGACCATGGTGATTGGCTCCTGTTTCGCCACCAGTCCTTCGTCGACGGCGTAGCGGCCAAGCGCGATGATGGCGTGGCCGCACATGGTGGAATAACCCTCATTGTGCATGAACAGCACGGCCAGGTCGGCGCCGGGCAGGTCGGGCTCCACCAGCAGCGCGCCATACATGTCGTAGTGGCCGCGCGGCTCGAAGATCAGCAGCTTGCGCAAATGGTCGAGGTGGTCGCGCACATAGGCGCGCTTTTCCAGGATCGTGCCTTTGGGAATGTCTGGATAGCCGTCGGTGACGATCCTGAGCGGCTCGCCGCCGGTGTGCATGTCGACGACGGTGAGCGTCATGCGCCGGGACCCCTAGCCTGAGGATTTGGAAAACAGCGCCTGCAATTTGCCGAACGGCATGGCGGCGCGGGTGAAGCCGAACGTGCCGTCCTGCTGGATCTCTCGCGCCGCGGTTTCCAGCATGCCGAAGGCGAAATTGGTCAGCCACGGCCCAAGCGAGATGCGCTTGACCCCGGCCATGGCGAGGTCGGCGATGGTGAAGGCCGGGAGTGCCATGACATTGACCGGCCTGCTCACTGCCGAGCAGACGTTCCGGATGGTCTCGACATCTTTGAGGCCCGGCGCATAGAGCACGTCGGCGCCGGCCTTTTCGAAGGCCTGCAGCCGCTTGATCGTGTCGTCGAGATCCGGTTTGCCCCAAAGGAAATTCTCGGCCCGCGCGGTGAAGACGAAATCATGCTTGAGCGCCCGTGCGGCTTCAGCAGCAGCTGCAACGCGCTCGACGGCGTGTGAAAACTCATAGATGGGCTTGTCGGGATCGCCGGTATGGTCCTCGATCGAGCAGCCGGCGAGACCTGCCGCTTCGGCCGCAAAAACCGTCTCGGCGGCACTCGTCGCGCTGTCGCCCTTGCCTTTCTCGAGATCGGCCGACACCGGCAGGCTGGTTGCCGCCGTCAGCTCGCGGCAATGGTGGATCATCGCCTCGAAGGTCACTGCGCCATCGGGCAGGCCGCGCGAGAAGGCAAAACCGGCGCTGGTGGTCGCCAGCGCCTTGAAACCGAAGGACGCCAGGAGCTTGGTCGTGCCAACATCCCAGGGGTTGGGCATGACGAAGGTCGAGGCGTGCAGGTCGCGAAAGATCTTGCCCTTGTCCATGAGTGCTCCCTTCAGATGCGAAATGCCGGCAGATTCTATCGTGCAGCAATGCACCGAGCAAACGAATGCGGTTGGCTCAGAAGCGTTTGGCGTTCTCTCCTGCCAATCTGTCCAGCGCATCGGAATCCTTGACATAGTGCAACGTTTTTTTGTCCCAATGATAGGTGACGGAAATTGCGTGGGCTTCAGGCTTGGGCGGCTGGTCGTCGCAGCTCTCGCCGTTGAGCACCGTGGCGTCGGTCACCGTCACTTTGACCGCGGCATAAGGCTGTCCGTCAGCGATCGTCTGGAAAGCAACGTCCTGCTTCCGGCTGTAGGCGCACAGGTCCTCATCGAAGGTGAAGATCATGTCGATCAGTTGGAATTTGTCGTCGCGCACCATGATCAGCGGCGTGATTGCGTAGTTTTGGCTTGAATTGAAATGCGCGCTCATGGTGATCACGATGTCGTCGTTCGGCCCAACGGAAAGCTTGCCCGGTTCACGGAAATAGGTGCCGCGGTCGAGCGCGACATTGACGGCGTCGAGCAGCTTCGGCTTGTCTGTGATGTCGTAGAGCGCCAGCACGGCATAGCCTTCGGCGCTGTCGGGAGAGTCGCCGAGGTCGTAGAGCATCGCCAGCCGGTCCTTGCCCCCGGCCTTGATGGCGAGCACGCCGGCGTTGGAGAGGCCCGATGTCTCAGGCGGCGAACCGCCGCCATCCGGTCCCTCGATGTGGCGCATCTCGATCGGCAATCCACCCCGGTAGAAACCGTTGCTGTTACCTGCGAGGCCGGGAATGACCATCCTTGCGAGGTCCAGATAGGTCACATCCATGTGGCCGGGGATGGCGCTGCCGAATTCCGGGAAGCTGACGGCTTGCGCGCCGGCTGCGGTCCAAAGCCACGGCAGCAGCACAAGCGCTAGAGCAATTTCAGGAAAAGTGTGTGCGGTTTTCCGGCCGGAAATTGCGACAAAACAAAAAGATAGAGCGGTTCGCCGTTTCCATGAAACGGTGAAACGCTTTAGGATGGAGCGAAGCAGGTTCGTTGGCATGGGTGCCTCAGGCTGGCCGCGCGGAACCTAACACAGCTTCAGTGGATCGGCACCAGCCCGGCAAGTTCGCGCATGTCGTCGAACAGGACGCCGCCAGCGCCGGCCAGGCCATCGCGGTCGGAATAGGGATCGCCATGATAGGAATAGACACGCATGCCCGCGGCAATGCCGGCCTGCGTGCCGGCAACGCTGTCCTCGATGACGATGCAGTCGGCCGGCGCAAAACCCATGGTCTTTGCCGCATGCAGGAACAGGTCCGGGAACGGCTTGCCGCGGCTGACCATGGTCGAAGAGAACATGGCATGCTCGAACAGCGGCAGTAGCCCGGTCTGGCCGAGCGTGATGTGCATCTTCGAGATACGCGCAGAAGTGGCGACGCAATAGGGAATGCCGGCCGCGCGAACCGCCTCGATGAAGTCGCGCACATAGGGGATCGCCTCGACGCCATGCGCAAACAGATCGGGCAGGCCGGCATTCCAGCGATCGACGAAATCGGCGCCGAGCCGCACCGTGGTCGTCTCTTCGATTTCCTTCTGCACAGAAGCCATGCTACGGCCGGAAAAATATTTGCGGCAATATTCGAATGTGGTGGGATAACCGGCGGCAACAAACCACTCGGCAAGCCGCCGGTTGGCAAGGTTCTCGGTGTCGACCAGGATGCCGTCGCAGTCGAAGATGACCAGTTTCGGTATGCTCATTTTAGGCGGTGCCGGTCGATCCGAACCCGCCCGCGCCGCGCGTCGTGGCGCCGGCCAGCGAGCGCTCCTCAACCGTCACCTGCGTCACCGCGGCAAAGACGAGCTGGGCAATGCGCATGCCGCGCGTCACCGCGAAATCCTCGTCGCCGAGGTTGACCAGCAGCACCTTAACCTCGCCGCGATAGTCGCTGTCGACCGTGCCTGGTGAATTGAGGACGGTCAGCCCATGCTTGAAGGCAAGGCCGGAGCGCGGCCGCACCTGGCCTTCCATTCCTTCGGGAATTTCCAGGATCAGACCCGTCGGCACCAAGGCGCGCTTGCCAGGCAGGATCAGCAGCGGCCGGTCTTCCGGCACCGCGGCGCGCAGATCCATGCCGGCGGCGCCGGTGCTTTCATAGGCGGGAAGAGGAAGTCCATCTCCATGCGGCAACCTGACGAAGCCGACAGTGGGACCAATGACGGAGGAATTTTGGAAGGCTGCGCGCATAAAATCGATCCTATCGGCGCGAACGGCGATTCGGTCAACTCGTCCGCAGGCCTATCAACGGCTTTCTTTCAGGCGTCAGTGTGACCTAGCGCAATTCCACCGGAACGACGGTCGTCTCCTTGATCTCCTCCATGACGAAGGAGGCCGAAACGTCCGACAGCGCCACCTTGGCGATCAGCCGCTGATAGAGCCGGTCATAGGCCTTCATGTCAGCGACGCGGGCGCGCAGCACGTAGTCGAGATCGCCGGACATGCGATAGACCCCGGTGATCTCGGGAAAACCGGTCACCGCCGCACGGAACTTCTGCAGCCAGTCCGGGTCATGATTGGAGGTGCGGATCAGGATGAACACCGAAAGTCCGAGCCCGAGCTTGTCGGCATCGACCAGCGCCACCCGTCCGGTGATGACGCCGTCCTCTTCCAGCCGCTTGACCCGGCGCCAGCAGGCGTTGCGCGACAGCGACACTTTTTCGGAGAGCTGATCGACCGATAGTGTGCCGTCGCGTTGCAGCTCGGCCAGCAATCTTCGGTCGATTTCATCAAATTCAAGCGCCATGTGGGATGAATGTCCCGAACCACGGCGTTAGACAAGGACAAATTGAGACCGATGAACCTTTACCCCGTGGCAGGATACCCACATCGGGGCTTATCCCGGCAGGAGGGATCACCATGACGACGCTGTTTTCGAAGCTGTTCACCTCTCACCCGGCCAAGGTGGGCGAGACCTATTTCAGCCATATGGCCTTTGCCGCCTGGTTCTGCTCGCGCCTCCTGATGGCCGCTGGTGCGGCACTCGTTCACGCTTTCTTGCCGTTTCTCTTCGAAACTACGGCAAGCCGAATCGTTCGCGAACTCTACGAGCGGACGCACAACAGAGGCTCGCACGCGGTCAAGGAGCCCCAGGCTCTCTTGGATCGCGCCTAGGATTGGTTAGAAGCCATGTGCCGATGGGCGGCCTATCTGGGTGAAGCGGTCTTCCTCGAAGACGTCGTCACCGCACCTTGCCACTCGCTGATCGCCCAGAGCCATTGCGCCCAGGAAGCCAAGTCGCCGACCAATGGCGACGGTTTCGGCCTTGCCTGGTATGGCGACCGGCCCGAGCCCGGCCTCTACCGCGACATCCTGCCGGCCTGGTCGGATCCCAATCTGAAAAGCCTGTGCCGGCAGATCAAATCCGGCCTGTTCCTCGCCCATGTCAGGGCGTCGACCGGCGGCGCCACCAGCCGCATGAACTGCCATCCCTTCATCTCCGGCAACTGGTCGTTCATGCACAACGGCCAGATCGGCGGCTTCGAAAAGATCCGCCGCGCGCTGGAGAACTCGCTCTCTGACGCCGTCTTCGACCAGCGCGAGGGCACCACCGATTCCGAATTGTTTTTCCTGCTGATGATCGACGAGGGTCTTGCTGGCGACCCGCAAGGGGCAGTATCGCGCGCCACCGCTCGGGTTCTGGAGGCGTCACGCCACGCCGGTCTCGAACCGGCCTTGAAACTCACTGCGGCCCTTTCGGATGGGCGCGCGCTCTATGCCGTGCGCTACGCAAGCGATGCCCACGCACCGACCCTGTACACGTCGCTCCGCAACGGCGGTCGTTGCATCGTGTCCGAACCCTTCGACCGCGAAGGCGGCGACTGGCAGGCGATCCCGCCGGCGAGTTTTGTCACGATCACTGGCGATGGGATGAGCATTCGGCCGTTCGTGCCGGCTGTGGCAAGGCTGGCACTGGTCGTCTAGGCCCTAGTCTAAGCCGCATTCCTTCGCGCCCCCCTCTGTCCTGCCGGACATCTCCCCCACGAGGGGGGAGATTGGAGGTCACGGCGGCCTTCGCCAATTTTCAACGCAGGAAAAGGGGCGCCGAAGCCAAAGCTGCCAATCTTCCCCCAAAGTGGGGGAGATGTCCGGCAGGACAGAGGGGGGCGCCGTAGAGCGCCAACCTCTACCGACCGGCAAGCGCAATTTTGATCAAGCGCCGATGATCTCCGAATGCTGAACTTGGTTTTAAACCGCGATACGTTTGGCAGCAGCCGGAGCAATCATGGACCTCGCCTTTTCCTCGACCATCGATCTCGCCGCCGCAATCGCGGCGCGAAAGATCTCCGCCGTCGAAGCTCTGGACGCCCATCTGACCCAAATCGACCGACACAGCGAGGCGGTCAACGCGGTCGTCAATCTCGATCGGGAAGGCGCCCGCGAGCGCGCGAAACAAGCCGACGCGGTGCAGGCGCGCGGCGATGCGCTCGGACCGCTGCATGGCGTGCCTTTCACGTTGAAGGACATGCACCAAACCGCTGATATGAAGACCACGGTTGGTTTCGCACCATTCGCCGACTATGTGGCAAAGGCAGACAGCCCGGTCGTCGCCCGATTGAAAGCCGCAGGCGGCATCCTGATTGGAAAGACCAATGTCGCGACGATGCTGGGCGACTGGCAATCGGACAATCCGCTGTTCGGTCGCACCAGCAATCCGTGGAACCGATCGCGCACGTCAGGCGGGTCCAGCGGTGGCGCAGCGGCAGCGGTGGCGACCGGCATGACGCCGTTCGATGTCGGCACCGACATGCAGGATTCGATCCGCCTGCCGTCGGCTTTTTGCGGCGTCTACGGGTTGAAACCGACCGAGCACCGCGTGTCCCTGGCCGGCGCCTTCCCCGATCCGAACGGCGCGGCGCGTAGCGTGCGGCTGATGTCCTGCCTCGGCCCGCTGGCGCGCAGCGTGGAGGATCTTGCGCTGATCTACAAAATCATCGCCGGCCCGGACGGAGCAGACACCGACCTCGCGCCGGTGCCCGTAGAGGCCATGCCCAGGCTCGACCTCAAGACATTGCGCATCGCCGTCGCGCCGTCCTTCCCCGGCTTTCCGGTGGCTGGTAAAATCGCTGCCGCGGTCGAAAGCCTGGCCAAGCGGTTGCAATCAGCAGGGGTGATTGTGGAAGAAGCGAACTTGCCTGAGATCGATCTGCATGACGATCTGGAGCAGGGCGGCGATCTGATCGGCATGATGCTGGAGGCAGCGCAGCCCGAACCGCCGGAGCAGCCAACGCCGATCACCAATTGGTTCGAGGCGCTCGCTCGCCGCGACCGCTCGATCCTGGCCTGGGACAGGTTCTTCGAAACCTGCGATGCCTTGCTGTGCCCGGTCGCCATGACCACGGCCTTCGCGCATTGTGAGCCCGGCACGCCGATCGAAGTCGACGGCAAGGAGCAAAGCTATTGGATGCTACCGGCCTATGGCGCGGTCTTCAATTATTCCGGCCATCCGGCACTCTCGCTGCCCTGCGGGCAAGACCGCGACGGCCTGCCTATCGGCCTGCAACTGGTCGGCAAGCGCTGGTCGGAATCGCGGCTGCTCGGCATCGCCAAGGCGATCGAAGCGCTGACCGGCGGCTTCAAGCGTCCGCCGGGCTACTGAGCAAACCGACCCAACCCATAAGGCGTCAGCAGCGGATCACGCTCGCCGTCGAGAATTTCGCGCGTGGCGAACAGCCCGACCGCGGGCGCCAGCGTTATGCCGGAATGCATGACGGCGACATAGAGACCTTCCGTGCCCTCGGCGCGGCCGATGATCGGAAAGCCGTCGATCGGCGTCGGCCGGTAGCCAACCGTGTGGAAATCGAATTCCAATTCGTCGGCGCCGCGCAAAGCCGCCTTCATTGCTGCAAACAGCTCGCGCGCCGTGGCGTCGGGATTCTCACCGGGATCGCTCCCCGCGAAATCCGAGCCGGCGATGATGCGGCCCTCCGCCGTCTGGCGCATATGCAGCTTTTCGGCATGCACCAGCCCGTTGAGGAGCTTCTTGTAGGGCTGCGAGTGGACGATCAGACCGGGCGGCGTCTCGATTGGCAGCTTGATGCCGGCGGTAGCGGCAATATCGGGCGCCCCGACACCGGCTGCGATCACCACCTCTTCGGCTGGCATCAGCCCATGCGATGTATCGACACCGGCAATCCTGCCATCGGTCTGGACAAGTGCGGTTACAGAACTGGAGAGAACGCGCGCACCTTGCCGTTCTGCGTGGGCCAGCAGCGCCTTGGCCGCTGCGACCGGTTCGGCCACGCCTTCCTCCGCGACATAGACAGCGAATTCCGGCGGCTCGACGAGATTGGGCTCGATTTGCGCTGCCCGCCCGGCGTCGACGCGTTCGATGCCGTAACCCCAGCAAGCGTGCTCAGCCGCGTAGGCTTCGAGCCTGTCGGCCGGCAGATCCCAGCACAGCCCGCCGCACCAGGCGAGCGGCAGGCCGGGCAGCTCGTTTGCCAGCCGCTTCCATTCGGCCATCGCACGGATGCGCAGCCGGAAATAGATTTCGGGATTGCCCCAGCTGGCGTTGATCCAGGCAAAGGAGTTTGGCGTGGCGACGCCGCCGGCACCACTATCGGAAATCACAGTCACCCGCGCCCCGGCCTTGGTCAGGTGCCAGGCTATGGACGCCCCGATAATGCCGGCGCCAATGACGATGACTTCTTTAGCGCTGCTCATACCGGACCTCTCAGAATGGGCTCCTCTGATGCCACCGTAACGATTCAAGCTCAAGTGTGGTCGGCCTGCCGGCCCGAAACTGTCGACAGGCCAGCAATGCGCTGCTAGAAGCCCGCGCCACAGACAGGATTCCAGAAATTGGCTGAAGACATCGAACAGGCGGTATCGCGCCGCCGCACTTTCGCGATCATCGCCCACCCCGACGCCGGAAAGACGACGCTCACCGAAAAGCTGCTGCTGTTCGGCGGCGCCATCCAGCTTGCCGGCGAGGTCAAGGCCAAGAAGGATCGCATCCAGACCCGGTCCGACTGGATGAAGATCGAGCGCGAGCGCGGCATTTCGGTCGTCACCTCGGTGATGACCTTCGAATATGAGGACAATGTCTTCAACCTGCTCGATACGCCCGGCCACGAGGATTTTGCCGACGACACCTACCGCACCCTGTCGGCGGTCGATAGCGCCGTCATGGTCATCGACGCCGCCAAGGGTATCGAGCCGCGCACGCTGAAACTGTTCGAAGTCTGCCGGCTGCGCGACATCCCGATCATCACCTTCATCAACAAGATGGACCGCGAAAGCCGCGACCCGTTCGAAATTCTCGACGAGATCGAGCAGAAGTTGGCGCTGGACACTGCCCCCATCACCTGGCCGATCGGCCGCGGCAAGACTTTTGCCGGCACCTACCACCTGGCGCTCAACGCTGTGCGCAGGGGCGATGCCGAGAAAGACCGCACGCCGGTCAACGGCCCCGACTCCAACCGCGTCGCCGGCCTGCTGCCGGAAAACGAGCGCGAGGCCTTCATCGAGGAGCTGGAGCTCGCGCGCGAAGCTTGCCGCCCGCTCGACATCGACGCCTTCCGCGAAGGCCATCTGACACCGGTCTATTTCGGCTCGGCGCTGCGCAATTACGGCGTGCGCGACCTGATCGAGGCGCTCGGCGCCTTCGGCCCGCCGCCGCGTGCGCAGGACGCAGACACCCGCAAGGTCGAGGCGACGGAGGAGAAGATGACGTCCTTCGTGTTCAAGATCCAGGCCAATATGGACCCCAACCATCGCGACCGCATCGCCTTCGTGCGCGTCTGTTCGGGCAAGCTCGAGCGCGGCATGAAGGCCAAGCTGGTGCGCACCGGCAAGCCGATGAGCCTGTCGGCGCCGCAGTTCTTCTTTGCCCGCACCCGCGTCACCGCCGACGAAGCGTTTGCCGGCGATGTCGTCGGCATTCCCAACCACGGCACGCTGCGTATCGGCGATACGCTGACCGAAGGCGAGGAGATACTGTTCCGCGGCGTACCCAACTTCGCGCCGGAAATCCTGCGCCGTGTGCGCCTCGGCGACGCGATGAAGGCGAAAAAACTCAAGGAAGCGCTGCACCAGATGGCCGAGGAAGGCGTCGTGCAGCTGTTTTCGCCGGAAGACGGCTCGCCGGCCATCGTCGGCGTTGTCGGCGCGCTGCAGCTCGACGTCTTGAAGGAAAGGCTGAATTTCGAATACACGCTGCCGGTCGAATTCGAAATGTCGCGCTTCTCGGTCTGCCGCTGGATCTCTGCCGACGACAAGGCCGAAACGCTTCGCTTCATTGAGGCGCATCGCGGCGACATCGCCCGCGATCTCGACAACGACCCGGTGTTTCTGGCCCAGAACGCCTTCTCGCTGAACTACGAAGCCGAACGCTGGAGGGCGATCCGCTTCGCCACCATCAAGGACTACCAGGTCCGCGACAAGGCGGCGTAAGGCGCCCCTTTTCCTTCTGCCCGCTTACGCGGAGAAGGTGCCCGAGGGCGGATGAGGGGCAGCGCCGACCTTGAAGGGTCAATTGGCTCCAACGCGCGCCGGCCGTTCGCGTGGCTCAGGGCGTTCGAAGCTCGAAAAGCAAAGCAATTGGCTTTTCGTCCGCTACGCGGTCGCTTCTCACCCCTTCGCAGCTTCCTCGATCTTGGCAATATCGATCTTGCTCATCTGCATCATCGCCGACATCACCCGCCCGGCCTTGGCCCGGTCCGGATCCAGAAGCAGGCGCGGCAGTTGCTCCGGCACGACTTGCCAGGAGACGCCGAACTTGTCCTTCAGCCAGCTGCATTGCGACGGTTCGCCGCCGCCTTCGATGAGCTTGTCCCAGAAATAGTCGACCTCTTCCTGCGTCTTGCAGTCGATCGACTGTGACATCGCCTCGTTGAACTTGAATTGCGGTCCGCCGTTCAGCGCCTGGAACTGCACGCCGTCGAGTTCGAACGTGGTTACCAGCGCCTTGCCGGCATCGGTATGGCCTTCGGGCCAACGCAGCACGCTCAGTACCTTCGAGTTCTTGAAGATGGAAACGTAGAAATTCATCGCCTCTTCGGCCTGGCCATCGAACCACAGGCAGGTGGTGATCTTTTGCATGTCATGCTCCTCGGGTGTTTGGTTGCGGTTACAGGTGAAGCGGCTGACTTATAGAAATGGTGCCATTCCCTTGCCGTCGTCCCAAGGACGGATGCCGGGCTAGCGATCCGACACTGGCCGGCAATCTTTTTCGAAACCCTGATTTCAGCGAGACTCTGGCGCATTGCAAAAATGTGGCCAGACCATACTTGCCGGTCTATAAACCCCGCGGTCCAAATTAAGCGCCGCCACGCTCCGCGTTGAGCGCAGCCAACCAGCCAAGGAACATTCATGCCGGCCTATCGCTCCCGCACTACCACCCACGGCCGCAACATGGCCGGCGCCCGCGGCCTGTGGCGCGCCACCGGCATGAAGGACTCGGATTTCGGCAAGCCGATCATCGCGGTGGTCAATTCCTTCACCCAGTTCGTGCCGGGTCATGTCCATCTCAAGGACCTTGGCCAGCTGGTGGCGCGCGAGATCGAGAAGGCCGGCGGTGTCGCCAAGGAATTCAACACCATCGCCGTCGATGACGGCATCGCCATGGGCCATGACGGCATGCTCTATTCGCTGCCGTCGCGCGAGCTGATCGCGGACTCGGTCGAATATATGGTCAACGCGCATTGCGCCGATGCCATGGTCTGCATCTCCAATTGCGACAAGATCACGCCCGGCATGCTGATGGCCTCCTTGCGCCTCAATATCCCAAGCGTCTTCGTCTCCGGGGGGCCGATGGAAGCCGGCAAGGTGGTGCTCGCCGGCAAGACACAAGCGCTCGACCTGGTCGACGCCATGGTTGCCGCCGCCGACGACAAGATCTCCGACGAGGACGTCAAGGTCATCGAACGCTCGGCCTGCCCGACCTGCGGCTCGTGCTCCGGCATGTTCACCGCCAATTCGATGAATTGCCTGACCGAGGCGCTCGGCCTGTCGCTACCCGGCAATGGCTCGACCCTCGCAACCCACGCCGACCGCAAGCGGCTGTTCGTCGAGGCCGGCCATCTCATCGTCGATCTCGCCCAGCGCTGCTACGAGCAGGATGATGAGTCGGCACTGCCGCGCAGCATCGCCTCCAAAGGCGCCTTCGAGAACGCCATGACGCTCGATATCGCCATGGGCGGCTCGACCAACACCGTGCTGCATATCCTGGCCGCCGCCCATGAGGGCGAGGTCGATTTCACCATGGAAGACATCGACCGGCTGTCACGCCGCGTTCCGGTGCTGTGCAAGGTCGCACCGGCCAAGTCCGACGTGCATATGGAAGACGTCCACCGCGCCGGCGGCATCATGGCGATCCTCGGCCAGCTCGACAATGCCGGGCTGCTCAACCGCAACCTGCCCACGGTGCATACGGCAAGCCTGGGCGAAGCGCTTGACCATTGGGACATCTCCCGCACCTCGAGCCAGAGCGTCCGCGACTTCTTTCTCGCCGCTCCGGGTGGCGTGCCGACACAGGTCGCCTTCAGCCAGGACCGCCGCTGGGACGAGCTCGACCTCGACCGCGAGAAGGGCGTCATCCGCTCAGCCGAGACGCCGTTCTCGAAAGACGGCGGCCTTGCCGTGCTGAAAGGCAATCTGGCGCTCGACGGCTGCATCGTGAAGACGGCCGGCGTTGACGAGTCGATCCTGAAGTTCACCGGCCCGGCCCGCGTGTTCGAAAGCCAGGACGCTTCCGTGAAGGCGATCCTGTCCAACGAAATCAAGGCCGGCGATGTCGTCGTCATCCGCTATGAAGGACCGCGCGGCGGTCCCGGCATGCAGGAAATGCTCTACCCCACGAGCTATCTAAAGTCGAAAGGCCTCGGCAAGGCCTGCGCGCTGGTCACCGACGGCCGCTTCTCCGGCGGCACATCAGGCCTGTCGATCGGCCATGCCTCGCCCGAAGCAGCGGAAGGCGGCACGATCGGACTGGTGCAGGAAGGCGATACGATCGAGATCGACATCCCCAACCGCACGATCCGGCTTGCTGTCAGCGACGCTGAACTCGACGCGCGCCGCGCGGCCATGGAGGCGAAGGGCGCCATGGCCTGGAAGCCCGAGGAAAAGCGCAAGCGCAAGGTGACGACCGCGCTGCGCGCTTACGCCGCCTTCGCCACCAGCGCCGACAAGGGCGCGGTGCGGCACGTACCGGAGTGAGGGGTGCGGCGCCGACCCCCACCCCGCTGCTGCGCAGCGACCCTCCCCACAAGGGGGAGGGTAAAGCTCACGGCATCAGCTGATATTCGTAAAGCTTCTGATACAGCCCGCCCTGGTTGAGCAGCGTGCGATGCGCGCCGCTTTCCACCACCTTGCCGGCCTCCAGCACCACGATCGTGTCGGCCTGGTGCACGGTCGACAGGCGGTGGGCAATGACGATGGTGGTGCGCCCGACCGTCAGCTGCTGCAGCGCGTCGCGGAAAAGCGCCTCGGATTCGGCGTCGAGCGCGCTGGTCGCCTCGTCGAGCAGCAGGATTTCGGCATTGCGCAGCATGGCGCGCGCGATCGAGATGCGCTGGCGCTGGCCGCCTGACAGCAGCGCGCCATTCTCGCCGACATCCGTGTCGTACCCTTTCGCCTGGGCGCTGATGAAGTCATGTGCATTGGCGGCCCTTGCGGCGGCCATTACTTCCTCGTCCGTGGCGCCCTCGCGCCCGAGCCTGATGTTGTGCATGATCGTGCCGGCAAACAGGAACGTGTCCTGGCTGACATAGGCGATCTTTTCCCTGACCGAGGTGAGCGTGGCACAAGAAATGTCCTGCCCGTCGAACATCACCCTGCCGACCTGCGGGTCGTACATGCGCATGATCAGGTTGAGGATGGTCGACTTGCCGCTGCCCGAGGGTCCGACCAGCGCCGTCATCTTGCCTGCGGCAAGCGTCAGGTCCAGTCCCTCGAACACCGGCGCGCTTTCGGGGTAGGCGAAGCTGACATTGTCGAAATGGATCTCGCCCGGCCCGGCCCGCAGCGGCTTTGCATCCGGCTTTTCGGCCAGCGTCAGCGGCCGGTCGGCGAGCTGGAACATCATGCGCACGCCGACAATGCCGGTTTCAAGCGAGATGCGTACGCGGGCCAGGCGCTTGGCCGGCTCATAGGCCAACAGCAGCGCCGCGATGAACGCCATGATGTTGCCCGGCATCTGACCGCCGCCGCCCAGAACCAGGAAGCCGCTGACAAAAACGGCGCCAGCGATGGCCAGCCCCGCAAGTGTTTCCATCACCGGGCTGGTGGCGGCCTCCAGCGTGGCGATGTTGTTGGCGCGGCTCTCCACGTCCGACACGGCCTTGTACATGCGCTTGCGCATGGCGCCTTCGAGGCCGAAGGATTTGACGACGCGCACGCCGATCGCCGTTTCCTGCATCACCTGCACGATCTGGCCGAGCGAACGGAATTCTTGCGAGGCAATTTTTCGGACGCGCTTCAGGATACGATTGACGCCGTAAATGGCGATCGGCCCGATCACCAGACAGATCAGGGACAGCGCCGGCTGCTGCCAGACCATCACACCCACCAGCGCAGCCAGCGTCACCAGGTCGCGAACATAGGACGTGACGATTTGGTCGAGCACGCTGCGCGCGGCCTGGGCATTGTTCGTCATGCGCGAAATCAGTTCGGACGAAGAGGTCGAATGATAGAATTCGATGCCTTGCGCAAGAATGCTGTCATAGATCTTGCGCTGCCGGTCGGCGATGATGGCATTGCCGACCCTGCTCATGAAGTAGGCCTGGATGAAGTTTGCGAAGCCCTTGAGAATGAAAATCGCTCCGGTCGCCGCCGCGATCAGATTGACCTGCCCAATCCGCTTGTAAACCACGAATTCATTGGTGATTTCGCGCAGCATATAGGCGCTGGCTGCTGTCGTTGCCGCCACCACCAGCATCGACAGAATGGCCGCAGCGTAGCCAAATCTATGCGCGTGAAAGGATTCCCGCAAAAGCCTTGCGATAAGGCGCTGGTTTTCCGTCGAACGGAAGAAGCGAAACAAATGGCCGATCCCATGCCTGACTGACGAATTTCGGATTCGCCACCAGGGCGAAAGGCGGCTTATAGAGCGAGTTGTGGCCGGATGGAACCTTTCGCTGTCGCGGAGACAATCGGCTGCGGCACGGTGTCTTTTGCGCCACGATTGCGGCGATTGATCTGCGGGGAGATGACGACAGATGGATTTCGACCTTGTTGTGCGCGGCGGAACGCTGCCCGACGGCACCGTCGCCGACCTCGGCATCATCGGCGAGACGATCGTCGCCATCGAGCCCGAACTGCATGTCAGCGCCGGCACGTCGATCGACGCCCGTGGCAATCTGATCTCGCCGCCCTTCGTCGATCCGCATTTCCATATGGATGCCACGCTGTCCTACGGCATTCCACGCATCAACGCTTCGGGTACGCTGCTGGAGGGCATTTCGCTATGGGGCGAGCTGAAGCCGCTCCTGACGCATGACGCGGTTCGCGAGCGGGCGCTCGCCTATTGCGACTGGGCGGTCTCGATGGGCCTGCTCGCCATCCGTACCCATGTCGATGTCTGCGATGACAGGTTGCTCGCGGTCGAGGCGCTGCTCGACGTCAAGAAGATTGTCGCGCCCTATATCGACCTGCAATTGGTCGCCTTCCCGCAGGACGGGTTTTATCGCTCGCCGACGGCGCGCCACAACACCATCCGCGCGCTCGACATGGGCGTCGACATCGTCGGCGGCATCCCGCATTTCGAACGCACCATGGCCGACGGCACGCGCTCGGTGACCGAATTGTGCGAAATCGCGTCGAAGCGCGGGCTGATGGTCGACCTGCATTGCGACGAGACCGACGATCCGCTGTCGCGCCACATCGAGCAGCTTGCCTATGAGACCCACCGCCTTGGCCTTCAGGGCAAGGTGGCCGGCTCGCACCTGACTTCCATGCACTCGATGGACAATTATTACGTCTCCAAGCTCCTGCCGCTGATTGCCGAGGCCGGTGTGTCGGCGATCCCCAATCCGTTGATCAACATCATGCTGCAGGGCCGCCATGACACGTTTCCCAAACGCCGCGGCATGACCCGGGTGAAGGAGATGCAGGCGCTCGGCATCCGCGTCGGCTGGGGCCAGGATTGCGTTCTCGACCCCTGGTATTCGCTCGGCACCGCCGACATGCTCGACGTCGCCTTCATGGGCCTCCACGTCGCTCAGATGTCGAGCCCTGCCGACATGGCGCGCTGCTTCGACATGGTCACCAATGTCAACGCCGCCATCATGGGCCTCGATCATCTCGGCCTTGCCGTGGGCAAGCGCGCCAGCTTCGTTATCCTCGATGCCGGCAACCCGATCGAGGCCTTGAGGTTACGTGCCGAACGGCTGTGCGTCGTCGCCAGGGGCAAGGTGGTGGCCGAGCGCACGAAGCAGGAGACACGGCTGTCGATCGCCGGCCGTCCCGGACAGGTGAACCGGCGGCACAAAACTGCGTAGAAACAGCCGATTTCCGCCGCTGGTCTTACCGATTTGCCTCGTCAAAGCGGCCGCTTGCAGCTAGGGAGCCGCATGGCCCAGTCGCTCGTCCGCACCTTTACCATCAGGAACGTGCTTTTGGCCGGCATCCTTTTGATGCTGGCCGGCGACTTCATGTTCGCGCTGAACGACGCGATGGGCAAATGGCTGGTCGCCAGCTTCTCGGTGGGGCAGGTGGTGCTGATCCGATCGATCGGGGCCTTCATCGTGCTCGGCCCGATGATCGCCAACCAGGGCGCCGGCAGACTGTTCCAGATGGAGCGGCCGGTCCTCCAGATTCTGCGCGTGCTGGCGACCACGGTGGATACAGCCTTGTTTTACGCGGCCGTCGTCTATCTGCCGCTGGCCGATGTGATGAGCTTCTACATGGCCGGGCCGATCTATGTGGCGGCGCTGTCGCATTTCCTGCTCGGCGAAAAGGTCGGCTGGCGCCGCTGGGCCGCCATCATGGTCGGCTTCTGCGGCGTGCTGATCATCTTGAAGCCGTCTTCGGCGGCGTTCTCGCAGTCCTCGCTGTTCGCACTGGTCGGCAGCATTGCCTTCGCCTTCGCCATCATCCTCAGCCGCCGCCTGCGCGGCACCAGCGACACAACGCTGGTCACCTGGCAGACTATCGGCACGCTGCTGGTCGGCGGCGTGATGACCATCGGCGCCTGGCAGACGCCCTCGGCACTCGATTTCGGCGCCATGCTCCTGCTCGGCATCGTCTCCTGCAGCGCGCATCTGATGATTACCAGGGCGCTGAAACTGGCCCCTGCCTCGACGCTGGCGCCGCTGCACTACAGCCTGCTTCTATGGGCGGTGATCTTCGGCCTGGCCTTCTTCGGCGACGTGCCGGGACCGCGCATCCTGATCGGCGCGGCCATCGTCGTGCTCGCCGGCCTGTTCATCTTCCACCGCCAGAAGGTGGTCGAAATAGTCGTGCCGCCGGAGAACGTGCCGAAAGGCGTGAATTGACCTAACCTTGGCGCACCGCCGCCAGATGCCGTGAAAACTCAGGCGTTTCCATCAGCGCCTTGCAACGGGCGAAGCGGCCGTCGGCATAGGCGCGGAAATCCTCGACCGGGTTGTTGTTGGCAAGCTGGATAAGGCCCCAGAGCGTCCACAACAGGTCGCACATCGCCTTGTAGGTGACGACGCGGCCGCGCTCGGCCGGTTTTGCCTCGCCGCCGAAATAGGCGCGCATCATCTCTTCCTCCTGCGCGGTGTCGAACCGGCCTTCGACCGAGAGGTCGCCGAGGTCCCAGAGCGGGTCGTTCATCCCCGAATATTCCCAGTCGACGATCCACATCCGCTCGCCCGTATCGAGAAAATTCTCGCACAGTGGATCGCAATGGCAGGCGGCAATCGGCAGTCTATGCGCGGCAAGGGACGCACGCACGGTGTCGGATTCGCGCACCACGTCGTGGTAGCCCGGCGGCAAGGCGACTTCCTTGGTCGATAAGACCTTGAGATAGTCGTCGATCATCGCAAACAGCTCGAAGCGGAACGGAAATACCGCACCGGACGTGTGCAGCTTGCGGAAGGCTTCGCCGGCGCGGGCCGGGGTGCCGGCGCGCAGCTTGAACTTTTCCGGCGACATCGTCACGGCGCCGGCAACGAAGCGGCTCGCCAGCACGCCTGTCGCGGGGTCGACATGCAGCACTTCGGGGCTGACGCCCGCTTTGGCCGCCTCACGCGCCGCCACCGCTTCATTGGCGCGGTTGATATACTCCTCGGTGCCTTTGCCGGGGATACGCAGGCAGATATCGCCGGCCCGAAAGACGAGATTGGTCATCCCGCCCAGCCGCTCAAGCGGTCCGTCATAGCCCGCCAATGCCGGAATTGCCGCAAGTGTTGCGCGTGCCTCGTCCGTCCCCATGCCTGTTGCCCTTGGCCGTGTATTTCTTGCAACAACGGTTCCACAGTTTTCGCCGTTTGGCTATCATCCGATCGAGGGTGAGCAGCGAGCTGGCGGAGAAACAGCCATGGCGGGCAACAAGGATCATGGCGGGCTTGGCGCCGCCTATGCGGCGCAACGGCCCGAGGACGTCGCCGCGATCTATGACAGTTGGTCGGAAACCTACGATGCCGACATGTCGGCCGCCGGCTACCGCCATCCGACGATCTGCCTGGCCCTGCTGGCCCGCCATCTGCCGCGCGGCGCCGCACCGCTTCTCGACGCCGGCGCCGGCACCGGGCTGATCGGCGAGTGGCTGGCCATCACCGGCTATCCCCAGGTCGAAGCGCTCGATATTTCGCAAGGCATGCTGTCTAAAGCGGCGGCAAAGGGCGTCTATTCGGCGCTGCATTGCCTGGCGCTCGGCGGGCCACTGCCCTTTGCCGACAATGCCTATGCCGGCATCGTCTCGGCCGGCGTTTTCACCTCCGGCCATGTCGGCGCCGAGGGGCTGGACGAACTGATCCGCGTCTGCCGTCCCGGTGGCGTCATCGTGCTGACCATCAAGAACACGCTGTGGAACGCCGGCTTTGCCGATCGCATCGCTGCGCTCGAGGCTGAGGTCAGGGTCGTTCGTGCCGAGGAGACTGCGCCTTATGTTTCGATGCCGGGCGAGGCTGACACCGTGCCCAGCCGCGGCCTTGTACTCCGTGTGAGCTAATCCAGGTTTCGTCTACGCCTTGATCCTGCTCATCGAAGAATCGTACATCGGTTCGAGATGAATGTTGGCCGGCGTCCGTTCCATCGCGACCACCAGCTCATAGTCCCCTGAGCTGAGAAAATCGTCGCTGACGCCATCGGCGTTGCGGACATAGCCATAGCCGATGTTCTTAGCCAGCGTGTAGCCATAACCGCCGCTGGTGAGATAGCCGACCGGTTCGCCATTGCGCAAAATCGTCTCGCGCCCAACCAGCACGATATCGGGATCGTCGACCGTGAAGCCGGCAAAGCGTTTCTTCAGGTCGGCGCCGCTGATCTTTTCGAGCGCCCGCCGGCCGACGAAATCGGTGTTCTTCCTCAGCTTCACCGCCCAGCCGAGGCCGGCCTCCTGAGGCGTGTCGTTGGGGGTGATGTCGGAGCCCCAGGCGCGGTAGCCTTTCTCCAGCCGAAGTGATTCCAGCGCCCGGTAGCCGATCGGCCGGATGCCGTGCGGCTTGCCTGCCGCCATCACCGTGTCGAAAATCTCGCCGGTGGCGGCGATCGGCACATGCAATTCCCAACCAAGCTCGCCGACATAGGTGACGCGCAGCGCCCGAATCGTATGGCCGGCAGTCGTGATCTCGCGGATATGGCCGAACGGGAAGGCGGCGTTCGAGACATCGGCATCGGTCACGGCAGCCAGAACGTCGCGGGCCCGCGGTCCCATCAGTGACAGCGTGCCGAAATCCTCGGTGACATCTTTCAACGTCACGTCGAGACCCTTGCCGACATGGTCGCCGATCCAGGAGAGATCATGCGTGCGGAAGCCGGTGCCGGTCACGATGTAGAATTTGTCTTCGGCGAGCCTGGCCACCGTCAAATCGGCCTCGATGCCGCCGCGCGTGTTGAGAAGCTGCGTGTAGGTCAGCCGTCCCACCGGCTTGGCGACATCGTTGGCGCAGATCCAGTCCAGCGCCTTAGCCGCATCCGAACCCGTCATTTCGTATTTGGCGAAGGACGACTGGTCGAAGATGCCGACTTTCTCGCGCACATGGCGATGCTCCTCGCCGACCGGGCCAAACCAGTTCTGCCGGCCCATGGAATAAATGTCTTCGGATGTGGCGCCCTGCGGCGCGAACCAGTTCGGCCGTTCCCAGCCGAGCTTGGAGCCGAACACCGCGCGGTGCGCTTTCAGCCGCTCGTAGAGCGGCGAGACGATGCGCGGCCGGCCCGAGACGTACTCCTCATGCGGAAAGCCGATCGTGTAATGCTTGCCATAGGCTTCCAGCGTGCGATCGCTGACCCATTGCCGGTCGCGGTGCAAATTGGAAAAGCGCCTGATGTCGACCACCCAAAGGTCGAGCGGCGCTTCACCATCGACAACCCATTGCGCCAGCACCCAGCCGGCGCCGCCGCCGGAAGCGATGCCGAAGGCGTTGAAGCCGGCGCCGACGAACATGTTGGCGCATTCGGGCGCGACACCGAGGATGAAATTGCCGTCCGGCGTAAAACTCTCCGGCCCGTTGATCATCTGCTTGACGCCGACCGTCTCCAGCGCCGGCACGCGCGCGATCGCCTGGCTCATATGCTGTTCGAAATGATCGTAGTCGTCGTCGAACAGGCGGAACTCCCAGTCATCGGGGACATCGCCGCCGGGCAGGCCGGTCGCCCAGGCCTGCGGGTTCGGCTCATAGCCGCCCATCACCAGCCCGCCGACCTCTTCCTTGAAATAGGTGCGGCGGTCGGGATCGCGGATTGTCGGCGCGTCGGTCGCCAGCCCGTCGATCTTCTCGGTGATGATGTACTGGTGCTTGACCGGTTGCAGCGGCACGCAAATGCCGGCCATCGCGCCGACCTGGCGTGCCCATTGCCCGGCGCAGTTCACCACCTTGTCGCAAGCAATGTCGCCCTTGTTGGTCTTCACCGCGGTGATGTGCCCGTCCGTCATGTCAAAGCCGGTAACGCGGACGTCCTCGAACAGCTTGGCGCCATGCATGCGCGCGCCCTTGGCCAGCGACTGCGTGATGTCGGAGGGGCTGGCCTGCCCATCGGTCGGCAGCCAGGAGGCGCCGACGAGGTCGCCGGTCTCCAGCAGCGGCCACATCTTTTTGACCTCCCCCGGCGACAGCAACTGCATGTCCATGCCGAAGCTCCTGGCCGTCGTCGCCAGCCGTTTATATTCGGTCCAGCGGTCGGCATTGGTCGCAAGCCTGAGGCACCCGGTCATCTTCCAGCCGGTAGCGAGCCCGGTTTCGGCTTCCAGTCCCTTGTAGAGCTCGACCGAATATTTGAGCACGCGGGTGATCGAGGCCGACGAGCGCAACTGGCCGACCAGCCCGGCCGCATGCCAGGTCGAACCCGAGGTCAGCTTGCCCTGTTCCAGCAGCACGACATCGGCCTTGTGGTCGCGCGCCAGGTGATAGGCCGTCGAACAGCCGATAATGCCGCCGCCGATGACGACGATGCCGGCATGTGTAGGCAATGTCATGACTGTGTCCCGTACTTCGTGCGGTAATTGTCCAGCGCCGCGTCGAGCCGCGTCAGGTTCTCCGCGGTGTAGGCGACGTAGTCGATGCCGGGCGCGTCGAGGTAAAGTTCGGAAACCATGCTCCACATCGCCTCGCGCAGCAGCGAGGCGCATTGCATGGCCGCGTGCGAGCGGCGGATCGCCTTATCCGGCTCGCGCATGAAATACGCCGTGAGGAAAGTGAAGGACTCCGCGTCGCTCATCTCGGCGTTGGAGGCAACGCCGGCAAGATCGAACATCGCGGTGTTGAAACCGGCATATTCGAAATCGATGAGCCACAACCTGTCGCCATCGTCGAGGATATTTGCCGGCAGAAGATCGTTGTGGCCGAATACGATCGGCAGCAGCTTCTGCGCCCGCTCCAACTCGTCGGCCAGAGCCAGCAGCCTGGGCAGCTCGTCGCGCTTGCGGCTGCCGCCTTCGCTCAGCGTTCGCGCATAGTCGCGGATGACATGGAAGACCCAGAACATGAAGCCGGCGCCGGAGATGTGATTGGGCATCTCGCGATGGAACCCGCGCATAAGCGCTGCGACGCGGCCGATATTGGCGCGCACATCCTCGGCGACATAGGTTTTCGCGCCGAGGAATTCCGTGACCATGATGCCGGGTTCGGAATGGCGGACCGCCGGCGCGAAGCCTGCGGCGTGCGCCGCCCGGGCCGTCATCACCTCGCGGTCGCGAAAGACGTGGTGAAATGGATAGTTCTGGCCGAAGCGCACGACATGCCGCCCGGCTGCGTCCTTGACCAGATAATTGGCGTTGCTGAGGCCGCCCGGCAGCGGCGCAATGTCGATGTTGCCGTTCCAGCAGGGCAAGGCCCGGATGCGGTCTTCAGCAGTCACGGGACCATCCCTGACTTTTGCGGAGCTTTCCCAGGCGCCATGGGCCGCGCAACGAGCGTTGGGAAACGCAAAAAATCTCGTCGGTGCGGGACGCAGGAACTCCTATCCCGCGCCGCACCGACGAGCCCCTCTGGCCAGGTTTTGATACCCGGTCTCCGCCCCCGCGGATTTGAGAAACTTTTGTGCCAGTTCAAACCCAGACGGTCTGGCCAGACGGTCCGGTCCGTGAATTGCGGCTCTGCCATCACCCTCCCGTGGCAGTTCCGAAGCTGTCACGCCGTCAATGTCACGCCAGTGCTGCCTAACTGTCAATGAAATGTTGCGACTTTTTTTGGGTGTTTTGCCCGAAACCACGAGCAATTCCTTTAAAAACGGCGGCATTGCCCTAAAACCGGGCAGGCCGCAAACTGAGGAAGCCAGATGATCCATTCGAAACGGCATGGCGAAATCCTCCGCCTCCTCAAGGAAGAGGGCACCGTCACCATTGCCAGCCTCGCCGACCGGCTGGGGGTTTCGCTTGAAACGGTGCGCCGGGATGTCAAGCCACTGACCGGCAATGGCTCGGTGCTCAAGATGCATGGCGCCATCGGCCTGCCGTCGATGGCCGGCGAAGCGCCCTTCGAGCGGCGCATGCGCGACAATGCCGAGGCCAAGCGGCTGATCGCCCGCATGGTCGCTGCCACCATTCGCGACGGTGAATCGGTCATGCTGGACACCGGCACCACGACCTCGTTCCTGGCCCGCGAACTGCTCGGCCACCGGCGGCTGACGGTCGTCACCAACTCGTCCGATATCGCCCGCACGCTGGCCACCGTCAACGGCAACAAGGTCTATATGGCCGGCGGCGAATTGCGCAGCGATTCCGGAGCCGCCTTCGGCGCCTCGGCGATCGATTTCGTCAGCCGCTTCTCGGTCAGCCATGCGGTGATTTCGATCGGCGCCGTCGATGCCGCCGCAGGCCTTGCCGACTACGATCTGGAAGAGGCGGAGTTCGCCCGCATGGTGCTGTCGCGCGGCCAGCGCTCGCTGGTCATCACCGACCACACCAAGTTCGGTCGCCAGGGTCTGGTCCAGGTCTGCGGCTTCGACGGTTTTTCCGAACTCGCCACCGACCAGCCGCCGCCGCGCGACATTGCCTCGGCACTTGCCGAGGCTGGAGCGCGCCTTAGCATTGCTGCGGCCTAGCCAAACACCAGCGACTGGCGCGCCGCGATCCCGGCCATGCCGCCACCCGATACCACGAAGGCGATGTTGTGCATCATGCGCGCCGCGTTGCCGGCCGCGTAAGATGTCGTTCTGGTGAAAAATTGTTTTTCAATCATCCCGCTCTTCGCAATGTCCATGCAACTTGGCAGCCGCAAACAGCGCCTCGTCGAAATGCGGGCCGGGCGAATCGCCCGCATCAGCAATGAGGCCACCATGCTGCAAACGATGCCTTGTCTTTCCTCATGGCCTGGACGCTTGCGCGCTCCGACCTGGAAGCCGACCCGGCTTGGCCGGACATTCCGCAACTTTCCGCCGGCGACGGTGTATGACGGTGTATAAGGTGTCCAGGATCAAGAACCTCAAAACCTATGACTGGCGCTTCGCATGACTGATCCACTGTCGGCGATCCTGGGCTTCGGCCTGCTCGGCGTCGCCTGCCTCGCCTTCACAGAAAAGATCCTGCCGCTGCCGCCCTCGCATGTGCTGCTGCTGTTCCTCGGCATGACGGCAGCCCCCGATCTCCCGGCGCTGGCGATCCTGCTTCTGGTAACGACGCTGTCCGCCATCACAGGCTGCCTTGTCTGGTATAGTTTGGGTCGTCGGATTGGCTTGGATCGTGCCGACAGGCTGGTCCAGCGTTTCGGCAAATATGTCTGCTTGCGCTATGCGACCTACAGCAAGCTTGGTCAGGCCTATCGCCGCCATCATGTCCGGGTCTCCTTGCTGGCGCAGTTCATCCCGACGGTTCGCAACTATCTGCCGATCGCGGCCGGCGCGCTCCGTCTTCCACTCTTGCCCTTCGCGGCGGCGACGCTGCTCGGCGCCACGCTATGGAACACCGGCTTCCTCGTCACCGGCTACCTTATGCGCGGCAGCGGCCGGGATTCCTATGCCATCGGCTTTCGCATCATCGTCATCGTCATGGCGCTGGAGACGGCGTTCATGCTCGCGCTGCGCTACGGTTCAGCCTGCCGGCGGCGCCTCAGGTTCGGCTGACCAGGAGGCGCCTCAAGCCGTATGGGTATAAGCTCCGCCTTCGGCTTTCCTTCCCCGGCGCGCCGGTGTTTAGTCCGGCCATGGCTTTCACCATCCGCCAGCTGCAGTTCTTCATTGCCGTCGCCGAGCAAGGCACGGTGTCGGGCGCCGCACAAAACCTCTCCATCTCGCAATCCTCGGTCACCGAGGCGATCAAGGAGCTGGAGAGCGATCTCGGCGTCGAATTGTTCGAGCGCCATCCGCGTGGCCTCAACATTACCCACAAAGGCCACCAGTTCCTGCGCCATGCGACCAAGATCCTGGCCGACGTCTCCGACGCGCGCCGCGCTTTTTCCGACGACCAGGTGGTGGCCGGCGGGCGGCTGCAGCTCGGCGTCACCTCGCTGGTCGCGGGCTATGTGCTGTCCGATCTGCTGGCGCGCTACCGCCGCGCCTATCCCGGCGTCGATGTCTCGGCCATCGAGGACAATGGCGACTATCTCGAACATCTGCTGATCGGCGGCAAGCTCGACATTGCCGTCATGGTCACCTCCAATTTGCGCGACCGCACCGCGCTGCAGTCGGAAATCCTCGAGGTCTCGGCCTACCGGCTGTGGGTCCCGCTCGGCCACAAGCTGGCCAGCGCCGACATTATCGGCATAGGCGACATTGCCGGCGAGCCGCTGATCATGCTGACCGTCGACGAGATCGAGGAGAACACCGGCAAGCTTCTGGCGGCGATCGGCGCCAGGCCGCATGTCGCCTTTCGCACCCGCTCGGTCGAAGCCGTTCGCAGCCTCGTCGCCACAGGTGCGGGCGTGGCGTTGCTGCCCGACCTAGTCTACCGGCCGTGGTCGCTGGAAGGCGACCGCATCGAATCGCGCGACATTTCGGGTTCCCTGCCGGTCGTCCAGGTCGGCATGGTCTGGCGCCGCGGCTCCGGTCTGCCGCAGGCGTCGCGCGACTTCATCGGCCTTGCCCAGTCGCAGCGTATGGTACGCCAGCAGCGTTGATAGGGTTGCGTGGTTATCTATCGGAAAAACCGATATCGCGTTTCTGATAAATGAATTTGCGAAACCGGAATTTTCCGAGCACTTTTCATGTCAGGGACGAAAGCCGCCATCAGAGCGGCAACGTGCCATCGAATGAACTGACGCTTTTCAGCCTGCGGCTGACCGCGGCGGCGACTCGCTTCGCAGTCAGGCGCCAAAATGGGAGATTGACGATGAATTCATTCCTGAAGACGTGCACCGCCTTGACGGTCGCGCTGACCTTTTCCGGTCAGGCCGTCGCCCAGGTCAAGGAACTTGGCAAGGGCGAAGGGGAGGTCAGCATCGTTGCCTGGCCGGGGTACATCGAGCGCGGCGAAACCGACAAGGGCTATGACTGGGTGACCTCCTTCGAGAAGGAGAGCGGCTGCAAGGTCAACGTCAAGACCGCGAACACCTCCGACGAGATGGTCTCGCTGATGAATGAGGGTGGGTTCGATCTAGTCACCGCTTCGGGTGACGCATCGCTGCGCCTCGTTGCCGGCAAGCGCGTGCAGCCGATCAACACCGATCTCATCCCGAGCTGGAAGGCGGTAGACGACCGTCTGAAGGATGCGCCCTGGTTCACCGTCGACAAGGTGCATTACGGCGTTCCCTATCAGTGGGGCCCGAACATCCTGATGTACAACACCGATGTCTTCAAGGAAGCGCCCAAGAGCTGGAACGTCGTCTTCGAGGAAATGAACCTGCCGGACGGCAAGTCCAACAAGGGCCGCGTCCAGGCCTATGACGGCCCGATCCACATCGCCGACGCCGCCAACTATTTGATGTTCCACAAGCCGGAACTCGGCATCAAGGACCCGTACGAACTGAACGAAGACCAGTACAAGGCAGCGCTCGAGCTGCTGCGTGTTCAGCGGACGCTGGTCGGCCGCTACTGGCATGACGCCGCCATCCAGGTCGACGACTTCCAGAACGAAGGCGTCGTCGCTTCCGGTTCGTGGCCTTACCAGGTCAACACGCTGGTTGCCGCCAAGAAGCCGGTCGCCTCGACCGTGCCGGAAGAAGGCGTCACCGGCTGGGCCGACACCACCATGATGGAGGCCGACGCCGCGCATCCCAACTGCGCCTATATGTGGCTTGAGCATTCGCTGTCGCCCAAGGTGCAAGGCGATGTCTCGGCCTGGTTCGGCTCGCTCCCCGTGGTGCCCGCTGCCTGCAAGGGCAACGAGCTGCTCGGCGAGGAAGGCTGCAAGACCAACGGCTACGAGAACTTCGACAAGATCAAGTTCTGGAAGACGCCGGTCTCGAAGTGCGCCACCCAGAACGACCACTGCGTGCCCTACTACCGCTGGGTGTCCGACTATATCGGCGTCATCGGCGGGCGGTGAGCTCCCTTAACCCTCCCCCTTGTGGGGAGGGTCGACGCGCAGCGTCGGGGGGGCAACGCTGACGTCCGGTGCTAGTCACCCCACCCGCGGCTTCGCCGCGACCTCCCCCATCGAGGGGGAGGTGAAGTGCCGTGCCCGCTGGCCTGATTGGTGGCGGCAAGAGCTATTTCGACGAACACAAACCGGCAACAGACGGACAGCCCATGACATCGGCCGTTTCCTTCCAGAAAGTCTCTCGCCATTTCGGCAGCGTGCGCGCCGTCGATGCGGTCGATCTCGATATCGTGCCGGGCGAGTTCTTCGCCATGCTCGGTCCGTCGGGGTCCGGCAAGACGACCTGCCTGCGCCTCATCGCCGGCTTCGAGCAGCCGACCTCGGGCTCGATCTCGATCTTCGGCGACCGAGCCGAGGGCGTGCCGCCCTATCGCCGCAACGTCAACACGGTGTTCCAGGACTACGCGCTGTTCCCGCATTTGAACGTGCTGGACAATGTCGCCTACGGGCTGATGGTCAAGGGCATCGCCAAGCCGCAGCAGCAGAAGGCGGCGGAAGAGGCATTGTCACTGGTGCGGCTTCCCGGCTATGGCGCCCGCCGTCCCGGCCAGCTCTCCGGCGGCCAACGCCAGCGCGTCGCGCTGGCCCGTGCGCTGGTCAACCAGCCCAAGGTGCTTTTGCTCGACGAGCCGCTCGGCGCGCTCGACCTCAAGCTGCGCGAGAACATGCAGGAAGAGCTGAAGTCGCTGCAGAAGGCGCTCGGCATCACCTTCGTCTTCGTCACCCACGACCAGGGCGAAGCGCTGTCGATGGCCGACCGCGTCGCCGTCTTCAATGACGGCAAGATCATGCAGATCGGCACGCCGGAAGACATCTACCAGCGGCCGAAGACCCGCTTCGTCGCCGATTTCGTCGGCTCCTCCAACGTACTGCCGCCGGACTTCGTCCAGCGCTATTCCGGCCAGCACCGCTGGGGCAGCCTGCGTCCCGAATCCATCCGCATCGGCCGCGCCGCCAAAGGCGAGGGCGTCGCCGCGCGCCTGGTCGGAACCAACTATCTCGGCGCTACGACCAAGCTGACGCTCGACGCCGACGGGTTGAGGCTGCACGCCATCGTACCGGCCGGGACAAAGCTGCCGGCGAAAGGCGAAGCGGTGGTGCTGACGTTCAACCGCGAGCATTTGCATTTGATGGACGAGCCGGCATGATTGAGGTTTGCGCCAAGCACCCCCCTCTGTCCTGCCGGACATCTCCCCCTCAAGCGGGGAGATTGGCTGTTCCTCCCGGTTTCGCCAATCTTCAACGTTGGGGATTTGGCGAGGCAGCGAAACTGCTGATCTCCCCCCTTGAGGGGGAGATGTCCGGCAGGACAGAGGGGGGTGTGAAGGAACGCGGCTTCTCAGGGTTCCTTCAGCACGCGGTCGCCCCATGACCATCGCCGCGCTCAACTCAACCTCCGCCCCCGCCATCCTGCCCGGCAGCGGTGGCATGCGCGGCGCACTGTCGGACCTTTTCTGGCGCAAGCCGCAACTGCTGCTGTTCCTCATGCTGCTGCCGCCGGTTCTATGGCTCGGCGTTGTCTATATCGGCTCGTTGTTCGCACTTCTGGCGCAGAGCTTTTTTTCGATCGACGAGTTCTCCGGCCTCATCAACCACGAATTCACGCTGAAGACCTATGGCGACCTGTTCCAGCCCGCCAATCTCGACATCATCCTGCGCACGGTGACGATGGCGGTGCTGGTCACGCTGGCCTCGGCCGTCATCGCCTTCCCGATCGCCTATTATGCGGCGCGCTATGCCCGCGGCCGCTGGAAGGCGCTGTTCTATCTCGGCGTCATGCTGCCGCTATGGTCGAGTTACCTCGTCAAGATCTACGCCTGGAAGCTGATCCTCGCCAAGGAAGGCATTTTGACCTGGCTGCTCGCCAAATTGCATCTGCTCTGGGTGCTCGATGGCTGGCTGTCGCTGCCGGTCGTCGGCGGCAATTCCCTGTCGGTCTCCGCCACCGGCACCTTCATCGCTTTCGTCTATGTCTGGCTGCCGTTCATGATCCTGCCGGTGCAGGCGGCATTGGAGCGCGTGCCCGGCAATCTGGTCGAGGCGTCCTCCGATCTCGGCGCATCGCCGGGCCAGACCTTCCGCAACGTGCTGTTCCCGCTGGCGCTGCCCGGCATCGTCGCCGGCTCGATCTTCACCTTCTCGCTGACGCTGGGCGACTACATCATCCCACAGATCATCGGCACATCGCGGCTGTTCATCGGGCAGGCCGTCTATTCGCAGCAAGGCACAGCCGGCAACATCCCGCTCGCCGCAGCCTTCACCGTCGTGCCCATCGTCATCATGGGTTTCTATCTCTGGGGCGCCAAGCGCATGGGGGCCTTCGATGCGCTCTGACGGTTCGCAATCCGCTCCGCTCGGCCTCAAGATCGCTGCCGCCTGCGGCCTGCTGTTCCTGCATCTGCCGATCTTGTTGATCTTCGTCTACGCCTTCACCACGGAAGAGAAGAGCTTCGTCTGGCCGCCGCCGGGGCTGACCACACAATGGTTCGCCGTCACCTGGAACCGGCCGGATGTCTGGCAGGCGCTGTCGCTGTCGGTCCGCGTCGCCGCCATCTCGACCGCGATTGCCTTGATCCTGGGCACGCTGTGCGCCGCCGCCGTGTCGCGGACGAAATTCTTCGGCCGCGAGACCATCTCGCTGCTCGTCATCCTGCCGATCGCACTGCCCGGCATCATCACCGGCATCGCATTGCGCTCCGCCTTCTCACTGGCCGACATACCGTTCTCGTTCTGGACGATCGTGCTCGGCCACGCCACCTTCTGCGTTGTCGTCGTCTACAACAATGCGGTCGCCCGTTTCCGCCGCGCTTCCGGCTCAATGATCGAGGCCTCGATGGATCTCGGCGCCGACGGCTTCCAGACCTTCCGGCACGTCGTGCTGCCCAACATCGCCACCGCTCTGCTTGCCGGGGGGATGCTCGCCTTCGCGCTCTCCTTCGACGAGGTCATCGTCACCACCTTCACCGCCGGCCAGCAGCAGACCGTGCCGATCTGGATGCTGGAAGAGCTGATCCGCCCACGCCAGCGTCCGGTCACCAATGTCGTCGCCATGGTCGTGGTGCTGGTGACGCTGCTGCCCATCCTTGCCGCCTATTACCTGACCCGCGACGGCGACCAGATCGCCGGTTCGGGCAAATGAAGAACAGCGAATAGGGAGTAGCGAACAGCGAATAGGGGAGATTGCACGACCAGCCCTATTCGCTACTCGCTATTCGCTACTCGCTCCTGACCGAGGAGAACCTGCATGGACACCCAGATGCTGATCGGCTCGAGCTTCGAGAACGGCACCGAGACCGAGGAGCCGATTCTGAATCCAAAGACCGGGGCGACCATTCTCAATTTGCCTGAAGCCAGCCAGGCGCAGATCGAGGCGGCTGTTACTGCCGCCGAGCGAGCGTTCGTCTTGTGGTCACGCACAACGCCGGCGCAGCGCTCCGGCTATCTCCTCAAGATCGCCGACCGCATCGAGGCCAACGCGCGGGAGTTCGCGGCGCTCGAGGCGCTGAATTGCGGCAAGCCGATCAACGCCGTGCTCAATGACGAGATCCCGGCGATCGTCGACTGCTATCGCTTCTTTGCCGGCGCTGTGCGTTCGATGCCGGGCGTGGTCGCCGGCGAATACATTCCCGGCCACACCTCGATGGTGCGGCGCGACCCGATCGGCATCGTCGCTTCCATCGCGCCGTGGAACTATCCACTGATGATGATGGCCTGGAAGCTGGCGCCGGCCATTGCCGGCGGCAACACCGTCGTCTTCAAGCCGTCGGAGCAGACGCCGCTGACGGCGCTGAAGCTGGCCAGGATCCTGGCCGAGGTGCTGCCCGAGGGCGTCGTCAATGTCGTGCTCGGCCGCGGCGACAGCGTCGGCAACACGCTGATCAATCACGCCAAGGTCAACATGATTTCGATCACCGGCGACGTCGCCACGGGCAAGAAGGTGCTGCAGGCCGCCGCCAAGTCGGTCAAGCGCACGCATCTGGAACTCGGCGGCAAGGCGCCGGTCATCGTTTTCGACGATGCCGACCTCGGCGCCGTGGTCAACGGCCTGCGCGCTTTCGGCTACTACAATGCCGGGCAGGATTGTACAGCCGCCTGCCGCATCTATGCCGGCAAGAAGATCTACGACAAGCTCGTCGCCGATCTCTCATCTGCCGTCTCGACCATCAAATACAACCAGCCCGACGACACCGAAAACGAGATCGGGCCGCTGATCTCGCGCCGCCAGCGCGATCGAGTCTCGAGCTTCGTCGAGCGCGCTTCGGAACTGAAGCACATCGAGATCACCACCGGCGGCAAGCCGGGCGAAGGCTCCGGCTTCTATTACCAGCCGACGGTGGTTGCCGGCGCGCTGCAGGAAGACGAGATCGTGCGCCGCGAAGTGTTCGGTCCGGTCGTCTCCATCACCCGCTTCTCCGAAGTCGATGAAGCCGTGAACTGGGCCAATGACAGCGACTACGGCCTGGCATCCTCGGTGTGGACCAAGAACGTCTCGCGCGCCATGGCGACGGCCGCCCGTCTGCAATATGGCTGCACCTGGATCAACACCCATTTCATGCTGACCAACGAGATGCCGCATGGCGGGTTGAAGCAGTCTGGCTACGGCAAGGACATGTCTCTCTATGCGCTGGAGGATTATACCGCCGTTCGTCATGTGATGGTCGCGCATGGGTAGAGGCTGCCAATATCTCTAAAATGTTCGCCAACCCGTTTTCTGTACATTAAGCGAGAGTTACTTTTGCGGTACGGCGGGAGTTCACGATTTACTGAATATTCAACCTGAACGAGCAGCCTCTTGCCGGGAAACCGCGCGGCGAGGGGTTTGCGCATGAACACGACCAAGATCAAGCTGGTACTCATTGGCGGCTTCTGTCTGCTGATCGCTGTGTTCGGCGGCAAGGACATGATCAAGAAGAGCGGCTGGCCCGAGGCGCCTGCTGAAATCCTCGCGGTCAATGTCGAATGCGACATGGAATCGACCGCCCACAAGATTGTCTACAAGACCGTCAGCACCGCCACGATCCCGTGCGAACTGGTGGATGCGTTCAAGACGGTTCATGCTGACAAAGAGTGGAAGGTGACCCAGAAATTCACCGGCACCTTGCGCGTCGGCACCGGCGCCGACGCCGTCGAGGCCACGATGGAGCTGAACAAGAACGGTGCCCGCGAACCGCAGGTCGGCGACAAGCTCACCGTCGTCCAGAACCCCGTCAACCCCACCCAGATCGAACGCACCGGCATGACCGGCACGCGTTTGACGATCGTCATTGGGGCTGGACTGCTCGGCGCGTTGCTTCTCTATCTTGCTTTCAAACCCCGCCGGCGGATGTCGACCTCCGCCGTGGCGGGCAACCCTGCCGGAGATGCCGGCGCGGACCAGCGCGCGCGCCAGGCCGACGCCTTGATAGCGGCGGCCCTGGCCAAGCAGGCCACATTGCCCAATCAGCCGGCACGTGTCGCGGCTGCCGGATCGGGCAGGGAAGGGCGGTTTTCCGGGCAGCGGACGAGTTTCGGCCGCCGCAACTGATGGCCGAAAACTGCTGCACCTGCCACGGCTACTCCACGATGCGGTAGATGTTCCAAAGGCTGGTGCCTGAAACGACGTAGGGCTCCATCTCCTTGCCCCATTTGGCGTGCGCGTCGATCTTGCCGATCCTGGCGAAGAATCCCTCCAGCTGGGCAAGGCTTTCGACCTGATGATGCGATTCGACCGTCGCTTCCCGAGCTCCGACCGAACCGGTCATGATCTGGAACTCGAGATCGGCAATGCCGACCTGAGAGCCGATCNGAGCCGATCTCGCGTTCCCATTTCTTCAACAGGTCGAGCACGGTCTGCTTGTGCCCGAACTTGGCGTCGATCTGCCATCTGGCGCTGAACATTTTGTCTCCTCCAGTTTTGCGGCCCAAACCGCGGTTGATCTTTCCGCGGTGGAACTACTCGTCCCAGGCCTGCACGACGGTCTGTCGTGCAATCCGCCCATTCTTCAGCTCCAGCATCGCCGCGCAGAACACTTTCGTTCCGTCCGGATAGGCGCAGGCCTGGGTGAAGGCGAGATTGTCGCCATCGGCGATGGTGGTGTCGACCTTGTGGGTCATCGCCCGGCTGCAGATGTCGTCCCAGAAGGTGCTGATCGCCGCCCGGCCGCGGATCTCGCGCGGCTTGCTCGGCGGATTGTTGCGGTCGATCACCCGCACCAGTGCGTCGTCGGCATAGAAGCTGGCGAGCATCCTGCCGTCCCGTCCTTCGATCGCTTTCTTGATCGCCGCGCCGTCCACGCTCTGCGTCTTGGTCAGCATCTTGTCCTCCATGGCCCGTTGATCGGGCGGTTGAATGATCACAAGCAATGCCCGGCGCACCGCCCGGCATTTTCTTTCACTGCGACTTGGCTTTGACGGCTGCGAACACGCCGTCGGTCTGTTGTTTGAAGGTCGCGAAATCGACCTGGCTGCCGTTGAGCATCGTCGACCAGTGGCGCACGATGGCCGCCATCGCGATCGCCTCCTTGATCTCCTCATCGGTCGCGCCATTGAGCTTGGCGGCCTCGGTGTGGAAATAGATGCAGTACTGGCAGGGGATCTGCGAGGCGACGGCCAGCCCCAGCAGTTCCTTGGTCTTGCCGTCGAGCGCGGTCTTGGGGTTGAGCTGCACACCCTTGATCTCGGCCCAGGCGCCGGCAACCGCGACATCGGGCAGCGTCTTGAACATGTCCGGCACTGAGCCGAGCGTCGCCTCGATGTCCTTGTAGGCGGCGGCCGCCGAGGCATCCTCGGCTCTGGCGGGAGCGATCGTGAACAGCGCGCCAACGCCTGCCGCTATCACCAGCGATTTGATCGACCTGTTTGACTTCAGCATTGCATCCTCCATCCGCAGTGCCTTTCCCGGCGACATCCGCCTGGCCTGCATGGAGAGAATTGGTACGCCTCGACCCCACCTGGCCGCTTCGCCCGAAAGCGCCATGGTCCCTATGGCCCGTCCGGGCCAGCCTGCCTGGCGGAAAATGCCGCTGCCGCCGCCCGTGACGGCAAATCGAGCTTCAGCAATATGTTGGCGACATGACGCTTGACCGTATGCTCGCTGAGCCTCAGCTCGGCGGCGATCGCGGCATTGCTCTTGCCGTCGGCGATCAGGATCACCACCTCGCTTTCGCGCGCCGTCAGTTGAGCCGGCTCGGCGGGTTTCGCCTTGGGGCGGCAGGCCGGCTCCAGGTGCTGTTCCGACGTTGCCTGGACCAGCGCCAGCGGCTCGTCCAGCTCATCCACCGTGACACGCCCGGCATCGATGAAATGCAGGCCGGACCCCGCCGCCAGATCGGCGGCCAGCCGCGACGCCAGAATATCGCCGCGCCCGGCATGGGCGGCGATCTGCATCGTCACCCGTGCCATCAGCCCCACCGGCGGCCCGCGCATTTCGACCTCACCGACATGGGCGCCCTGGGCGCTTGCAATGCCCATATGTTGCGCCGCATCGCGCAGTGCCGCCGCGCAGCGTATGGCCCGCGCCGGCCCGTCGAAGCGCGAGATCATCAATTCGCCATGGATGCCGGCGACGCGTCCGCCATGACGGCCGACCAGCTGCTGCCAGCTCTCCTGGAAGCGCTCGCTACGTTCGCTCCACATGCGGTCGCCAACCCGCGCCGTGTCGTAGATGCGTGTCGCCAGAAGAGCGGCAAGCACGCGCTCCGCTTCGGCCACGGCACGCTCGCCGGTCAGGAATTCCTCGATCAGGTCGGCCACCCGGTCGACATCGCCGGTCCAGATCGGGTGGTCGCGCCCGGGGACCTCGACCAATCGCGCATTGGCGATCTCTTTCGCCAGGAAGCGGCTGGCGTCCGGGTCGACCCGCGCGTCGTTGCGGCGATGAATGAGCAGTGTCGGTGCGCCGATCGCCGAAAGCACGCCGCGCACATCGATTCCGGCATTCATCCGGGCAAGGGCTGCCGCTGCCGTCGGACTGGCCGACAGCCGCTCGAAGCGGGCCCACCACTGGGTGAAATGCGCATCATCTACCCGGCCGGGAGCGAAGTTGGGCAGTGTGGCGCCCGTGCCCCATTCCGTGCCGGCCGTCGCGATGAAGGCCTCGAGGCGCTCCGGCGACATCACCCATTTGTGGAAATGCGCATAACCGCCATAGAGCGCCAGCGCTCGTGTCCGTTCCGGATAGGTGGCGGCAAACAACATTGCCATCGGCGCGCCTTCCGAAGCGCCGAGCAAGGCCGCGCGGCCGCTGCCGGTGGCATCCATCACCGCGCGCACATCGTCCATGCGGGTTTCGAGGCTGGGCAGGTGGCGTGGGTCGACGCGGTCGGACAGGCCGGTGCCGCGCTTGTCGAACAGGATCAGCCGCGAGAACGCCGAGAGCCGTTTCAAGAGCCTGGCGTAGCCCTCGTCTTCCCAATGCAGGTCGAGATTGGAGATGAAGCCGGGCACGAAAACCAGGTCGAACGATCCCTGGCCGACCACCTGATAGGCGATCCGCACGTCGCCGCTAAGGGCATATCGCGTCTCGATCGGCCTCACGTTGCTATCCCGCCCGGCCAGACGATTTCTGATCGCCGACCATAGCAGACGCCCGGCGGATGCGGCAGCCAAACTTTAGAAGACAGGAATATAGCCCGCGGCGAGCCGTGTTCGCCCGCCATTTCTGGGGGAGGCTATTTCTGGGGAGCGGCGCTCTCTGCACCCGTGGGTTGGACGTAGCCGATGCTCACATCGGCCTGCTCCTCGGTCTTCGGCCGCTTGATCCTGGCCGAGGCCACGACGACGAGTTCGTCAAAACCTTCGCCGCCGCTGTCCAGCATCTCGAAGAACTGCCGGCGCATCCTGGGCTCCCAGAACTTGTTGATGTGCTCGGCCACGCCCGCCACACCTTCCTCGCGGGGCCTTGAATGGAAGAAGGCGGCGATCTGGTTGGCCATGCGCACCAGCTTTTCCCCGGTGCTCGTGATGTGTTCTTCGTCATGCGACATGCTGGGCAACTCCCAAGACCACCCGTTCCGGGTGGGTGAAAACATCGAAATCGTCGCCGCGCACCAGCGCCACCAGCGTCATGCTGGCCTCATCAGCGGTGCGGATGGCGAGCGCTGTCGGCGCCGAGACGGCGATGATGAAGGCCGAGCCGATCGCCGCCGTCTTCTGCACCATCTCCACCGAGACGCGTGATGTCACCACCACCGCGCCCGATGCACCGTCAATGCCGGCCTTCGCCAGCGCGCCGGCCAGCTTGTCCAGCGCATTGTGCCGGCCGACATCCTCGCGCGCCATGACGATGCCTTTGCCGGGAATGTAGAAGCCCGCTGCATGCACGGCGCCGGTTTCTGAATGCAGAGGCTGCACCTTGGACAAAAGCTTTACCGAACGGGTGATATCGTCGGCTTCAAGCGTAAGCTTGGACGCACCAACCTTGTCGACCGAGCGCATCGCTTCCTCAATCGATTCGATGCCGCACAGCCCGCAGCCAACCGGCCCGGCCAAGCGCCGGCGCCGCGTCTCGAAGCGCGTATTGGCCTGGTCCTTCAGCCGGATCTGGATATCGATGCCGGCGCCATGGTCCTCGACCTCGATCGCATCGATTTCGTCAGGCAAGGCTATGATGCCTTCGGTCAGAGAGAAGCCGAGCGCGAAATCCTCGAAATCGGCCGGGCTCGCCATCATCACCGCATGGGTGGTGCCGGCAAAGGAGAACGCCACCGGCGTCTCCTCCGGCACCATGCGGTTGGCCGATGTCGTGCCGCTGGCGCGGTGGGCAAGGCGAGAGATTTGGGTGGTGGCTTGGCGTTTTCGGGTCACGAGGCGCGCCCCTCTGCCCTGTCCGTCCTTAGCAGTAGCTGTGGAGGCTCGCGCCTTTCCTCTCCCCCGTCGACCGGGGGAGAGGTGTCAAGCGAAGCTTGACGGAGTGGGGGTCGACTGCTCGCCAGATAGGCCGGTTTGCCTGCTCTTTGGGTTGTGCGCGACTTTCGACGGCTGCGTGTTGCGGGGCCGGCTTCCCCCACTCCGTCGCCGCTTCGCGGCGCCACCTCTCCCCCCTCCGGAGGGAGAAGAAAGGCGCCATTCGGCATAAGCTCGCGTCCTTCCTGACGGAGTAGGGGTCGACCAACCGTCAAGATTGAAGCTCTTATTGTCGAACGCCGTGGCAAGACTACTCCGCCGCTTCCAGCTTTGCGATGCGGCGGCTCTGCTCGGCCTGCTCGTTATAATCGCGCTGCCAGTCCGAAGGCCCGTTGGAGGCGCCGACCTGCACCGCGGTCACCTTGTACTCCGGGCAGTTGGTCGCCCAGTCCGAGAAGTCGGTGGTGATGACGTTGGCCTGCGTGTCGGGATGGTGGAAGGTCGTGTAGACCACACCTGGCGACACCCGGTCGGTGATCAGCGCACGCAGCGTCGTCTCACCCGAACGGCTGGTCAGCCGCACCCAGTCGCCATCGCGCAGGCCGCGGTTCTCGGCATCGTGCGGATGGATCTCCAGCCGGTCCTCCGAGTGCCACATGACGTTTTCGGTGCGCCTTGTCTGTGCACCGACATTGTACTGGCTGAGGATGCGACCGGTGGTCAGCAGCAACGGGAAACGCGGCCCGGTCCGCTCGTCGGTCGCCACATATTCTGTGCGGATGAACTTGCCCTTGCCGCGCACGAAGCCGTCGATATGCATGATCGGCGTGCCGAGCGGCGCCTTCTCGTTGCAGGGCCATTGCACCGATCCGACACGGTCGAGCAGATCGAAGGAGACACCGGCGAAGCTTGGCGTCGTTTTGGCGATCTCGTCCATGATTTCGGAGGGATGCTGGTAGTTCCAATCCAGCCCGATCGCGCGGGCAAGCTCCTGTGTCGCTTCCCAGTCGGCATAGCGCGCCTTCGGCTCCAGCACCTTGCGCACCATGTTGATGCGGCGCTCGGCATTGGTGAAGGTGCCGTCCTTTTCCAGGAAGGTCGAGCCCGGCAGGAAGACATGCGCGTAGTTCGCTGTCTCGTTGAGGAACAGGTCGTGCACGACGACGCATTCCATCGCCGCCAGGCCGGCCGCGACATGCTTGGTATCAGGGTCCGACTGCAGGATGTCCTCGCCCTGGATGTAGATGCCCTTGAAGGAGCCGTCGACGGCGGCATCCAGCATGTTGGGGATGCGCAGGCCCGGTTCGTCGTCGAGCTTCACCCCCCACAACGTCTCATAGATGTCGCGCACCGCCTCGCCGGAGATGTGGCGGTAGCCCGGCAGTTCATGCGGGAACGAGCCCATGTCGCAGGAACCCTGCACGTTGTTCTGGCCGCGCAGCGGGTTCACGCCGACGCCGGGACGGCCGATATTGCCCGTCGCCATGGCAAGGTTGGCGATAGCCATAACCGTGGTCGAACCCTGGCTGTGTTCGGTCACGCCGAGGCCGTAATAAATCGCGCCATTGCCGCCCTTGGCATAGAGCCGCGCAGCACCTCGGATCAGTTCGGGATCGACGCCGGACAGCTTGCCCACGATTTCGGGGCTGTTTTCCGGCAAGGCGACGAAAGAAGCCCAATCCTGGAACTCCGCCCAGTCGCAGCGATCGCGGATGAAGGCTTCGTCGAAAAGCCCTTCGGTAACGATGACATGCGCCAGCGCCGTCAGCACCGCCACGTTGGTGCCCGGCTTCAGCGGCAGGTGATAGTCGGCCTCGATATGCGCCGACTTGACCATTTCGGTGCGGCGCGGATCGAGCACGATCAGCTTGGCGCCCTGGCGCAACCGCTTTTTCAGCCGCGAGGCGAACACCGGGTGCGCGGAAGCCGGATTGGCGCCGATGATGACGGCGACATCGGTGAAATCGACGGAATCGAAATCCTGCGTGCCGGCCGAGGTGCCATAGGTCTGGCCGAGGCCGTAGCCGGTCGGCGAGTGGCAGACGCGCGCGCAAGTGTCGACATTGTTGTTGCGGAAGCCTTGGCGCACCAGCTTCTGGACGAGATAGGTCTCTTCATTCGTGCAGCGCGAGGACGTGATACCGCCGATCGAGGTGCGGCCGTATTGATACTGGATACGGCGGAATTCCTTGGCCGTATGGGCGATGGCCTCTTCCCAGCTCACCTCGCGCCAGGGATCGCTGACCTTTTCCCGGATCATAGGCGACAGGATGCGGTCCTTGTGGGTGGCATATCCATAGGCGAAACGGCCCTTCACGCAGGAGTGGCCGTGGTTCGCCTTGCCGTCCTTGTAGGGCATCATGCGAATGACTTCGTCGTCCTTCACTTCGGCCTTGAACGAGCAGCCGACGCCGCAATAGGCGCAGGTGGTGACGGCGGAGCGCTCGGGCATGCCTTTCTCAAGCACGGTCTTTTCACGCAGCGCATCGGTCGGACAGGCCTGCACGCAGGCGCCGCAGGATACGCATTCGGAGGCGATGAAATCCTCGTGCATGCCGGCGACCATGCGCGATTCGAAACCGCGGCCCTCGATCGTCAGCGCGAAGGTGCCCTGCACCTCCTCGCAGGCCCGCACGCAGCGCGAGCACACGATACATTGCGCCGGATCATAGGTGAAATATGGGTTGGACTCGTCGCGGGCGATGTAGTCGACCGCCAGCGAGCCATGGCCGGGCGCGACGCCGTTTTCCTGCTTGACGTGGTTGCGGCCCTCGATGCCGAAGCGGTTCTCGGTCAGGCCGACCGATTTCGCCACAACGTCGAACTCGCTGGCGCCGGTGCCGGCCTTCTCGTTCCAGCCGGTCGGGTGGTCGGAGACGTAAAGCTCCATGACACCGCGGCGGATGGCGTCGAGCCGCTCGGATTGCGTGCGCACCACCATGCCTTCGCCGACGGGCGTCGTGCAGGATGCCGGCGTGCCGCCGCGCCCGTCGATCTCGACCAGGCAGACGCGGCAGGAGCCGAACGAGTCCAGCATGTCCGTGGCGCAGAGTTTTGGGATCTCGACCCCGCCTTCCATCGCCGCGCGCATGATCGACGTACCCTCCGGCACGCTGATGCTGCGGCCGTCGACGATCAGCGTAACCTGCTTTTGCGCCTTCGATTCCGGGGTTCCGTAATCGAGTTCTTCGATGAGTGTCGGGAAGTCGGCCTTGATATTCATCTGCCAGCTCCTATTCAGCAGCCACGCGCGCCGGCGCGGGCTTGAAATCTTCGGGGAAATGGGTGATCGAGCTCATCACCGGATAGGGCGTGAAGCCGCCCAGCGCGCAGAGCGATCCGAACTTCATCGTGTTGCAGAGATCGGTGACCAGTGCCAGGTTCTTCTCCGGCTCGATGCCGGCGGCAAGCCGGTCGATGGTCTCCACCCCGCGTATCGAGCCGATGCGGCAGGGCGTGCACTTGCCGCAGCTTTCGATGGCGCAGAACTCCATGGCAAAGCGCGCCTGCTTCAGCATGTCGGCCGTGTCGTCGAACACGGTGATGCCGGCATGGCCGATCAGCCCGTCGCGCTTCGCGAACTCTTCGTAGTCGAACGGCGTGTCGAACAGGCCGCGCGGGAAATAGGCGCCGAGCGGGCCGCCGACCTGCACCGCCTTCACCGGGCGACCTGTGGCCGTACCGCCGCCGATATCGTCGACGATCTCGCCCAGCGTCATGCCGAACGCCGCCTCGAACAGGCCGCCGAACTTGACGTTGCCGGCGATCTGTATCGGGATCGTGCCGCGCGAGCGGCCCATGCCGAAATCCTTGTAGAAGGCAGCACCCTTGTCCATGATGATGGGCACGGAGGCTAGGCTGATGACGTTGTTGATCACCGTCGGCTTGCCGAACAGACCCTGGATTGCCGGCAGCGGTGGCTTGGCTCGCACCACGCCGCGCTTGCCTTCAAGGCTGTTCAGCAGCGAAGTTTCCTCGCCGCAGACATAGGCGCCGGCGCCGACGCGGATTTCCATGTCGAAGGCGTTGGGCGAACCCAGCACGCTGACGCCGAGCACGCCTGCCTTGCGGGCGACCTCGACAGCCTTGTTCATGACAGCCACCGCATGCGGATATTCCGAGCGGATATAGACGAACCCCTTGGTCGCGCCGGTGGCGATGCCGGCAATCGTCATGCCTTCGATGAGCACGAAGGGGTCGCCCTCCATGATCATGCGGTCGGCAAAGGTGGCGCTGTCGCCCTCGTCGGCATTGCAGACGATGTATTTGCGGTCAGATGTCGTATCGAGCACCGTCTTCCACTTGATGCCGGTCGGGAAGCCGGCGCCGCCGCGGCCGCGCAAGCCCGATTCCGTGACCTGTTTGACGATGTCGAGCGGCGCCATGGCCACCGCGTTCTGCAGGCCCCTCAGCCCGCCCAGTGACTTGTAGGCGTCGAGCGATAGCGGGTCGTTGATGCCGCAACGCGCGAACGTCAGGCGCGTCTGTTTGGCCAGGAACGGGATCTTGTCGGGCGCGCCCAGCCAGCGCTTGTGATGGCCGCCAGTGAGAAAGCCGCTGTCGAACAGGCTCTTGACGTCCGATGGCTTGACCGGCCCGTAAGCGACGCGGCCCTTTTCGGTCGCGACCTCGACCATCGGTTCGAGGAAATAGGCGCCGCGCGAGCCGTTGCGGACGATCTTGGCCTCGACGCCCCGTTCAGCCAGTTCCGCACGAACAGCCTTGGCGACCTTTTCGGCGCCGAGCGCCAGCGCGCCGGAGTCACCTGGAATGTAGATGCGCGGGATCATGAGCGTACCTCCCCGACGATCTCTTCGATCTTCTCGTCATCGAGCCGCCCGATCACCTCACCATCCAGCATCGCCGACGGTGAACAGGCGCACAGACCGAGGCAATAGACAGGCTCAAGTGTAACCGATCCGTCGCGGGTGGTCTCATGGAAATCGATGCCCAACAACTGCTTGACCTTTGCGGCGATCGCATCCGAACCCATCGACTGGCAGGCTTCCGCCTGGCAGAGCTTGAGCACATGCCGGCCAGCCGGCCGGGCACGGAAATCATGATAGAAGGTCACGACGCCATGCACTTCGGCCCTCGACAGGTTCAGCCCATCGGCGATGACGGGCACGGCGTCCTGCGGCACGTGGCCAAATTCTTCCTGGATCTCGTGCAGGATCGGCAGCAGGGGGCCTTCGAGGCCCTTCAACTCCTGGATGATCGCCGCCGTGCGCGACTGTATCTCGGTACTTGCAGGCTGCATCGTCACGCAGCGCCCTCCCTATCGTAGCGATCGATGCATATAATCGTCCAAAGGCATGAAGCGGTTTTGGAACAACGACATGCCTACGCCGCTTAATCGCTAAGTGCTTAAGAAATCAGAGAAAACCTCTGAAATCAATAAAGCGGTTTCGTTGCACGATAGAAAATTTCTATCGCGCCGATTGACCAGTTATGACTAGCTCAGCGATTGGCGCGGAAATCGTCTGCCAGCGCCATCGCCTCGTCCAGCAGCGCCTGCACCAGCGGCGTGTGCGGTTCGCGCGGCGCGGCGACCAGCCCGACCGTGTGGCTGGCATCCGGTTCGACGATCGGAATGGCCCGGATCGGCTCGGAAAAACCGAATGTTTCCGCCAGGTTGAGCGGCATGATCGACGACCATTTGCCTGTCCGTATGTGGGAGAACAGCACGATCATCGAGTTGGATTCCAGTGTCGGCCGCACCTGCACGCCGGCCTCGGCCAGATGCTGGTCGATGATGCGGCGGTTCTGCATGTCCGGCGTCAACAAGCAGAGCGGCAGCTGGCTGATTTCGGCCCATGTCACTTTGTCGCGATCCGAATAGGGATTTCCGACCGCCGTGATCAGCTGGTAGCGCTCGTCATAGAGCGGCACGCTGGTCACCCGTCCGAGAGGCTCGTTGTCGAGATAGGTGATGCCGGCATCGACGTCGAAATTGCCGAGCAGCGACAACACCTCGATCGAGGTGCGCGACAGGATAGAGAAGGTGACGCCCGGATGCTTCTCGCGAAATGGCGTCGTCAGCCGCGCCACCATGGCGAGGGCGGTTGGGATGGCGGCAATACGGATACGCCCGGACAGGCCATGTCGCGCCGCCCGCATCTCTTCGCGCATGGTCCTGGAATCGCCGACGATGCGACGCGCCCACACCAGCACCTGCTTGCCTTCCGGCGTCAGCCCCTGAAAGCGCGAACCGCGATTGACCAGCATGACGCCGAGCTGGCCCTCCAGCTGCTTGATCCCGGCCGACAAGGTCGGCTGCGTGACGCCGCACGCTTCCGCCGCCCGGCCGAAATGCTCCTCCTTGGCCAGCGCGATGAAGAATTCGAGCTTGTCGATCATGCCATCCGTCCGTTCGTTGCGCGCAAGGTCGGGGAAATTGCCTTTCGCCGCAAGCTCTACCCGCAATTGGCCATGCATCCACATCTTTGGGCCGGCTGGCTGTTTCCCCCGGCCGAACACGGCGCTATGTGGTTGGATGGAATACGAGGAGATCGGACATGCTGGGCTGGTTCCGCAAGCTTTTGCCGCGCGAAGATCGCTTCTTCGACCTCTTTGAACGGCATTCCCGCACCGTGGTCGGCGGCGCCGAGGCGCTGGAGCAGCTTCTGCAGGGCAAGGACATCGATCGCTGGTGCCAGAAGATCATCGATCTCGAGGACGAGGCCGATCATATCACGGCCGAAGTCCTGCTGGCGGTGCGGCGTTCCTTCATCACGCCTTTCGATCGCGGCGACATCAAGGACCTGATCCAGTCAATGGATGACGCCATCGACATGATGCACAAGACCGTCAAGACGGTGAAGCTGTTCGAAAAGAAGGAATTCGACCCGCTGATGCAGGAGATGGGTGGCGTCATCGTTGCCGCCTCCAGGCTGGTTGCCGAAGCGATCCCGCTGCTCAGCAAGGTCGGCACGCACACGGTACGCCTCAACGCCATCGCCGAAGAGGTGATGCGCGTCGAAAGCCGCGCCGACGATCTGCATGAGCAGGGATTGAAGGACCTGTTCAAGCGGCATGGCCGCAGCGATCCGATGGCCTACCTGATCGGCTCGGAGATCTACGGCCAGCTGGAGAAGGTGGTCGACCGCTTTGAGGACGTCGCCAACGAGATCAGCGGCATCGTCATCGAGAACGTTTAGGCAATGGAAGCCACCATCGCCTTTCCCGTGCTGATCGGCCTTGTCGCCGTCGCGCTGTTTTTCGATTTTCTCAACGGCCTGCACGATGCAGCGAACTCCATCGCCACCATCGTCTCCACCCGCGTGCTGAGACCGCAATATGCGGTCCTGTGGGCGGCTTTCTTCAATTTCATCGCCTTCATGTTCTTCGGCCTTCACGTGGCTGAAACCGTGGGAAAAGGTATCGTCGACGTCAGCATCGTCACGCCGGCGGTGATCTTCTCGGCGCTCGTCGGCGCCATCGTCTGGAACATCGTCACCTGGATTGCCGGCATCCCGTCCAGCAGTTCGCATGCCCTGATCGGCGGGCTTGTCGGCGCCGGCGTTGCAAAGGCTGGGCCCGGCGCCATCGTCTGGACCGGGCTTGGCAAGACGGTCGCCGCAATCGTCGTGTCGCCGGCGACAGGGTTTGTTCTGGCGCTGGTCCTCATCCTGGCCGTTTCCTGGCTGTTCGTGCGCCAGACACCGTTCGCCGTCGACAGCACTTTCCGCGTCATGCAGTTCTTTTCGGCCTCGCTTTATTCGCTAGGGCACGGCGGCAACGACGCCCAGAAAACCATGGGCATCATCGCCGTGCTGCTCTATTCGCAAGGTATGCTCGGCGGGACGTTCTACGTGCCGCTGTGGGTCGTCCTCACCTGTCAGACAGCACTGGCGCTCGGCACTTTGTTCGGCGGCTGGCGCATCGTCCACACGATGGGCTCGAAGATCACCCGGTTGAACCCGATGCAGGGCTTCTGCGCCGAGACCGGCGGCGCCATCACCCTGTTTGCCGCCACCTGGCTTGGCGTCCCCGTGTCGACCACCCATACGATCACCGGGGCCATCATCGGTGTCGGCGCTGCCCGTCGCGTCTCGGCCGTGCGCTGGGGCATTGCCGGCAACATCGTCATCGCCTGGATCGTCACCTTGCCGGCCACGGCTGCAATTTCGGCGCTCACCTACCTTGCGGTTGGCCTGGCAGGGTGAGGCGGACACCGTGGTGCTTGGAGTCGCTGCCAATCTGCACTATCTGAGCCGCAGCCAAACGCCTTAGGGAATAATGCATGTCCGTCACCAAGGAAATCGTCACCGAGCGTCTGAAGACGGTCAACGGGCCGGACTTCACCGGCAACATCGTCGACCTCGGCATGGTTTCGGAGATTTTCATCGCCGATTCGAAAGTGTTTTTCTCGATCACCGTTCCCGCCGCCCGCGCACAGGAGATGGAGCCGCTGCGCGCTGCAGCCGAGCGTGTCGTCAAGGCGATCCCTGGTGTCGCCGGCGCCGTCGTCGCGCTGACGGCGGAGAAGAAGGGCGGCGGCATGGAGGCTCCGGTTGCGTCGCGCCCCGCGCCCAGGCCGGCACCGACGGCCGCGCCCGCCGCGCCGCGCCCAGCTCCACACTCTCCAGCCCCGCACGCCCCGGCCTCGCAAAGCTCGGGCAAGCGCGGCGTNGCCGCGCCGCGCCCAGCTCCACACTCTCCAGCCCCGCACGCCCCGGCCTCGCAAAGCTCGGGCAAGCGCGGCGTGCCCGGCATCGAGGCGATCATCGCGGTGGCGTCCGGCAAGGGCGGCGTCGGCAAGTCGACCACCGCTGTCAACATCGCGCTTGGCCTCGCCGCCAACGGTTTGCGTGTCGGCGTGCTCGATGCCGATATTTATGGCCCGTCCATGCCCAGGCTGCTCAACATCCATGGCCGGCCGCAGACCGTCGACGGCAAGATCCTGAAACCGATGGAGAATTACGGCCTTAAGGTGATGTCGATGGGCTTCCTCGTCGACGAGGAGACGCCGATGATCTGGCGCGGTCCGATGGTGATGTCGGCGCTGACGCAGATGCTGCGCGAGGTCGAATGGGGCCGCCTCGACGTGCTCGTCGTCGACATGCCGCCCGGCACCGGCGACGCCCAGCTGACCATGGCCCAGCAGGTGCCGCTGGCCGGCGCCGTCATCGTCTCGACGCCGCAGGACCTGGCGCTGATCGACGCCCGCAAAGGATTGAATATGTTCAAGAAGGTCGACGTGCCGCTGCTCGGCATCGTGGAGAACATGAGCTATTTCATAGCCCCCGATACCGGCAAGCGCTACGACATCTTTGGCCATGGCGGGGCGCGGCGCGAGGCCGAGCGACTCGGCGTGACCTTCCTCGGCGAAGTGCCGCTGGAAATGGGCATTCGCGAAAGTTCTGATGAAGGTGCTCCGGTGGTGGCGTCGAAGCCAGACAGCGCCGAGGCGAAGATCTATCGCGGCATTGCTTCGAAGGTCTGGGACCGGGTCAACGAAGAACGCGGCGCGGCCGAAGCGGCGGTGCCGAACATCGTGTTCGAGTAGCTCGGATATCCCTCCCCCTTGAGGGGAGGGTGGCCCGAAGGGCCGGGTGGGGTCCGCGGTGACACGCTCGACGCTATTTCTTTACAAGTCGAGGCAGCTCAACTCACGTTGAGGCAGTTGAGGCGACCCCACCCGCCTCGCTTCACGAGGCACCTCCCCTCAAGGGGGAGGGGAACCCACCTTCTCGCCAAAGCTTGAAAAGAACTGCAAGGCCAGCTTCTTCGAAGTCGATTCGATGAGCCGGCTGCCGAGTTGGGCGATCTTGCCGCCGACTTCGGCTTTGGCCGCGTATTTGAGGACCGTCGCATCCGGCCCGTCCGCCGTCAGCGTCACGTCGGCGCCACCCTTGGCGAAGCCGGCAATACCGCCCTTGCCCTCGCCCTGGATGGTGTAGGAGTGCGGCGGCTTCAGGTTCTTCAGCGTCACCTCGCCGTTGAATGTCGCCTTGATCGGTCCGATCTTCAGGACCACCGTCGCTGCCATTTCGGTCGGCGATTTCATCTCCAGGTTCTGGCAGCCGGGAATGGTCGCCTGCAAAACCTTCGGATCGTTCAGCGCTTCCCACACTTTCTGCAGGGGGGCGGCAATGCGTTCCTCGCCTTCGATCACCAAAGCCATCGATACCTCCCGGACAGACTTCGAAGGCCTAACGCACGGTCTGGTCTGTGTCTATCGCACCAAAGTCCGGTTGCGACGGTGCGCCCTCTTGCCTGCTTCCGCGCGTTGCCATATCGATTTGTCTTACAAATACGGAGACCATGATGGCAGGCGCCCCCACCGGAAAGAAGAAGTTTCGCTCGCAGGAGTGGTTCGACAATCCCGACAATCCAGGCATGACCGCGCTTTACCTCGAGCGCTACCTGAACTACGGCCTGACGCGGGCCGAGCTAATGTCGGGCAAGCCGCTGATCGGCATCGCCCAGACCGGCTCGGATCTGTCGCCATGCAACCGCCACCATATCGAGCTCGCCAAGCGCGTGCGCGAAGGCATCGTCTCGATGGGCGGCATCCCCTTCGAATTCCCGTGCCATCCGATCCAGGAGACCGGCAAGCGCCCGACCGCGGCACTCGACCGCAACCTTGCCTATCTCGGCCTGGTCGAAGTGCTTTACGGCTATCCGCTCGACGGCGTCGTGCTGACCATCGGCTGCGACAAAACCACGCCGGCGCTGCTGATGGCGGCGGCCACCGTCAATATTCCGGCCATAGCACTTTCGGTCGGACCGATGCTCAATGGCTGGCACAAGGGCAAGCGCACGGGATCGGGCACCATCGTCTGGGAGTCGCGCCAGCGCCTCTCGGCCGGCGAGATCGACTATGACGAGTTCATGGACATCGTCGCCTCATCGGCGCCGTCGACCGGCTATTGCAACACCATGGGCACCGCCACCACGATGAACTCGCTGGCCGAGGCGCTCGGCATGCAATTGCCGGGCTCGGCTGCCATCCCGGCGCCCTATCGCGAGCGCGGCCAGATCTCCTATGAGACGGGCAAGCGCATCGTCGAGATGGTGCATGAGGATCTGAAGCCGTCCGACATCATGACGCGCAAGGCCTTCGAGAACGCCATTGTCGTCAATTCGGCGATAGGCGGCTCGACCAACGCGCCGATCCACCTCAACGCGATTGCCCGCCATCTCGGCGTGCCACTCACCAATGACGACTGGCAGACGGTCGGCCTCCATGTGCCGCTCATCGTCAATCTGCAGCCATCGGGCGAATATCTCGGCGAGGACTATCACCATGCCGGCGGCGTGCCGGCTGTGGTGGCCGAACTGATGAAGGCCAAGCTGCTGCCTTATCCCGAAGCGATGACCGTCAACGGGAAATCGATCGGCGACAATTGCAAGGATGTGGCCAACGAGAACACCGACGTCATCCGCACCGTCGCCGAGCCGCTGAAGGCCAATGCCGGCTTCATTAATCTCAGCGGCAATCTGTTCGATTCCGCAATCATGAAGATGAGCGGCATCTCGCCGGAATTCCGCGAACGCTATCTCTCCAACCCGAACGACCCGGAAGCCTTCGAGGGCAACGCCATGGTCTTCGATGGTCCCGAGGACTACCACGCCCGCATCGACGATCCGGCGCAAGGCATCGACGAGCACACCATCCTGTTCATGCGCGGCGCCGGCCCAATCGGCTATCCCGGCGGCGCCGAGGTCGTCAACATGCAGCCGCCGGCCTATCTCATCAAGAAGGGCATTCACGCGCTGGCCTGCATCGGCGATGGCCGCCAGTCGGGCACATCCGGCTCGCCGTCTATCCTCAACGCTTCGCCGGAGGCCGCCATTGGCGGCGGCCTGGCGCTGCTCAAGACCGGCGACCGTGTGCGCATCGATTTACGGAAAGGCACTGCCAACATCCTCGTCACCGACGAGGAAATCACGCGCCGCCGTGCCGAACTGCAGGTCGATGGCGGCTATCATTATCCCAAGCATCAGACGCCATGGCAGGAGATCCAGCGCTCCATGGTCGACCAGTTCTCGGAGGGCATGGTGCTGAAGCCGGCGGTGAAATACCAGGACGTCGCGCACACCAGCGGCGTGCCGAGGGACAACCACTGAGCGTTGCAAGCTTGGTGAAATCGAAGGCGGCTTGCCATCGGGCAGGCCGCCTTTTCTCATCGCAACGCTCTTGTATCGATTGGGCCAAGTCTACAGATACGTCGTCTCGATAGGTCCTGCACAAGGGGATAACACCCATCAATGACGAAGCGGCGCTCTTCAATCGGTTTCCTCGGCATGTTCGGTCGCTCCGGCGATTTGCGGGAACTCGACACCGCGCTGCGCGGCGCCGATCTGCATCCGGCGCTTGTCCCTGAGGGGGTAAAGCTCACCATCGTCAATTTGATGAAGGATTATTGGCCGGACGAGCCGCCGCCGGACGCCTACCGGTCCGTGGCGCAGCTGTTTGGCTATTGCATCGCAGGCCCACAAACCTTCGAGCAGGCCAATGGGCCGGAGCGGCGGCTGGACGCTGAGCGCCGCATCGAGGCTGCGCTTGAAACCGGCGACAGCCTGGATGCCCAGATCGTGTTGATGGCGCTGCATGGCAAGCTGATCAGCGCCGAAGTCGTCGAGCGCTTTGGGTTAAGTGCGGATTGACATACGTAAGGTGAAGCTTACCCGCCCATGCCGCTGCGTGGCAGCTTGATCATCTCGCCGAAGCGGGCGCGCAATTTGTCGTCGAGCAGCTTCGGCACATGGCGCGGGAACCGCTCGGCAAGCACGCGCTTCTTTTCGATGATCGCCCGCTGCAAGATGTCGGGCCGGCCCTTCTCGTTCCATTCCTTGGGCGAAAAGCGGTCGCCGACGGCCGGATAAAAATACTCGGTCTGCATCAGGCGCAGCGTCTGCTCGTTGCCGAGATAGTGGCCTGGGCCATTCATGCAGACTTCGGTGATGGTGTCGATCGACAGCGCTTCGTCGGTCACTTCGATGCCGCGCACGCAGCGCAGGCAGTGGCCCAGCATGTCATTGTCTATGATCAGGCTCTCCAGGCAAAAGCCGAGCAGCGAGGCATGCATACCTGCCGATTCATAGACCAGATTGAGGCCGGCAAGACCGGCCATCACGTCGGTGATCCCCTTTTCATAGCCGGACTGGATGTCGGGCAGTTTCGAATCCGTCATGCCGGCGGCCGAACCGCCCGGCAGATCGTAGAACTGCGCCATCTGCGCGCAGGCCGAAGTCAGCACGGCCTGCTCGGCCGAACCGCCCGACATGGCGCCGGTCCTGAGGTCGGAGACGAACGGCCAGGTGCCGAAGATCGCCGGATGCCCCGGCTTGATGGCGTTGACATAGATGAGACCGACCAGCACTTCGGCCACCGCTTGCACCACAGCGCCGGCAATTGCCGCCGGAGCGGTGGCGCCGGCCTGGCCGGCCGATAGAAGCAGGATCGGAATGCCGCCTTCGACGCAGGCTTCGAGCACGCCGCAGGCGTCCTCGGCAAACTTCATCGGCGGCACGACGAAGCAATTGGAGTTCGACACGAACGGCCGGGCGCGAAAGTTCTCCTCGCTGCCGGCGATCGCATAAAGCATTTCCAGCGCCGGCTGCACGTTCTCGCGCACCGTGAACGAGGTGCCGACATGCTTCGAGGTGCCCATCACGCAGGCGTAGAGCGTGTTGAAGTCCATTTCGAGCGGATCGGGAATGTCGCGCGGCACCATCGGTCGCTGGAAGAAATGGATGTTGTCGAGCCCTTCGACGAGGCGGGCGGCATCATAAATGTCCTGCACCAGCGACTCGCGGTATTCGCGCTTTTCGACATCGACCAGATGCACCGCCGCACCCGCCGTGCCGTAATGCACGCGCTTGCCCTGGATCAGCATGTCATGCCTGGGGTCCTGGCCGTGCAGCGTAAAATTCCGCGCGGCTCGTCTGATCGTGTCCATCACAAGCCCACGTGGGAAACGGATGCGGCCGTCATCGCCATAGACGGCGCCGACCCCGGTCAGCGCCTCGATGCAGGAGGGAATGGCATTGGCGAAGCCGACGGTCTCCAGCAGCGTCAGCACCGCTTCATGGATGCGCTCCTGGTCGTTCTGGTTGAGCGGCCCGTAGCTGCCGCCTTCGAGGCCGGCGCGCACCGGCCGGATATCGTCGGCAAGCGGTGCGGCCCGCATGGCGCGGCGCGCTTCGCGCCCGCCGGATCGTCGCGTACGCTGGTCGGCTGATGTATCTTTAGGAGCCGCATCCTTAAGAGCCGCATCCTGCTGCTCAACAGCCACTGACATGGGGGGCACTCCACCTTTAGCTTGCGAAACACGGCGCGGTGATTGGTCCCCGTCGGCTTGCTTCGTCCCTCTGTCAGCCGACTATGCCGTTGCCATTGGCCCAGCCTATGGGCCAGTCAACGCAGCCGAGTATGCCAGAGAGCTAATGCAGAATGTTGGTGATCACGCCAAGGGCCGGGGCTGTTCAAAGCTCCGGCACAGGCAAATCAGGCTGCCGCGGGCCTGCGTCCGGCCGCAGTCGCGAGCTCGCGAATACCCGGCTCGATGTGCTGCAGCGCGATCGAGGAAATGCCCAAGCGCATGAAACGCGAGGGCTTTTCGGTGCGATCGAAGAAACGATCGCCGGGCTCGATGATGACGCTGCGCGACGCCGCGGCCTCGGCCAGTCCACGTGAATCGGTGCCGCGCGGGCCTTCCAGCCAGAGCGATGTGCCGCCGGCCGAATCGGTCGAGCGCCATTCCGGCAGGAATGCGGAAATCGCATGGACCAGACGCTTGCGCCGCTCGTCGAAGGCCGACGACAGCCGCCGCACCAGCGCCTCGTGATGGCCGAGCGACAGGAACAGCGCGACCGCGCGCTGGTTGTTGGCCGGCGGGTGCCTGAGCATGAAGCGGCGCAGCGCCCTGAGCTCGGAGATTAGTCCAGCCGAAGCGACGATGTAGCCAAGCCGCAGGCCCGGAGCCAGCGTCTTCGACATCGAGCCGACATAGACGACGCGACCCGAGCGATCGAGGCTCTTCAGCGCCTGCTGCGGCGCCTCGTCGAGAAGCTGGCTGTCATAGCCGTCCTCGATGATGATCTGGTTGTGGCGGTTGGCGCGCGCCAGAAGGTCCTGCCGCCGCTCCGCAGACAGCGGCACCATGGTCGGGCAGTGGTGGCTGGGGGTGACGAAGACAAAGCCGGAATCGTTGGGAATGGACGAGGTGACGATGCCGGACTGATCGACCGGAACCGGCTGGATCTCGGCGCCTGCCAGGCGGAAGATCGAGCGCGCGTCGGGGTATCCCGGGTCTTCCATCGCGACCTTGGAGCCCTTTGTCATCAGCAGTGTCGCCAGCATATAGAGCGCGTTCTGGGCGCCGAGCGTGACGATGATCTCGTCCGGATTGGCGAAGATGCCGCGCCGCGGCAACAGCCGCGCCTGGATCTGCTCGATCAAGAGCGGATCGTCGCGATCGACCATGTCGGAGGCCCAGTTGCGGATTTCGAGCACGGCCAGCGCCATGCGGTTGCACTCACGCCATTCGGCGGTCGGGAACAGCGCCGGGTCGAACTGGCCGTAGACGAAGGGGTAGGACGACTTGATCCAGTTGTCGTGCTTGGCCGGCGGCGGCATGTCGCTGGCGGCTATCTGCCGGCGTGCCTTCCAGTCGATCTCGTTCTGCTGGTCCGGCGCCTTCTGGTGCGGCTTGGCGGGGGTGGCCAGCACATCCGGATTGACGAAATGGCCGCGCCGTTCGCGCGCGACCAGGAAACCTTGATCGACCAATTGCTGGAATGCCAGCACCACAGTGCCGCGCGCGACGCCGAGTTTTTCAGCCAGGATGCGGCAGGACGGAAGCGGCATCGAAGCGGCGATCTGCCGGTCGAGAATGGCGGCGACGATCGCCTGACGGATCTGCGCCTGCAGGGTCTGGCCCGATTCCGCCGAAATCCGGAACAGGCCGGACCATATGGCCGTGTCGTTACGCTGTGGCATGGAAGGTGTTTCCTCGATGGCCAGTCTTTTTTGCTTGGCTGGACCAGCGGAAGGTAACCGTGGCACAAGGGGTTGCGCCAATCAATTTTTCTGATCGCTGGGATTTATGCCAGTGATCTATGCGCGACGGGCAGCGTCGTCGCATCCCCGGGTGACGCTGCGTCATCCCGCAGCGCGGACGCCCGCGCGACGCGCAGCGTCGTCGCGCCTCATTATCCCCAGCGCGACGCGTAGCGTCGTCGCTACTCCCATCACATCATCCAGCGCGACGCGCAGCGTCGTAGCTCCATCACGTCGCACTATGCTGCACTGCGTCATCCCCACGCATTGAAACATGCGGAATTCGGCTCGATAACGTCACCCCGACGACACGCGCCGGAAACATCCGGTCTGATAAGATGTCGTGAAAAAACGATCAGGAGCCGGCAGTGGATCATTCCTCCTTCGACAAACAGCTTGTCGCCTTGCGTGCTGCGCGCGCGGCGGCATCGGGCATGATGCGCGAGGCTTTTGCCGCCGACCCCAAGCGCTTCGAGACATTTTCGGCCAGCGACGGCGACCTTTTGCTCGACTGGTCGAAATGCGCGGTCGACCAGCGCACGATGGAACTGCTCGAGAAGCTCGCCGCCGCCGCCGATCTCGAAGGTCGCCGGGCCGCAATGTTTTCCGGCAAGAAGATCAACATCACCGAGGACCGCGCCGTGCTGCACACGGCGCTACGCAACCTCGCGGGCAAGGGCGTCACGGTCGACGGCCAGGACGTCAAGGCGGATGTGCTGTCCGTGCTCGACGCCATGGGCGCTTTCGCCGATGCCATTCGCTCCGGCAAGGCCGCCGGCGCCACCGGCAAGAAAATCACCGACATCGTCAACATCGGCATTGGCGGCTCCGATCTCGGCCCGGCCATGGCGACGCTGGCGCTGGCGCCCTATCACGACGGCCCGCGCGCGCACTACGTCTCCAACATCGACGGCGCCCATATCCACGACACGCTGAAGGGCCTGTCGGCCGAAACCACCCTGTTCATCATCGCCTCGAAGACCTTCACCACGGTCGAGACGATGACCAATGCCGAGACGGCGCGCGAATGGGTGCAGAAGGCGCTCGGCAAGGAAGCCGTCGGCAAGCATTTCGCCGCCGTCTCGACCGCGCTCGACCTGGTTTCCAAGTTCGGCATCGAAGCGGATCGCGTGTTCGGCTTCTGGGACTGGGTCGGCGGCCGCTATTCGCTGTGGGGCGCCATCGGCCTGCCGGTGATGATCGCCATCGGCCCGCGCAACTTCCGCGCCTTCCTCGATGGCGCGCATGAGATGGACGAGCACTTCCGCACCGCACCCCTGCAGAAGAACCTGCCGGCGCTGCTGGGGCTGGTCGGCTGGTGGCATCGCGTGATCTGCGGTTATCCGGCGCGTGCGGTCATCCCTTATGACCAGCGCCTTTCCAGGCTGCCGGCCTATCTGCAGCAGCTCGACATGGAATCGAACGGCAAGGGCGTCACCCTCGACGGCACGCCGGTGACGACGCCGACCGGACCGCTGGTCTGGGGCGAGCCCGGCACCAATGGCCAGCACGCCTTCTTCCAGCTGCTGCACCAGGGCACCGATTTCATCCCGGTCGAGTTCCTTGCCGCTGCCGTCGGCCATGAGCCGGATCTGAAGCACCAGCACGATCTACTGCTTGCCAATTGCCTGGCCCAATCGGAAGCGTTGATGAAGGGCCGCACGCTGGACGAGGCTCGCGCGCAGATGCTGGCCAAGGGCATGAAGCCGGCCGATGTCGACAGAATAGCCCCGCACCGCGTCTTCTCCGGCAACCGCCCCTCGGTGACGATCCTCTACCGCAAGCTCGACCCGCGCACCTTCGGCCGGCTGATCGCGCTTTACGAGCACCGCGTCTTCGTCGAAGGCACTCTGTTCAACATCAATTCCTTCGACCAATGGGGCGTCGAGCTCGGCAAGGAGCTGGCGACCGGCTTGTTGCCAGTCGTGGAAGGCAAGGAGAGCGCCGCCAAGCGCGACGCATCGACGGCCGGGCTGGTGGCGCGCATCCAGCAACTGCGGGGGGCTCAATGAAAAATCCGGCCGACATCAAGGGCATCTTGTTCGACAAGGACGGCACGCTTGTCGATTTCAACGCGACCTGGCTCGGCATCGCCGATTTCATGGCCATGGATGCCGCCGAGGGCGATCGCTGGAAAGCCGACAGGCTGCTTTCAGCGGCGGGCTTCGATTTTGTCGCCAAGCGCTTCAAGCCGGATTCCATCTTCGCCTCGGGCACCAATATGGATGTCGTCGAACTGTGGTTCCCGCGCCTGTCCGACGAGGACCAGATGCTGGCCGTCGCCCGCTTCAACGAGATCACCTCGGTGCAAGGCTCGTCGATGGCGGTGGCCTTGCCCGGCGTCGTCGCGGCGCTGACGGCTCTGCACAAGCGTGCCTACCGGCTCGGCGTCGCCACCAACGATTCGACCGCCGGTGCCGAAAAGAGATCGGAAGAGCACACGTCTGAACTCCAGTCACCGATGTNGACCGGGCTGAGGCCGTCAGAGATCGCCATGGTCGGCGACAACCGCCACGACCTGGAGATGGCGCGTGCCGGCGGCTGCGGCCTGGCGGTCGGCGTGCTCTCCGGCACCGGCACGCGTGAATCGCTGTCCTCGATCGCCGATGTCGTTCTCGATTCTGTTGCCGACCTGCCGGACTTTCTGTCGGCGCGGGTCAAGGAGGCGATCTGACGGGGGAAGTTAGGGCAAGGCGAAAGTCAGCTGGGCTTTCCCGCCAATGGCCGAGATTGGTGGAAAGCGGAACGGCCGATTTCGGATTGGTTAAAGAAGAAGCAGTCTTCAGTAGCTCAACGCTTTCCCGGTTCCCCTAGCGGCGGCGTCCGCGCTCCGAATGCTTGTCGAAGGTTTCTTTGAATTCACGGTATTGGTGATAGAGCTTCGCAACGTATTTCTCATGGTGGCGCAGCAGGTAGAGCACAAAGATACAGAACGCGACCGAGCCCGCCCAGAGCAAAATGCCAGTCGAATAGCACCAAAAGGCCTCGCATGTCCTCCAGCTAGTGAACCTGCCTTTCCATCGGCCGGTTGTGACAAGCAATATGAGCCGCCAGCTGGAGAAGGCGAGAACCACCAGAACCACGGCGTAGGAGATGATCTTCGCTCTCTTGGTCATCCGACTGCCCCCTCTATAGTCTGGCCCCGAAAGCAATTGCCAAGGCCGGGCTCCGGTTCATGACATAGCCCGGGCCGAAGACGGCGGCGAGGGCGTCGGGATCGACACAGCGCACACTGGTACAGGAACCACCTCGCGAAACCGTAAAGATCGCAGTCGGAATCCGAGTTATCAGCGGCGGCGTGCGGGCGGCTGAAGGATTCGCAAATTTCTCGAAACTTGCGACAGATATGATCCAAGATACCAGTAAGCTGCAAGGTCCGCTTTAAGCGTCCTTGCCTCCGGCCATGAACGGCAGAGATGGGGGCGAACTCACTCATTTCGACTGATCTGTTTTTGATCCTGGCGCTAGCTAGCAGTCTTCCTGCTCGAACGAAAACACCCCGCTCGGCCTGGTCACAGCACCCCTCACGTCGCCGAAATCCAGCACCTGATATTCGGCCAGCAACCGCAGCCGGGCTAGCGGCAGGTCGGCGCGGCGGGGATCGCCGACCAGCACCTCGATGCCGGCTGCCAGGCAGCGGTCGAGGAACGGGATCACCCGCAGAGCAACCTCGCGGCCGTAGAACACGTCGCCGGCAAGCACGAGGTCGACGGCCGGCGGCGGGCCTGTGGTGATGTCCTTGTCGACAATGGTGATCTCGACGCCGTTGGCCGCGGCATTGATGCCGATCGCGGCGACGCCGTTGCGGTCGATCTCGGCCGCGATCACCGCGCTGGCGCCGGCCTTGGCGGCGGCGATGCCGACAAGGCCCGAGCCGGCGCCGAGGTCGAGCACGCGGCGGCCGGCCACGCTTTGCGGATGGTCGAGTATATAGCGCGCAAGCACGGCGCCGCCGGCCCAGGCATAGGCCCAGTAGGGCGGCTGCGGCTCAGCTTCGTGCTCCTTGGTTTGGCTGCCGTCTTCCGGTCCATGAGCTCGCCACTCGACAAGCCGCCTCAGGCCGCTGCCGGAATGAGCCGTATAGAGCTGGATTTCACGAAGGGCGGGAACGGGCGCAAGCCGCAGGTTCGCCTTGATGAACACTACTGCATCGGGACGCCGACTATCGTCCGCCATCCCGCCGTCGCCAGGCTCGCCGTTCAAACTATTCCCGCAGCGCCCGGCGCAAAATCTTGCCCACCGGCGTCTTCGGCAGCTCGGTCCTGAACTCGATGTATTTGGGTCGCTTGTAGCCGGTCAGGTTCTCGCGGCAATAGGCGGTCAGTGCCTCGACGGTCAGCGCCGGGTCCTTCTTGACCACGAACAGCTTCGGCACCTCGCCCGAATGCTCGTCCGGCACGCCGACCGCCGCCACTTCGAGCACGCCCGGATGCTGGGCGACGACTTCCTCGAGTTCGTTGGGATAGACGTTGAAGCCGGAGACCAGGATCATGTCCTTCTTGCGGTCGACGATCTTGGTGTAGCCGCGCTCGTCCATGAAGCCCATGTCGCCGGATTTGAAAAACCTGTCCTTGGTCATCACCTTGGCGGTCTCGTCCGGCCGGTTCCAGTAACCGGCCATGACCTGCGGCCCGCGAATGCAGATCTCGCCGACCTCGCCGAGCGGCAGGTTGTTGCCGTCATCGTCGCGGATGACGATCTCGGTCGACGGCAGCGGCAGGCCGATCGTGCCGGTGAAATTGCTGTCGCTGAACTTGTTGGCGGTCGCCACCGGCGAGGTCTCCGACAGCCCGTAGCCCTCGGTGATCGAATTGCCGGTCAGCGCCTTCCAGCGCTCGGCAACCCCCTTCTGCACCGCCATGCCACCACCCAGGGTCATGATCAGCGGCTTGAAGTCGAGCTTGCGGAAATCCTCGTTGTTGAGCAGCGCGTTGAACAGCGTGTTGAGGCCGGGGAAAATGTGCATCGGGTATTTCTGCAGCTCCTTGACGAAGCCGGGAATGTCGCGCGGGTTGGGAACGAGCACGTTCTGGGCGCCCTGCTGCATGCCCATCAGCGCGTTCACCGTCAGCGCGAAGATATGGTAGAGCGGCAGTGCGCAAATGAAGTTGAGATGCGCCGGTTTCGGCTTGATCGCATAGGCGTCCTGCAGCCACAGCGTGTTCTGCGCGACATTGGACAGCACATTGGAGTGCAGCAGCACAGCACCTTTGGAAATCCCCGTGGTGCCGCCTGTATATTGCAGGAAGGCGACGTCGCTGGCTTCCATCTTGGCCGGCTTGAAGGCGATGCCGGCGCCGGCCTTCACCGCCGCATTGAACTTGACATGGCCGGGCAGCGACCAGGCCGGCACCATCTTCTTCACCCGGCGCACGACGAGGTTGACGATCGTGCCCTTGAGGGCGCCGAGCATGTCGCCCATCGCCGCGACCACCACATGCTTGACCGCCGTCCTGGCAATCACCGCGTCCAGGGTGCTGGCGAAATTCTCCAGAATGACGATCGCCTGCGCGCCGGAATCCTTGAGCTGATGTTCGAGCTCGCGTGGCGTGTAGAGCGGATTGATGTTCACCACGACATAGCCGGCGCGAAGCACGGCCATCATCGCCACCGGATATTGCAGCACATTCGGCATCATCAGCGCCACGCGTGCGCCCTTCTGCAGGCCCTTCAATTGCAAATAGGCGCCGAAGGCGGCCGATTGCCGCTCGAGTTCGGCATAGGAGATCGACTTGCCCATGCAGACGTATGCCGGCTGGCCGGAAAACTGCTTGCAGGCGCCGACGAGGAAGTCGCCGATCGAACTGTAGGGCAGGGCGCCGATCTCCGCCGGCACGACTTTCGAATAGCTTTTTAGCCATGGCTTTTCCGGCAAGCCCGCGGCAAGCGCCGTCAGCGTATTCGGCAGTTTTTTGGCCACGCCCGTCGACGGCTTCGAGGCGGGCTTCGCCGCGGCTGTCTTGGCGGCTGGCGGCTGGGCGGGCTTTGCAGCGGGTGCTGTCTTCGCAGCGCGGTTGACCGCAGGTTTCGCTGCCGGCTTGGCGCTTGCCTTCGCCGGCGTCGAGGTTGCCGTTGGCTTGACGGCGGGAGTGGCTTTGGCCGGTGGCGCTTTCGACTTGGCGGCAGCGGCGGCCGGTTTTGAAGCTTTCGCCGCTTTTGCTTTCGCCGGGGCCGTTGACTTTGTTGCTTTCGCCACCTCTAGCCTCCCTAAGTCGTTCTGTTGCCTGCTCCATGCTGCGCCGCCTCGATGTGGTGAGGCGTCCTCCGCTGCAGCGATGTCGCGGATCCCGGAAAATCCAGCGTGTCATCTATCTATTGCGACTATCGGCGGCCGTGCAAGTCTTGCCCCAGCGGCAGGACGGCAAAGATTTGCCGTCGAAATCCTTCCCGCGACGCCGGCTCGGCAATGCCGTCCTGTCGTGTCGGTGGCGAAACCCAGGCTTGTGGATTTTTGGCTTACGATTGCTGCGATCAATGAAAAAATGCGGTCGTTAACAATCCCGTGATTAGCAGATTTTGCTATTTGTTTCTGCAGTTCGTCAAAGACCGAGAAATATTTTCTGCTTACGGTGGGGTAGGCAAACAGGGTGTTCCAAAGCCGGAAAAACGGTGCTTATATGCGCGCTTCGCGAGCCTATAGAGGGGCTTGGAAGAACATCAGGGAGTGCTCAATGAAAAAGAAACTGACTTTTGCAGCCGCGTTGCTGGCTGCAAGCGTCCTCGGCGGTGTGGCCAATGCCAAGACGCTGGTCTATTGCTCGGAGGCCTCGCCGGCCAACTTCGACCCGGGTACCACGACGGGCGGCAACGACTTCGATGCCTCGTCGCGCACCGTCTATTCGCGCCTGGTCGAGTTCAAGCATGGCGGCACCGAAGTTGTGCCCGGTCTCGCCGACAAATGGGAGATTTCGGACGACGGCCTGGTCTATACTTTCCACCTGCATCCGGGCGTGAAGTTCCAGACGACGGATTTCTTCAAGCCGACGCGTGATTTCAATGCCGACGACGTCGTCTTTTCGTTCGATCGCCAGTTCAACAAGGAAAACCCCTGGAACGGCGAGAAGTACCTGCCGAACCTGACCTGGGACTACTACACCGGCATGGACATGCCGAAATACGTCGCCAAGTGGGAAAAGGTCGATGACCTGACCGTGAAGCTGACGCTGACCGAGCCGAACGCGCCGATGCTGGCCAATCTCGGCATGGACTTCGCCTCGATCGTGTCGAAGGAATATGCCGACCAGCTGGAAAAAGACGGCAAGATGGCCGACTTCTCGACCAAGCCGGTCGGTACAGGTCCGTTCCAGTTCGTCGACTACCAGCTGGATTCGGTCATCCGCTATGCGGCCAACCCGGACTACTTCAAGGGCAAGGAAAAGATCGACGATCTCGTCTTCGCGATCACGCCTGACGCCACCGCCCGCATCCAGAAGGTGCTCGCCGGCGAATGCGATATCGCGCCCTATCCGAATCCTGCCGACATCGGCACGATCAAGGCCAACGCCGACGTGACCCTGATGGATCAGGCTGGCCTCAACATCGGCTATATGAGCTACAACACCACCATCCCGCCGCTCGACAAGCCTGAAGTGCGCCATGCGCTCAACCAGGCGATCGATCGGGAATCGCTCATCAAGTCGCTGTTCCAAGACGCCGGCGCCACGCCGGCCGTAAACCTGATCCCGCCGACCATGTGGTCGTGGAACAAGGACGTGAAGTCCGACGCCTATGATCCGGAAGCCGCCAAGAAGGTGCTGGCCGATGCCGGATTGAAGGAGATCCAGCTTTGGGCCTCCGACCGCGTCCGTCCCTACAACCCGAACTTCCAGCGCGCCGCCGAACTGATCCAGGCTGACTGGGCCAAGGTCGGCGTCAAGGCGGAGATCGTCAGCTACGAGTGGACGAAGTACCGCGAAGAAGGCAAGAAGAAGGAACGCCCGGGCGCCTTCCAGATCGGCTGGACCGGTGACAATGGCGATCCGGACAATTTCTTCGCCACGCTGTTCGCCTGCTCGGCCATCGGCGTGTCGAACTACTCCAGCTGGTGCGACAAGGACTTCGAGGATCTGATCCAGAAGGCCAAGAAGACCAGCGACCAGGCCGAACGCACCAAGCTCTATGAAGAGGCGCAGGTTGTCTTCCAGAAGCAGGCTCCGGCCTTCCTCATGGCACACAGCCAAGTCTACGCAGTCGTGCGCAAGAATGTCAGCGGCTTCATGATGGACCCGCTCGGCATTCATCGCTTCGACGGCGTCGACAAGGCCGAATAGAACTGTTAGGCGGGCGGCGCGCAATCAGGCGCCGCCCGCTTTTCAAGATGCTCCGATATCTCCTAAACAAAATCGTCTTGGTGCTGCCGACGCTGATCGGCATCACCATCTGCGCCTTCGCTTTCGTCAGGCTGCTGCCCGGCGATCCCATTCTTGCCATGGCCGGCGAGCATGGCGTGTCGCCCGAGCGTTACGCGGAACTGAAGGAACAGTTCGGCTACAATTTGCCGATCTGGCAGCAATACGCGCATTATGTCCGCGATGCCGCGACCGGTAATTTCGGCGTGTCGATTTCGTCCAAGCGGCCGGTCATCGAAGATTTCATGACGCTGTTCCCGGCAACCATCGAGCTCTCCGTCTTCGCCATGATCTTCGCCATGGTGCTGGCCATACCGGCCGGCATCATTGCTGCGGTCAAACGCGGCTCCTGGTTCGACCAGGGGCTGATGGGCACCGCCCTCGTCGGCTATTCCATGCCGATTTTCTGGTGGGGTCTGCTGCTGATCATCTTTTTCTCCGGCTATCTCGGCTGGACCCCGGTTTCAGGACGCATCGGCCTTCAGTTCTTTATCAAGCCGATCACCGGCTTCCTGACCCTCGACAGCCTGCTCTACGGCAAATGGGATGCTTTCCGCTCGGCATTGAGCCACCTGGTGCTGCCGACAATTGTGCTCGGCACCATCCCGCTGGCGGTGATCGCGCGCCAGACGCGCTCGGCCATGCTCGAAGTGCTGGGCGAAGACTATGTGCGGACCGCCCGCGCCAAGGGCCTGTCGTCGTCCCGCGTCATCGGCGTGCATGCGCTGCGCAATGCGCTGATCCCGGTGGTCACCACCATCGGCCTGCAGGTCAGTACCCTGCTCGCCGGCGCCATTCTCACAGAAACCATCTTCGCCTGGCCGGGCATCGGCAAGTGGATGGTCGAATCCATATCCAAGCGCGACTATGTCGTCGTGCAGTCAGGCTTGCTGCTGATCGCCCTTATCGTCATGGCGGTGAACCTGATCGTCGACGTGCTTTATGCCGTCATCAACCCGCGCATCAGGGCGGCGTGATGAGCCAGTCGACCGAAATCGCCCCGATGGCCGCCGGCAACCCTGACCGACTGACCGGCTTCAGGACTTTCTGGCACTATTTCTCGGTAAACCGCGGCGCCGTCATCGGCCTGTTCGTCTTCATCCTTTTGGTGCTGGCCGCGCTCTTTGCACCGCTGCTCGCGCCCTATGCGCCCGACATCCAGGACAAGACCGCTTTCTTGCGTCCGCCGGCCTGGCAGGCAGGCGGCAGCATGGAATATCTGCTTGGCACCGACGCGGTCGGCCGCGACATGCTCTCGCGCCTGCTCTATGGCGCGCGTTTCTCGCTGCTCATCGGCGCCGTCGTGGTCACGCTGGCGCTTGTTGGCGGCATCACGCTCGGCCTTTTGGCTGGCTATTTCCGGGGCTGGGTCGACGTGGCGATCATGCGGGTCATGGATCTGATCCTGTCCTTCCCGTCGCTGCTCTTGGCGCTGGTTCTGGTCACCATCCTCGGCCCCGGCCTGTTCAACGCCATGCTGGCCATCGCGCTTGTCCTGCAACCCCACTTTGCCCGTCTGGTGCGCGCTGCCGTCATGGCCGAAAAGAGCCGCGAATATGTGGTCGCCGCCAAGGTCGCCGGCGCCGGCCATATAAGGCTTATGCTGCGCACCATCCTGCCCAACTGCCTGGCGCCGCTGATCGTGCAGGGCACGCTGTCCTTCTCCAACGCCATCCTGGAGGCGGCCGCTCTCGGCTTTCTCGGCCTTGGCGCCCAGCCGCCGACACCGGAATGGGGAACCATGCTCGCCTCGGCGCGTGAATTCATCCTGCGCGCCTGGTGGGTGGTGACCTTCCCCGGTCTGGCCATCCTCATCACCGTGCTTGCCATCAACCTGATCGGCGACGGTCTGCGCGATGCGCTCGATCCGAAGCTGAGGAGGTCGTAATGGCGCTGCTCGACATCCGCAATCTCGTCGTCGAGTTCCAGACCGCATCCGGCCCGTTCCGCGCGGTCGATGGCGTCTCGCTCCATGTGAACGAACGTGAAGTGCTGGCCATCGTCGGCGAATCCGGCTCCGGCAAGTCGGTGTCGATGCTGGCTGTGATGGGGCTGTTGCCGTGGACGGCGACGGTCACTGCCGACGAGATGAGCTTCAACGGCCGCGATCTCCTGAAGATGAGCCCGGCCGACCGGCGCAAGATCGTCGGCAAGGACATGTCGATGATCTTCCAGGAGCCGATGGCCAGTCTCAATCCGTGCTTCACCGTCGGCTTTCAGATCGAGGAGGTGCTGCGCTTCCATATGGGCATGGACAAGGCCCAGCGTCGCGAGCGCGCCATCGAATTGCTGACGCAGGTCGGCATTGCCGAGCCGGCCGAACGGCTGAACTCGTTCCCGCACCAGATGTCGGGCGGCCAGTGCCAGCGCGTCATGATCGCCATCGCCATTGCCTGCAATCCCAAGCTTCTGATCGCCGACGAGCCGACCACCGCGCTCGACGTCACCATCCAGAAGCAGATCCTCGACCTGCTGGTGTCGCTACAGGTCAAATACGGCATGGGCCTGATCATGATCACCCACAATATGGGCGTCGTGGCCGAGACCGCCGACCGCGTCATCGTCCAGTACAAGGGCCGCAAGATGGAAGAGGCCGACGTGCTGTCGCTGTTTGAATCGCCGAAGAGCAATTACACCCGCGCACTTTTGTCGGCGCTGCCGGATAATGCCGTCGGCGACCGGCTGCCGACCGTCTCGGACATGCTGTTCGAACCGGCTGCCGGGGGCGTCTGATGAGCATCAAGGTCGTCGAAGGCAAGGACATCGTGCGCGACTATCACGTCGGCGGCGGCCTGTTTCGCGGCGCGCGCACCGTGCATGCGGTCAAGGGCGTCTCGTTCAGCGTCGACAAGGGCAAGACGCTGGCCATCGTCGGTGAATCGGGCTGCGGCAAGTCAACGCTGGCGCGCATCATCACGCTGATCGATCCGGCAACGTCGGGCGAACTGTTCATCGACGGCAACAAGGTCGACATCGCAAGGAACGGCCTGACCAGGGAGATGCGCCGCAAGGTGCAGATCGTCTTCCAGAACCCTTACGGATCGCTCAATCCGCGCCAAAAGATCGGCGATGTGCTGGGCGAGCCGCTGCTCATCAACACCGACAAGCTGGCCGAAGAGCGGCGCGACCTTGCCATGAGGATGCTGAAGAAGGTCGGCCTCGGCACCGAGCACTACAATCGCTACCCTCACATGTTCTCGGGCGGCCAGCGCCAGCGCATCGCCATTGCCCGCGCGCTGATGCTGAACCCGAGCCTGCTGGTGCTTGACGAACCGGTCTCCGCGCTCGACCTTTCGGTGCAGGCGCAGGTGCTCAACCTGCTCGCCGACCTGCAGGACGAATTCCAGCTGACCTATGTCTTCATCAGCCACGATCTGTCTGTCGTGCGCTACATCGCCGACGACGTGATGGTGATGTATTTCGGCGAAGCCGTCGAATACGGCTCGCGCGAGGAGGTCTTCGCCGACCCCAAGCACAACTACACCAGGACGCTGTTCGCCGCGACCCCGCGGGCCGACGTCGCCTCGATCAAGGCGCGGCTGGCGAAGAAGAAGGCCGCCTGACCTCTCACCGAGAATTGTTTTTGAACAATCGGAAATGCATCGCGGCGGTGGTTTGCTGGCAGGATTGATCGCAATCTGCGATCTGCCGGGCGCAAGCCGCGTCGCAGGTCGGGGTGCCCCCCATCACTCACCCGCTCCGTGCTGGTAAAGCTCGTCCATGCTGAGCATTGCCAAGGTTGCGAAGGGGGCCTGTTTTTTCACCCGACCGCGGCTCAAGATCACCACGTCGTCGCAGAACGATATGGTGCTGTAATGATGACTGATGACAATGGTGGTGCGGCGGCCGGCCCGCGATTTCAGCGTCTCGACAATAGCGGCTTCTGACAACCCATCCACCGCACTGGTGGCTTCGTCGAGGATGAGAATATCGGGATCGCGCACCAGCGCCCGCGCCAGGGCGATCCTTTGCCTTTGTCCGGCTGACAGGTTGATGCCCCGGTATCCGACCAGTGTCGCGTAGCCCTGCGGCAGGTGTTCGATGAATTGATGTGCCTCGGCCAGCCTTGCGGCGCGCATGGCGTCGCTGGCCGAGGCCGTGTCGTAGCCGTAGATAATGTTTTCAAAAATGGTGCCATCGACCAGCTCCAGCTCCTGACTGGCCAGGGCAATGTTCCGCCGCCACTGGCTTGGGTCGACTTCATCGAGCGGTGCCCCATCGACGAGGATCCTGCCGCTGTCGGGTTTGACGAAGCGGCACAGGAGATTGACGATCGTCGTCTTGCCGGCGCCCGAGCGGCCGATCAGCGCCGTCGAGCGGCCGCTGCGGATGTCGAACACCGCCTTATGCAGCACCGCCTCGCGCGCGTCGGGGCCTGACAGGGGACCGGAATAGGCGAAGCTCACATCATCGAAGCTGATCCCTTGGCGCAAGCCGTCGAACGGCAGGCTGCCCTGCGGCGCCTCGGGCTTGTCGGAAGGATCGAGCAGCCATTGTACCTCCTCCAGCGAGCCGCTCATGCCTTGCAACTGACTCCAGGACATCTGCAAGGCCCGCATATGCGGCTGCAGTCGGTAGAGCAGGATGAGGAAGGCGACGGTCAGCGGGAAGCTTACATTCGCCAGCCAGGCTCCGATCACCACCGCCAGGAACAGCATTGCGTGCAATACCTCGGTCAGTGGCGGCAAGACGCCCTGGCGGATTGAAAGCACGAAAGCCGCCCGCCGCACCCCGTCGGACGCTTTGGCGAAGACCGCCTTTTCGCGGTTCTCCTGCCCGAAAATGCGAATCAGGCGCCCGGCATGCACCAGATGCAGCATCTGCGACGCCAGTGCGCTGTTGCGCGAGACGACGCTGCGGCTCGGCGCCTTCAGATTGGACGACAAAACCCCGTGCGCCAGCTGGACGAGCGCCAGCCCTAGCGTCACCAGCAGCGTCATCTGCCAAGAGAGGAGCAGGAGGAAGGCGAGCAGGATGACGGCGGCCGAGGCACTGACGATCGCGCCGAGCAGGGCCTGGATAGCGTCGGATGCTCGCCAGGATTCGTTGGAGATGATGTTGAGCAGCCGCCCGGGGCTTTGCTGCAGGAAAAAGGGGTAGCCGACCCTGAGCAACTGCTCCGACAGTGCGCTACGGATCGAATAACCTGCCTTGCCGTAGATGTAGCTGGTCAGCAGAGTGTTGGCGAAGGCAAAGACATTTTTCAGTACGATCGAACCGAGGATCGCGGCCGAAATGGCGATCAGCCGCTGGCGCTCGCCGAGGTCCGCTCCAACCTGCTGGAGGAGGGCGGAGAAACCGGCCATGCCTGATGTTTCGCCACGTCCCATAATGATGCCGAGCAGCGGAATGATGAGACCGATGCCGAGGCCTTCCAGCGCGGCGCCCGCAAGCCCGAGCCCCACCACGACGGGAACGAGCCGCAACAGCCTGCCACCAAGCGCGCGGCGCAGCATTGGCAGGGCTGACGGAATCAGTGACATTATCGCGCTCTGGCCTCCGCATTGGCTTCGCTGGCTTCTCGGTCGTGGCGCAGCGGCAGCCGTTTTGGCCATCCCATCATGACGAGCAGCGCAAATCTGGCGGCACCTGCCAGATTCATAACGACAATAGGCCAGTGCGACAGATCGAGGTCGCGGTCAAAGCGAGGACGGCCCGCCAGTTCCCTGAACGCGGCCCGCGCGGACCAATAGACATGGCGAAGCAGCCAAGGGGCGTGGCGGACATGTTTCAGGCACAGCGCACCATTACCGAGGCTATAGTCGCGGTGCAGCCTGTCGATCGATTTGCGGTCTCGCCGGCCGTGATGATGCAACACCGTCATGTCGGGCACGTACTCGACCGGCATGCCGAGCAGCATCGCCCGCACGAGATAATCAGTATCTTCAGCCGAGCGTAGCGGGCCGCCAGCGCCGAAGCGTTCGTCGAACGAGCCGATGCGGGCCGCGACGTCGCGGTGCATGGTCATGTTGCAGCCGAGCACGAAGCCGCCGGGGTGGACCGCCGGGGTCAGCCGCTCGCTTGCCTCGCGGAGCTTTATGGTGAAGGGCAGGTCCCGGGCATCACCGAGCTCGACCCGGCCGCCGCGGATCAGCCACTTCTCGCCACTCCGGTAGTGCCGCTCCAGGTCGCGGAGATAGTCGCGGTCGAGCTTGCAGTCGTCGTCGACGAAGACCAGCACGCGGCCTCGCGCTCGCGCCAATCCGGCATTGCGGGCAGCGGCTAGTCCGGGGCGAGTCTCCGAGACGGCTGTGACTGGGATGTCGGAAGTTTCGGCGATAGCGGCCAGCCGCTTTGACGTGCCGTCCCGTGAACCATTATCGACCACCACCAACTCTGCCGCGAAGGTGGCGTGCACCCGGCATGCGGCCTGGATCGAGGCTATGCAAGCCTCCAGCACAGCGGCGCGGTCGCGCGTGCAGACGATGAAACTGACCTCGAGCGACGGCCGCTCCGATCGGGGAGATGTCGGGACAGGCGCACTCGCAAACTGGTGATCGCGCAGGAGCGGGTGGGGCCTGTCGGTCATACCAGTCCCCGCTGATAACGCGCAAGCACCGCTTCGGCCGGCGTGGTTTTGAAGAAGTAGGCCACCGCGTCCGCCCGCTTTCCGGCCCTTATCGAGAGCAGGCTGAGCCAAGGCGCCCAGACGCCGGGACGCAGCGCATATTGTTCGCGGCGCCGGATGAAATTCCATCTCGCCGTCCGCGTGAGCAATTCGTGGGTCAGCGGCGGTTCTCCTTCGTCGCCGACGAGTTGGTAGAGGAAATAGAACAGGTTCAGCGCGCCTGCCTCGAAGCTTGGCCGTGTGTCGGTCGGCAGCTCGGAAATCCGCTCTTCGAGCGCACGGATGAAATCGGCTGCGCGCGAAACCGTGTCGAAAGAGACGGCCTCGCCGATGTCGCGCAGATCCGCTGTGGTTTCCGCAAGCCCCTCACGCTCGAGATTTTCGGCCACGATCCGCAAATGCGTCCTGCGCATTTCCTTGGCATGCCGCATGGTCACGCTTCCCGCGTGGATGCGATAGACGAGCAGGCTATCGGGCAATATGGTCGCCGGGAAACGGCCGGCAAGCCGTCTGAAGAGATCGAAATCCTCGGCATGCCTATATGTTGGATCGTAATAGAGATCGTTGTTCCCAATAACCTTCCTGTTATAGATCACCGTCGGATGTAAGAATATCGTAAAGAACATCGACAATATGTCGAGCCGGCCGAGCCGGAACACCGGGTCTAGCCTGCCTTTGGCGATACGGCCGTGAAGCAAGGTATCGACGCAGGCGCCGCAGAAGCCGAGATCGGGCCGCCGCTCGAACAGTGCGACCTGGCGCGAGAGGCGCCGGGGATAGGCGACATCGTCCGCATCCATTCGCGCAACAAGCTCGCCCTGGGCCAGTCGTAGCCCTTCATTGAGGGTGGCGACGAGGCCGCGGTTCTCACGCGAGATGACAGAAACGCGATTGTCTGCCCGGCGGTATCGTTCGAGAATCTCGAGCGAGTTGTCAGTCGATCCGTCATCGATAGCGATGACCTCCAGGCGATCGTAGTCTTGCCGCAGAATGCTCTCCAGCGCAGCGGTGAGATAAGGCCCGGCATTGTAGACCGGCAGCAGGACGGAGACGAGCGGCGCGGTGGTCATCTCTGCGCATCCGTTCGCCGGAGTTCGAGTGCGGCGCGGCCATCGGGGGATCCGCCGGGATAGGCGTCCGCCGCCCTGCCGAGCCAGCCGGCATCGCCAGAGCGTGCCTGGGAGCGGCGGCGCGCTACATAGGGGAAGCGGCGCTTGAGGCCGTTGAGCGGCTTTTCGAAAGCCGTCCACGAGATCGAAGCGACGGCGATCGTGGCGGCGCTCGCGACCAGGAAACGCCCTGGCCCCTGCTCCGAGACATTGAGCGGGATCCAGGGCTGTGACTTGACGGCGAGCGACAGAAGGATCGGATGGTAAAGATAGACGCCGTAGCTGATGCGGCCCAGTGACAGCAGCGGTGGCAGTTCGAAAACCCTGCCGAGGACGCCGCCAAGGCCGGCTGAACAGGCGGCCACAACGGCCACCAGCGGCACTAGGGGCAGGATCTGCAGCAACGCCCAGCGGGCCCATTCCAGCATAGGATCGGCCGGCGCAGGGATAAGCCACTCAATCGCCAGGAAGACAGCCGCAAGGGCTGGCCAGCCTAGCCGCATCCATTGCGGCAGGCCGGCGCCTCTGGTCCGCCGGCAGGCAAGCAAAGCACCAAACGCCAGCGCGTCCATCGATGCTGGCGGCAGCAGGTCGCGCGCTAGCGCCGGGGTGGCGGTGATCGGCCAGTAGAAGCGATAGGCCAGCGACAACAGGATGACGCCGATAGTGATCGCTTCCACCCGCCGGCGGGGTGCGAGAAGCACGACCAGCGGCCAGGCGATATAGAACTGCTCCTCGATGCTCAGGCTCCAGAAATGGCAGAGTAGCCAGGGCGTCCATTCGTTGCGCAGCGCGTACCAAAAATTCGACAGGTAAAGCGCATGCCAGACGAGCGATCCACTGGACTGCTCCAGATCGGTCAGCCAGACGAACCCAAGCACGGCGAAATAGGGCGGGAATATGCGCAGCGCGCGCCTGATGTAGAAGGAACTCAATGCAGGGCCGGCTTTGAATTCGGCCGCGGCGCGCGCTTCGAGCAGCAGTCGTGTGATCAGGAAGCCGCTCAGCACAAAAAAAAGCCGCACCCCGATGTGGCCCCAAAAGGAGGACCCGTTGGGTGCAAGGAAATGGGAATAGAGAACCATCGTGACAGCGATGGCGCGCAGAGCGTCCAACTGATTGTCACGCGCGACCGCCATCAGCCATTTCCGCCGGTCTGAAATCTCCGATGAAGCCAGCGGCCCTGCATTCCGGGCCTCAGGTCGAGGCCTGCCAGCGTCGAGAGTGCGCCGACAACATCAAACCCGCGCCTTGTGCGCGGGGCAGCCTCGAAATCGGTGCTGGCCAGCGAAAAATTCAAGCTGATCAACTTGGCGGAATCCTCCACGGCGCACTTCCCAGTACCAAATCCCCCAAGAAATGGTGCAACCGGGCAATGGTGCAGTGCAACACAAAATATCTATCGAGCTGTAATATTTGTGTGAGTTAGTGCTAAAAATGGGTATGATTTGCGAGTGCGTTGCGTCGATCAGGGTTTTTCACGTCCGCAATGCTGCATGAGCAGTAGTACCATGTCAGAAAAGGCACGGTTTAATTACACAACTATAATCCGGAGTGTCTGATATAGGTCAAAATTGACGAAGATTATTCCAAGATAGTCGTTTTGTATCTTATAAATTATGCTTGTATTGTCGGGTTCTCTAGGCTGTCGATCTTGCGCGATGCAGCATAGTCGATGGTCAAGCGTCTGACGACGCAATCCTGTGGCGGCGGCCATATGGCGCATGTCGACGAGGCAGACAGGAAGTGCCGGTGTTGGCGTAGGGAGTGACGTGCATTAGCCTTGCACCTGCCGTCACGCTTGCGTCGGATGGAGAACTGGTGCCGCTTAGGGGCATTTACATACGACCTCAGCGTGTATCACGCTATATCCTATTGCCATATACCGTAGACACTTAGCCGATTCTCATGTCTCACACTGTCGCAATTGAATGCAACTTATCATAGATAGAAAGGTGGATTTTACGGTGGTTTGTGATAGGTGGTTTTAGGTATTTTGGAGAGGTGGATGCCATGCGCGCCCTCAACCGACTAAGTGCTATTGCCGTCAAGAAGTTGGCGCCGGGCAAGTACGCCGACGGAGGTGGATTGTGGCTGCTCAGACGCAATGACGGCGGAGGCCAATGGTTCCTGCGCTACACCATACACAGTAGGCGGCGGGAAATGGGCCTTGGCTCTATCGCGGACGTCAGCCTCAAGGAAGCGCGCGATGGTGCCGACAAATGGCGGGCGGTTGCGCGGGCTGGAAAAGATCCCATCAAGATACGGGACCGGGAAAAGCGGGAAGCCGCGCGCAACCTGCATCTTTTGGCCGACATCGCCAAAGATGCCTTTGAGACGCGCAAGGCGGAGCTGAAAGGAGACGGGAAAGCTGGCCGGTGGTTCACGCCATTGGAACTGCATGTGCTGCCCAAACTTGGGAAGGTGCCCGTCGGAGAAATAGACCAGCGCGACATACGTGACACCCTAGCGCCCATCTGGCATGCCAAGGCCGACACGGCGCGCAAGGCTATGAACCGGCTGAGTATATGCCTCAAACATGCCGCCGCGCTGGGCCTGGAGGTGGACCTACAGGCCACGGATAAGGCAAGGGCCTTGTTGGGAAAGCAGCGGCACAAAGCCGAGAATATTCCCGCGATGCCTTGGTCGCACCTGCCGGCGTTTTACGCCACGCTTAAAGAGGACAACATCACGCACCTGGCCCTGCGCTTGCTAATCCTCACGGGGGTGAGGTCGGCGCCTATCAGGCATATCCATGAGGACCAGATAGAAGGTGACGTGTGGACGATACCGGCCGAGGCAATGAAGGGGCGGCGGGACGCCACCACGGAATTCAGGGTGCCCTTGTCGGCCGAAGCGCTGGCTGTGATTGAGAAAGCCCAGCAGTTTGAGCGTGACGGCCACCTTTTTGCCAACCCCAAGAAGGGTGTCATTAGCGACATGGCGATGAGCCAACACATGAAACGTGCCGGCCTGGAATACAGACCGCACGGGTTCCGCTCATCGCTGCGGGATTGGCTGGCGGAAACAACCGACGCGCGGCACGAGGTAGCCGAAACCGTGCTTGGCCATACGATCGGCTCAAGCGTTGAAAGGTCCTACCGCCGCACTGACTATTTGGATCAAAGGCGTGAGTTGCTGGATCGCTGGGCTGTCCATGTCACAAGCCATGTTGGGAAAAACTACCGTGCGCGTGTCCGGCTCTAGCTGGATTGGCGGCCTCACTCCGCTCATGAGGCCTCCGTATTCTTCGTCGGCTAACAAAAAGAAATTTATAACTGTTCCCAGTCAAATACTTGGCAGCGGGCACCCCGGCGAAAATCGACCAAAAACCACAAATTTGGCCAACTGCAAAACATCGGCTCACGTCTATTAGAGCAGGGTAACGAAAAACAAAGGAGCTTGTAATGACCCTGCACGACCGACGGAGAGTTCTCCGGGCCAACGTTTCGCAAGAAGCGGCTGCTGCCTTGCGCCCAATGACAGCCCACGCAACGAAATTTCTGAGCGTCAAGGAAGTAGCGACTGTGATGCACGTTTCGGTCGCGACCGTCTGGCGCTATGCGCAGCGCGGCACGCTGCCAGAACCCATCAGGATAGATGGTCACACATGGTGGATCGAGACGGAAGTTCTGGCCGTGATCGAGCAGAAAATGGCAACCCGCCAGACGCACATAAATGCGTCGTCACTGCCGGCGCCGGCATCCAAGACCAAGCGTTTTCGTGTGCACCTTGATAGAAGCGGCTTGAGGAGGGCAGCGCTATGACAGCACCAATGTCTATACCGTTGCTAAGGGAGCTTGCCGCAGCAGATTCGATTATTGACACCGTAGCCTACATCGATCAGTTGGAGATCGTCTTTTATCCCAAACTGCCAGGTTATCTTTATCGTGAGCTAAGACGCCTGAATGGCTCGGCCCCGTTTCCTCGACGCCGGAACAATGCCCAGAAGCTCCCGCCTAGAATGCGCGCGGGCAGCGTTTGGGTATTGATGCAGCCGACGGCCGCAGCTCTCAGTTATCTCGACAAGAATACCCATTACTCATATGGACAAACAAGTGTACGCCCCATCTTCTCGGTCGCGAGAGTAGATATTGCGGTCGATTTCATAACTCGTTCTAAGCGGCACGCCGGCTTGGCCGGCTCGTTGCTTGAGAACTGCTTTCTGCAGAAATTCCACGGAGCAAGGCGGACGAACTCTGTCGCCGCAACGGTCTACACGAGCATCAACAAGACGACACGCAACGTCACCATGTATTCAGATCGGCCGTCAAAAACGGGCCTCGGTCCATGCGCTCACTTGGAACTGCGTTTCTTTTCCGTTGGAACTTGCCAGCGCGTCGGACTGAATAACCTGAGGCGCCTCGCCTCCGGGATCAATGCCATGACTCTTCTTGAGGACCAGAGTCGGCTGGGTTTCATGGACGACGCTGGATTTGGCCGCTTTGTGGAGTCACGTGCCAGGGAGCTCAAGAAGGCCATCGGACATACCCCGGGCGGCAATAATTCAGTCCTATATTCTTCAGCGAGACTGGTCGATACAATGCATGACTGAGTGATTGTCGGTTTGTTGCCTTGCGCTGCCGCGATTGGAACGACTAACATGAGCCACGGTAAAACTAAGTAGAAGCGCATTATTTCGCCCTCCTGCCCATTTTCGACACCAACCTATTTGCCATTGACCAAAAATCCCAAGGCGGCCATAGCGTCGTTCGTCGACGCCTCGTCGCATAGCCTGATATTCGTGCCGCTCAAGTTATCATGAGATGGCTCGCTAACGCTTTGGCCACAACCATCGTAGTTTTCGCCGCAACTTGCACTATAGTTTGTTTCAACTAAGTCGCTTGAGATGCAAGAGTCGTGGGCCTTGCATGAGAGCCGGACTACCATTGGCTTCGGATTGGACACTTCAAGCTGAATAAAACTTGCCGATAGTGTCTCCCTAACGATGAAAACCGGGTATCTATTATCGTCTCCCGTATCGACTTGCTTCTTATCTAGTTCAATTTTGAACTCCGCCGCCGTGCCCGTATAACGCGCGGCCCGTTGCTCTTTCCATTTCCTGCCCGCGATGAAGCGTTCGACGTCGCGGTTTGGCACCGGGCATTTGATAGCCAGTTCAAGTAGCGAAACCGCGTCTCTTAGATCATCTTGTTCCTTGGAAGCTGGTGCATCGGCCAAGTTGTTCCCCGCATCTGTGTTTTCTGGCACGGGAGGTCCTGCTTGGCTGGCGCTATTCAGTGCCGCAAATGACATGATAGCGAGGGCGGCTATCCTGCTTCGCATTGCGTTCCTCCGGAGCGTTGTCGACCTCTCTTATGTTTGCTGGGCGAAAAGCTTTGTGAGAGGTTCCACGCGGGAACGCACTGAAACGGCCGGAGAAAGTCCTCTGCGTTTGCGAAGACAAGGCAGACCAGATGGTTCCGTGCGCTCATAACAACCCCAACCTTTTCCGCACTGAGAAAGGCAAAAGTTTTCGCCGCACAAATGCAGATCTCCGCTTGTCGTGCCGGAGCTTCGAGTCCCTCGCACTCCGGTCGCCAATTCGGACAATCCCAATACAAGGTGAGACTAATTTAGAAAAAATGCAACAATCTCTGCACGGGCTTTTACCGAAGGCTAACTCAGCTCGCAGCCAGCTTCGCATGGGCGACCACCCTGATGTATGACGTAGATCTCCCAGACGCGACGAAAGTCGGAAACCCGAGAAGCATGGGGGATGTGAATGTCTCCGATCAGTCTGAAAGCTTGGAACGGTTTGGTGAAAGCAGGCAGAGCAGCTACAGCCAACGGCTGGGCGGCAGACGGCGTATTTTCAGGCGCAGTCGGCCCGGAGTACCGCCCAGGGGATCTTTCCAGCATTCTCTGTGTGGGACAAAGCCTAGGTCCGGCAGGTCCGCACGTCCGCATCAACTATCACCAATTAACTAGCGCCGAGAATTCGCTGAGTTGGATGCTGAAGCGAGAACGCAGTCATCCGGGCAGCCGAGCTTTCTGGAAGTTGGCTGATCGCCTTGATCGCTCAAGACACTCGTTGGCGTGGACGAATGTCTGCAAAATTGAACCGACTTCGGCGGAGACCCCTATGGACGGGGAATGGCGCCAAGTGGCCAGTGCTTGCTGTGCTGCATTGGCAGAAGAGCTGGTTTCTCTCAGACCGCAGGTCGCGCTGTTCGTTACTGGCTCCAAGTTCAAGAACGACATCTTAGGTGTGTTGTCGGGTCTGGGTTATGGCCCAGCGGAGAAAGTCCAAACGCCCGACGGGTTCATGTGTTTAGGCCATTCGGCTGGGCGGTTTGCGATCCTGACCCGGCATCCGACCCGTGCAGCGTCCGAATACTTTGATCAGGCTGAGCTCATTTGTCATAGCCTTGGACATTAAGGCCCACAATCGCGGCTTATGTCCGGCAGCGCACCTGCGCGGCCCCATAGTCCTAGCTATCGCCTCCAACTCCTTCACATCCGCATCAAATACACCAGCTCCACATAGGGCGGCAAGACTTCAGTCTCGCTCACCACAGGCACAGCTACATTGTTCCTATATACAGGTTTGCGGTATGTATCTTCGACATATGTATTGCGGGTCACATACTTAACACTCGCTTTATGCGTGTGCTTAATGGATCCTCCCGTTAACCCGACTTCATTAACACTGCCTGTGCCCATGACAAATTTTCCCGTCAGGTCTGGCGCGCCGTTCCCATCACAGATTTTCCACCCCTCAGGGGTAACAATCGTTATTGTGCCATCATCATTCTTCCGCTGCGCCTCCTGAGGTGGGGACCACGATATGATACTACCCTTTGGTACCCCGTATAGAGCTTCCAGCCGAGCATCTACTGCATCGAGGGACTTTCTTGTTTTTGGATAGTCGATCAAGGTATGCCAGTAAGAATTGGCTTGAACTTCAATTGGCCCAGGATACAGGGTAACGTCTCCATTTTTAACTTTTTTAAGAAAATCATTTATGTCACTAAATGTTGTAAGGACGGGCGAGGTTTCTGGAACAATTTTTCCAGAAGTGACTTCCGCTTTCAGCTCGACTTCAGATTTGGTTAGGACTTTGCTTTCTTTGGCGTCAATTCCATACCCGCCAACTCCTCTTGAGAAAGCCGCCTTGAATGCCGATTTGAACTGTTTTACCTCTTTATCGACTCTGGAATGTATCCGTCCATATACGGCGACTCTGTAGCCGTAGCGAATGGCCTGAACATAGTGGGACCCGTTGTCATTTATAAATTGTTTGAGGCGTTCATTCGGGTCATCAATGTCTTCGGACCGTGGCTTGCTGGCCCAACTCAGCTTCGTTTCATCGATTGGCGGACTGGTGACCGAACGCCTGATTATCGCTATTATAACGTCGGAGTCTTCAGTTACGCTCTTCATATAACTGTAGGCAACGCCCCCGGAACCGAAATCAAACGTCGCTTTCATATTGGCTTGGATAACTTTAGAATATTCATACGCCGACGTGTTTTCGATAAAGGTAACCGTACTAGTATCGATTTCATCTTTATTGAGTGCGCGGTCGGTGACACTTTCCATGGCCGCTTTAGTGCCCTTGAAGGGGCCAAAGGGTGCAACAATCGGAGTTGTAGGGTCGTCTAATATCAAGCCTGTACCGAGAACGACATTGGAGCCGATCGATCCAGAAATTGGGATTGCGTAATGGTCATGCGTTATGTTGAACAAGTCGTAGGCCGGCGCCGGGATCGAAAACAAGGGTAGCAAAAATACTGACAGGCCAGCTACCGATAGTGGAGAGAGTGCAGCCATTGCGAGTTCTCCTGTTTGCTTGGAATGCTCAAGGAATGCGCTTACAGCCAACAATAAATCAAACCGGATGCAGATTTCGCGGTCCGCTCAGTCATCCTGTCTGGGAATCTTCATCTTAGCTAATGTTCATGTAAATGGAAGCGCGAAACAGCATGTCTCGTTTCCGCAGTGGCGCAGGAGGGGCCGCTCCTACCACACGCCAAAGCGGCAGTGGAACATGCTCCTTTCCTGACTCCCGCACGGCTTCAGAAAGGACTGCGACGGCATAGGTGGGCTTGGCGGGCGGATGGCGTTGTCGTGCGGCCGACAAATGAATGGACAGGTGCCGCTGCGCGCTTGACGGGCGCCCCTACACCGGCAACACGTGCCAACCCCGCGACAGCCTTATATCCAGGTGCATCAGGGGCGCCGGTGGATAGTTCGGCGAGCACCCCCATGCACGGTCTAGACCAACGTTTCCCGGACTTCAAATGTCTAGACCGCTGAATGGTTACTGAAACGTTGATACCAAGACGTCCTTCCAGAGTTGAATATTATCCTTGATATTGGAAAGATGGTAGGCGAAATTTCTCACAAATTGGTCATCGCCATTATTAAGCTTCATGACGTCACCATCAAGATGATAGTATACGGTGTACGCAATGGTGCTTCCAAGGAATTCTTGCGAAAAGTCGTTCAACTCATTTGCAGACAAGGCGTCACTCTTTGTTTTAAAGCAGGATACTCTATTTCCGTTTAGAGTGTCCATTCTTGCTCCATTCGCCCGCTGGCTTAGCCCATTTGACTCCTGACCCCCTTGTATAAAAATTATTCCCAAATACGGGTTCATAAGGGAATCAGTGCGTCGCAGATCCACACTAACTGTGCTGTCCGTTAGGAATCTTCGTACTTGGAACGTGTTGTCCCCACACGCCATTAGAAGCGGCCTCTGCGAGGAAATAGCGTCCTGCCAAGCGGACGCTATCTGCCTCATTGCAACGACAATCTTCTCTTGATCGTCAGCAGAAGCGCTATTCATTGCAGCGACCGACCCAACCAAAACCGAAAGATAGAGACCTATTGTTCTCGACATTCTGATCACCTACGACGGCGACTCGGGCACCGGACAACTCGGCAACAACGTCATTCAACCACATATACCCCGCCGAGTGGATACGCCGTTGGCATATGGCGCGCCAGGAAGGCACGCCATCGGGAGGGGCCGCTCCTGATTTGCGGCGCCGGAGGGTCCTCTTCTGGCGTGACCTTGCTTCGAAATCGCGCCAGATTTTTTCTGACTTCCTACTGATGAACCCCGCAGACACATTTTTACTGACCACCATGGTTGGCAGACGGCCGGTACAATCAGCGGTCATCGCCCCCGACAAACGCCCGACAGCGGCGTTTGATATGTGGCCTGTGCTTTGCTAGCCGCCGTGCCCTTCACGCGCCGACATGGCCCTGACTCGTACTTGCTGGCAGCAGCATTAGGCCCTCGCCCGTCCGCGTCATAGATTGACGGCACCGCGCCGGACCCGACAGACTTGACTGAACCAGCAAGTCAGATATTTTTGGTGCGTGCTTTGAGAAGAAGCGGCGCCGGGCATTTTCTGAGCCGCATGATAACCGACGACGGTCTGACCTCACGTCGAAGATAAAAAGAAACAGCACCAGCTCAGGCTGGCCGCGCTGCCGACATAGCTTCCCAAACAAGAATCTGGCTGCCGCCTGCGATGGTGTGCGGCCCTGAACGCTTATGGAGAAGAACATGCGGTTTGCATTGGTGAACAATATTCGGTGTGAGGCATCGCCTGGAATGATCGCTTTCTGCCCGGGCTGCACGCAGCCAATGACTGCAAGGTGCGGAACGCAAAGGGTCTGGCATTGGGCGCATCGCGGCAGCAGGAACTGCGACCCGTGGTGGGAGCCGGAAACCCCGTGGCATCGCGGTTGGAAGGACCAATTTCCTGCAGGATGGCAGGAGGTGATCCAGCGTGACGAGGCAGGTGAGAAACATATTGCCGATGTGAAGACCGAATATGGCTTGGTCATCGAGTTCCAGCACTCGCATTTGCCAATACAGGAGAAGGCAGCACGCGAGGCGTTCCATCGAAATATGGTCTGGGTCGTGGACGGAGCGAGGCTGAAGAGAGATCGATCCCGGTTTCTTCGTGGTCGAAGGCTTTTCAAGCCGATACCGGGGACAAGCATTTTCACTACGCATAGCCCAGGGGAGAGCTTCCCTATGACGTGGGTTACATGCACTACGCCGGTGTTCTTTGATTTTGAAGATGCCGCGGCAACAAGTGAGCCGTCACGGCCAAATCGCACGCTCTGGTGTCTGTTGCCGGAACGCGTTGAAGGGCATGCCATTGTTGCGGCACTGGCACCAAGCGCATTCATAAATGCGGCGCGGCAGCGCGCGCAAATCTTTCCAAGCCAAACGATACTGGGAATGGTCGCCACCAGATTCAGGAATGAGCGGCTGTTGGAGGTCAGACGTTGGACTTATGCTCATACTCCGCGCCGGCGGCGACCGTTCCGCCGAAATCGAACGATGAGGGACGCCTGAGCGGCGGCAGATCAGACCACGGAGGGGAGCATGACGATACAAGCTGACAAAGTCAGACCGCTATCCGCGAGCGCTGCGGCGGTCGCATGCCGAACTGCCCTTGCTAGCGGCCTTTTGCGATATGCTCCGCATATCCAGTTGGACAAGAACGGCTATACCCAGGAAATGGAGGAGAACCTGATTTCCGGAGTGCGACCGGAAGATTTTGTCAGCGACCTCATGCAAGGGGATGGCAATGAGCTTGGCGGGAAATTCCGCGCCGCACATTCATCGTCTGCCCTAGCTGTAAACACGTTCGCGCCGTTCAAGTCAGACCCCAGCGCACTTCGATTGCCAGGCGGGGATCGCTTCATACATCTGAGCTTTGAGCGGAAATGCCCACATGGCCTCCACGGACGAAGATCGCCTAACCTGGACCTGGTCGCAGAACATCCGGGCGGTATCGTTGCTGTAGAATCAAAATGCCTGGAACCGCTGTCAGCCCACAAGCCAGAGTTCGCCCCTGCGTACTTTCGTGAAATTACAGATAGCAGGCGGGAAACGGCTTGGTTTGCAGAAATGACGCGACTAACTCTGATCCCAAGCCCCTATAGGTGGCTTGATGCGGGTCAGTTGATCAAGCATGCGCTTGGCATATCCTACACGTTTCCCGACCGCCCTACGACATTGCTCTACCTCTTTTGGGAGCCTTTAAATCCTCACGCCCACCCAGTGTTTGAAGAACACCGGCAGGAAATCCGACAATTTGCAAACGCGGTGAATGGGAATGGCGGTCCGGTATTTATGGCCCTATCCTATTTGGACTTGTGGGCTTCATGGGACAAGGTTGGACTGCCCGGCGGGTTGCAGCGTCACTTAGACGGGTTGCGGTCGAGATATGCCGTGTCCATTCTTGGCGACTAGATTTGGATCGCATTGGAGGGGAATATGGTTGACGACATTCGTAAGAGTGAAAAGGGCGGAAATACGGCGTATCTCAGCGTTGGAGCATGGTACAACGCAGAAACAGGACATATTCATTTGACGTTACCTCACTCCGGCTGGTTTCACACCACCGTTAATGCCGACGAGGAAGCAAGCGGGGCCACCCCAACTTGTTTAGAAAACTGGCTCGGGCATTGAAAGAAGCTGGCGTACCAGGGCCAGATGTTACCGAGGCAGATTGAACACATCCACAAGGCGCGAACTTGCAGCCGCGCGCGATCTGGAAAGGTGATTCCAGAGCCAAGCGGGTCAGGCACAGACCGCTACTAAAAGCCGACCTGGCGACGTGAGAAACGGCCGTAGAATGGCTGAAGGAGTTCGCCAGTTTTTTGGCAACTGGCAGCGTCCAAATGGGTGCGTAGTGGGGCATGCGCGCAGCGAAGCAGCTTGGTTGGAAAATCAAAAAGGCGGTAAGTGATAAACTACCCGGATTCATAGTCATCGCACGACTGCGGTGGGACGGAGGGTGTCATATTGAGCCACCGCTGAAAGAGCTCCCGAATGCAAGCGCAATCTACGCGCTCCTCCACAAGGACCAGGTTTGTTACATCGGTTCAGCCGAGAACCTGAGGAGACGACTTGGGTCCTACCTGAGAAGGCAAAACGCCGGCGCTACTAGTCCGCGTCCCGTGCACAAGCTGCTCCACACCGCACTTTACAAAGCTGAGGTCTACGTTCTCTGTCTAACCTTTGAGAAGCGTGGGCGATGGGTCGAGAAACTGCCCGTTGATATGATGCTTGGCGCTGAGGCAGGCCTGATCGCGACCCTCACACCGGATTGGAATCGGCGGAAGAGTGGAGGGTTCATCATAGAGTTTCCTGGCGCGGGTGACGCCGCCTCTATGGAAATGCAGTGAGCTTATACAGTATCAGGATGACTGCGCGCCACGGTGGCTTCCACCAAGTCTTTAGAGGAGGGAGGGGCCGGTCCCAATTTGCGGATGGGGAGGGCTGGAGTGACCTGCTTCTAAATCTCACCAGATTTTTTCTGACTTCCTGCGGATGAACCACGGCATACGTTTTCGCTTACCACCATGCTAGGCAGAAGGCCGGTACAATAAGCGGGCAGATAGCCCTATATGGGCGCGTTGAAGAATTAGCTTTCCTCCAAGGGCCGGCGATAGCGACCCGTGCGATCAGCTAGCAATGCTTGTCGTCGCCCGACAAACGGCCCCTACAACGGCGTTAGGTAAGTGGCTGGTGGCTCTCTGTGCGGAAATGCCTGCAACCCGCCGGGCCTATAATGAGGCGCAAAGCAGGTTCCAATTTGGCGGGCCACGGTCTTGGGCGCTGTCTGGCCTTGCTTGGTGGACATCCCTGGGCGGGTGTTGTCATAATAGCGCCTCACACTTCTAAAGGCCGGGGGAACTTTTTATGACACCACACGACATCGAAGGGTTTGATCCACTTGCAGAAAATCACATTCCTGGCGGCCTTGAAAAGTCTATCGCAGAAGAAGCTGTTCGCCGTGAGGTGTTGAATATCTTGAAGAGTTATACTGGATATTTCGACCTGTTTTCGGAGTTACTACAAAATTCACTGGATGCTGTAGACATCCGGAAGAAGCTTGAAGGAGACGATTATAAACCCCGTATCCAAATTGAGATCGATATAAGCAAAAATCGCGTGCGGGTCTGCGATAATGGTTGCGGCATGGATTCCGATCAATTTCGGTTTTGTTTTCGGCCAAATGTAAGCTTCAAGAGCCGTAAGGACTCTAGGGGACACAAGGGTGTCGGCGCTACCTTCGTAGCATACGGCTTTTCCAGCGTGAGGTTGATCACCAAGCAAAAAGGAGGCTCTATTGCAGGGCAACTTAATAGCGGACGCCAATGGGCAGAAGACACATCCGGTTCATTTCCAAGACCGCGCTTTAGCGCAATTGCCCATCATGCCGAAGGTTTGGAGCATGAAACATCGGGGACATGTGTTGAAGTTCTCATTGAAAGCCAACAGAGACCAAAGCTAGCCTGGATCCAAGCTACAAACGCCGATCAGTGGCTGGATTTACTTCGGATCAAGACCCCAATAGGCGGGATATATCTTTCCGCCTCTGGCCGTGACATCAATGTAGAATATCATGTCAAGGTTACGGACCTGAGTGGCAAGTCAACATATGCGAAGAATAGGGATATTGATTATTATTATCCCCACGAGATACCCCTTATTTATAAGCAGAAATCTCTTTCTGAAATAGAAAAGAAAATTCAGTCCATCTCAGGAGACTTGTCTACCCGGCTGCAAAAATTGCCGGACGAGTTCCGGCGTCTGGACGCCGTTTGGGACGTGTGGAAATCTGAGGATATCTTGAAGGAAATTCATATCTCGAGAAACCTTGACGAAGATCAAAAGATTCTCGTCTCTAAGCACGATATAACTGTATACGGCTGCTTCCTGAGTTCGGCTAAGACGTGGACGACTTTTCAGAAGGATATTCTTAAGGTCCATCCAAACGCAGTCTTGCTGCGAGGAGGCTTGCAGTTGGCATCCGATTTTATGCCCCAGGGAGACTTATCTGTTATCCCTCTGACCAGCACCATCGGATATCAAAATAATACCCACATCGTAGTCCATCTGCGCGATGGAAACCCGGACATGGGTAGAAAGGTTTTTCAGCCGGAGATAAAGGCCTTGGCTGATGAACTGGGACGGCGCGCCGTCGATGTGTTCAAGCGCTATCTATCGTTGATGCGGGAAGATACCGGCGCGCCAACAGGTACGGCTGCGCGAGATCTTCGCGACTTTATTAAACAGCAGGAGACCTACCGTGAGAGTAAACCCCTTGCGCTTAGGTTTCGTAATCGCGCTTGCGCCCTGCAATCCGAACCTCAAAGTGAACAAGACGTCATTGCATTATTTCATGAACTCGTAGGCATGGGAATATTTGAAGGCTACGGATTTCTGGCTACCTCAGAGAGTGAACGTTACGACTCTATCTTCGTGACGAATTATGAGGACGACAGCGCCCTATACTCTGTAGAAAGGAAGCTAGGTGTCAGCCCTAGCAGCGAGAGACGGGAATCAATTCCATATGTACTTGAATATAAGTATGATTCGGACGCGCTTGTTGACGATTTCGCCAAAGAGAAAAAGTATCCTCAAGACATAAAGTTATTGGTGTGCTGGCGTGTTGGCCAGAAAACAGCAAGGGAGTTTGGAGTTAGCCCGTATCTAGTCGGCGAAGAGGGATCTGTAAGGGAATTCTTCGGATCAACACACGCGTTGTACCAGCTAAGGGAAAAAAGATTGGAAGTAATTTGCCTGCGAGATTTGATTAGTTACCTGAGAGATCCGGATGAGGAAGAGGCGCGGCAGAGCCAATATTATGCTCAGTAGACTATTGAAAGTGGTCCCAACAGGGCGGAATTAGGAACGCGCCCGCCTTAGAGAGGACCGGATTTCATTTTTGTGATTTCATCGAAACAGAACCTATCCAGGGTGATTTTGCTTGAGACCCAAGAGCGACCAATTGGACAGCCTTGCCACCGCCTACAAGGTAAGCGGGATTGTTCAATCTGATGACTGATACCTTCGCCCAGATGGCCATGATACGGGCTGGACGCGACCCTCATCGGGCCTGCCAACGAAGCATTCTGAGGTGGATTTTCGGGTGGATGGGAATCTATCAACTTCTTGTATCATACTGGAAATAAAGCATTTTCAGTAGAGAAATGGTGCCGCTTAGGTGACTCGAACACCTGACCCCATCATTACGAATGATGTGCTCTACCAACTGAGCTAAAGCGGCCCGGGAAGCGCGAGGTTCCAGGATCGGCTGGGTGATAGACTCAACCGGCCGCTAATTCAAGATGGGCAACCGCGATTTCGAGCCGGCATCCGGCAATTCGTCCCGGCATTTTCCATTGGCGCGCAATGAGCCACCGCCTCATTTGCTTTTTCGGCTACGCGGAGACGTCGCGGTGGACTGCGCACAAACTGCCCGGCAAGGCGGCAAAACGGACTGATTTTATTGCCAAAACGCATCGAAATGGGCCTTGAACAGGCCTGTAAGGCAGAATGCGGGCGCTCGCCCGTTGATTGATTGGTCGCCTGCGGCTAACGATCATGGCAATGTAAGCGAACGGACAGGGGAATTCGCTTTTGGACGCGATCGAAAAAGCGATCCGCAACGCCTTCGAGAAAGGCAACGCCGAGGACCGGGCATTTCGCGAGCGGGTCTATCGGTCGGCTTTCGCGGCGCTCGACCGCGTGCTCCAGGCCAATCCCGGCGTGACGGTGGAAGCCGCCATCAAGCGCCGTAAGGCGGTGCAGGAAAAGATCGCCGAGATCGAATCCGAATTCCTGCCCGCAGTCCCCGATGTCGCCGCGCAGACGCAGAGCGCTGCGCAGACACAAGATACCGCGCTGACGCAACGCGTTGCGCAGCCGCAAGACGCCGTACAGGGCGCCGCCGAGGCGCCCGCGGTCGATGCCCCGACAGGTGTCGCGGCCGGACCGTCGCCGGCGATCGTCGTTGATGAACCGGTTCAGCCCGAGGCATCCGACGCGCCGCGTTCGCGCGTGCTGCCGGTCGTCCCCGACATCATGCCTGACGCCACGCTGCCCGGCGCCCCGGCGATCGATATGGCCGATTCCGCGCCGGCCGAGGCCGCGGCGGAAGTGGCGCCTGACCGTGATGAAAGGCGGATAAGGGGCCGCCGCCTGCCGCTGACGGCGATCTTCTTTGGCGTGACGTTGCTCGCCGCCGCCGGCATCGGCCTCTATTTCGCCGTGCAGACCGGGGTCTTCAAGACGCCGGCGCAGCTCGACACGGCGCCGCCCGAAGCGCCGCCGACCGTCGACGATGACGACTTCACGCCGCCTGCCGATACAACTGAGCCGCAGCAGCCTGGCGCGCCGCAGCAGCCTGGTGTCGCCGAACAGACGCGCGACTGGATCAACGTGTTTACACCCACCGATCCAACGCATGTGGCGACCCCGTCCGACGCCAAGGCCGATGTCGTGCAGGATGACACCGGCTCCTTCCTGCGCATCCGCTCCGGTGCTTCCGGCTCGGCCATCAGCTTCGATGTCGGGCAGGGCGTGCTGGAGAAGCTTGCCGGCAAACATGCCGTGTTCGACATCGTCGCCCGCGCCGAGGACGGCAAGGACACGCAGATCTCCGTCGACTGCAATTTCGGCGATCTCGGCGACTGCGGCCGCAAGCGCTATGCGGTCGGCCAGCAGCGTAACGAATATCTGTTCGACGTGAAATTCCCCGACAAGCCCCCGGGCGCGGCCGGCAGCATCGCCATCAACTCCGACTTCGACAAGCAGGGCAAGGCGGTCGACATCTACGAGATCCGCGTTTCGATCGAACCGTAAGCGCCGCCTAGCGATCAAGCAGCGCCTGCAGCGTCTCGATGCGGTCGGCTTCGGCGGTCGGCTTGTCCCAGCGCAGCCGTGAGATGCGGGGAAATCGCATCGCAACGCCGGATTTGTGGCGGGTCGAACGGTTGAGACCTTCGAACGCCACCTCCAGCACCAGGCCTTGGCTGCGGTCGGCGCGCACCGAGCGCACCGGGCCGAAACGCTCGACCGTGTTGTCGCGGACAAATTTGTCGATCTGCTTCAGCTCCTCGTCGGTGAAGCCGAAATAGGCCTTGCCGACCGGCACCAGTTCCTCTGCGCCTTCCGGCCCCGACCAGACGCCGAACGTATAATCGGAGTAGAAGCTGGACCGCTTGCCATGGCCGCGCTGCGCATACATCAGCACAGCATCGACCGTGTGCGGATCGCGCTTCCACTTGAACCACGGGCCTTTCGGCCGTCCCGCGAGATAGGGCGAATCCCAGCGCTTCAGCATCACGCCTTCGATGATCGGGTGCGGCGGCGCGCGGCGCAGTTCCTCCAGCGTTTGCCAATCCGGGAATTCGACGAACGGCGACAGATCGAAACGGTGCGGGTCCAGCGTTGTGATGAAGGCCTCAAGACGGGCCCGCCGCTCGCGGAAAGGTAGCGCGCGCAAATCTTCGCCGTTGATCTGCAGCGCATCGTAGCAGCGCATGAATGCCGGGTATTGCTGCTGTATCTTCGGGGCCACGCTCTTGCGATTGAGCCGCTGTTGCAGGTCCGAAAAGGTGCCGGTCGCCACCGGCTCGCCGACCAGCAATTCACCATCGAGCGCGGCGGAAAAATCCATTGCCTGGGCGAGATCGGGGAATGCGCCGGACACATCGTCGCCGGTGCGCGAATAGAGCCGGCGCACGCCGCCCTCGCACACCGCCTGAACGCGGATGCCGTCCCATTTCCATTCCGCGGCATAGTCGGCCGGATCGAGCTTTTCGAGGTCGCCGTCGCCGACCGGGTTCGACAGCATCACCGGACTGAACAGGGCAAGTGCGGTCCGCTTCGGCTTCTCGGCCTTGCCTTCCAGCCACGCGAACAGCGAGATATAGGGCGGTGTCAGCCCGTGCCACAGCTCCTCGATCTCGGCGACATCGACCTTGCCGAAATCGGCCAGCGCCTGTTTGGCCAGCCGCGCCGAAACGCCGATACGCAAGCCGCCGGTGACGAGCTTGATGATGGCAAAGCGCGCCGAAATGCCGGCGCTGTCGAGCAGCCCGGCCAGCACCTTGGGTCCGTCCGAGCGGCTCGCCGCCTGCAGCGTCGCCACGACATCGCCAAGCGTCGGCTCCCGGTTGGGGATATGTCCCGGCGTCTGCGGCCAAACCAGCGAGACGGTTTCGGCAAGGTCGCCGACATAGTCGTAGGAATAGCCGAACAGCACCGGATCCATGCGCTCGGTGACCAGCGTGCGCAGCATCGCCGGCTTCACCGCCGCAATGTTGAGGTCGCCAGTGATCGCCGCCAGTGCCAGCCCGCGGTCGGGGTCCTCGACGCTGCGGAAATAATCGACGAGCAGCGTCAGCTTGCCATTGCGCGACGGCGTCAGCACCAAGCGGTCGAGGAGTTCGGCAAAGCGGTTCATGGATGCAAGGACCGCGTTGACGGCAGAGGTTTGCGTTCTGGCGCACCCCCCTCTGTCCTGCTGGACATCTCCCCTGCAAGGGGGGAGATTGGCAGCCTTGATCTTGCCGCCCATCTTGCGAGGTTGGCGATTGGCGAAAGCGGAGGTGACATCTGATCTCCCCCCTTGCGGGGGAGATGGCCGGCAGGCCAGAGGGGGGTGGGAAGGATCGCCGCGCCGGCGATTTCTGGATCAAAAATCACCATCAATCGCCCTCGTCCTCATATCCCACCAGGTGCAGTGGCCTGGCGGCGATGCCTTCCAGCTCGCACCAGCGCACCAGCGCTTCCTCGCGGCCGTGCGTCACCCAGATTTCGCCGGCGCCCGTCTCCTTGACGGTAGCGGTCAGTTCATCCCAGTCGGCATGGTCGGAAATGATCAGCGGCAGTTCGACGCCGCCTTGCTTGGCGCGCTGGCGGATGCGCATCCAGCCCGAGGCGAAGCATGAGATCGGGTCGGGAAAGCGCCGCGCCCAGCGGTCGGCGAAGGCCGATGGAGGGCCGACAACGATGGCCCCGGTGAAATCCTGCTTGCCGCCGCTGTCGACGGTTGCCGGCTCCAGCGTGCCGAGGTCGATGCCCTGGCTCTGGTAATATTCGCTGAGCTTGGCCAGCGCGCCGTGGATATAGATCGGCCTGTCATAACCGGCATCGCGCAGCAGCCGCATCACCCGCTGTGCCTTGCCCAGCGCATAGGCGCCGACCAGATGCGATCGCTCGGGAAACTGCGCCGCCGATTTGAGCAGCCGGGCGATCTCCTCCGTGTCGGGCGGATGGTGAAACACCGGCAGGCCGAAGGTCGCCTCGGTGATGAAGACGTCGCATTGGACCGGTTCGAACGGTGCGCAGGTCGCGTCCTTCTGGCGCTTGTAGTCGCCGGAGGCGACGATGCGCCTGCCCTTGTGCTCGACCGCGATCTGCGCCGAGCCCAGCACATGGCCGGCCGGATGGAAGGTGACGCTGACATTGTTCAGCGCCATCGCTTCGCCAAGCACGGCCGCTTGCGTTGTCCCGGCAAAATCCTCGCCATAACGCAACCCCATAATGTCGAGCGTCTGCTGCGTCGCCAGCACCGAACGATGGCCGGATCGGGCATGGTCGGAATGGCCATGCGTGATCAACGCCCGGTCGACTGGCCGCACCGGGTCGATGAAGAAATCGCCGGATGGGCAATAAAGGCCTTCAGGCCGGGGATGGAGCAGGTCGCTGGCGCGCATCCAGTCAAGATAGTGGCTAATTCCAGCGCGGGAAGCCTGTTGCAAGAGACTGCTGACTCGGCCTACAGCCAGCCACCGGCCGCATCAGCCGGCGGGGCCATCGCCATGCAACCGCTGAAAATCTCGTCCGGCGACCTGACCGCCGACCGTCGCGCCGACTATGCCGAGATGCTTTTCGGCTCGGGCGAGCACGCGGCAGCGGCGGAGCTGCTGCTCGGCGCGCTGGAACTGGCGCCGCAATGGGCGGCGGGCTGGTTCCGTCTTGGCGAGATGCAGGAGACAGCCGAGCGGCTCGACGTGGCGGCTCAAGCCTGGGCGACGGCGCTGAAACTGGACCCGGCGGATCGCCTGGGTGCTGCGCTGAAGCTGCAACTCATCGGCAAGGCGCCGGCTGCCGCAGCGCCACCCAGCGCCTTCGTCGAGACGCTGTTCGACCACTATGCCGAGACTTTCGAGGACTCGCTGGTCGACAAGCTCGGCTACCGGCTGCCGGAGTTTCTCGATCGCGCCATTCGCGCGGCAAGACCGGGCCGCTTTTCGCTGGCGCTCGATCTCGGTTGCGGCACCGGTCTGATGGGCGAGAAACTGCGGCCGGTCGCCGAACGGCTGGAGGGCTACGATATCTCCGCCGCCATGCTGAAAAAGGCCCGCTCCAAGGGCGTCTACGACCTGCTCGCCAAGGCCGATCTGCAGCATTTTGCCTATGCCGGGCCGAAAGCCGATCTGGTGGTGGCGGCCGACGTGTTCATCTATGTCGGCGCGCTCGATCGCGTGGTGAAGACCGTCGCCGGCATTCTGGCCACCAATGGCCTGTTTGCCTTTTCCGTCGAAACGCCAGCCAAGGGCGGGGCGGGCGGCGACGCCGGTTTTGCGCTGCAGCCGTCTCGTCGCTACGCCCATTCTCAAGCCTATGTCGAGCGGGTGCTTGCCGCAAACGGCCTGTCGGTGCTGTCGATGCAGCCGACCGTCATCCGCTGGGATCGCCGCCAGCCGGTCGGCGGGCTTGCCGCGCTGGCGGTGCCCTCGTCCAAGGGTTGATGTCTCGTCTTGTTCGAAAACGTGAATAGGATTTTTGCGGCTCGCGCGGCATCAGGTAGGATACAAGCCGAGAAAAGCCCTCGGCAGGCATTGAGGAGGAACACATGCGCTGGAACATGATGGTCTTGGCGTCCTGCCTGGCGATGGCCGGCTGCAGCAGCTCGATGTCGGAGCGGCAGGACCAGGACGTACAATCGTCGCTGCAATATGACAACGTGCCTTGCGACCAGTTGCTGGCGCAGCGCAACGAACTGGCGCAGCAATACCATCTGTCGACGGACGCCAAGCCGAGCTTCTCCAATCCGGCGATGGGCTTCGGCCCGTTCACGCCGGATATGCGCTCCAAAAGCAAGCGCGATACTGATCTGGCAAGTGGCAAGATCGACGCCATGAACCGCTCGATCGTCCGCCGCGACTGCGGCAAGCCCAACAAACAGAAGAAGTTCACCCTGCCGAGCTGAACCTGAACTTCCTCAGTACCCCGCCTTGCGGTCGACCACGTTATCAAGCTTTTCGCCGCGCTCGAAGGCATCCATCTGCCGCAACATGCTCGGCGCCAGGTGGACAGGGTCGGAGGTCGCCGCCGCGTGCGGCGTCACGAACACTTTCGGGTGACTCCAAAGCGGACTGGTCTTCGGCAGCGGCTCGACCTCGAACACGTCGAGGCTCGCCTCCTTCAGCGTGCCGTCGTCCAGCGCTCGCAAGATGTCGGCGTCCTTCTGCAGCCGGCCGCGCCCGGCATTGATCAGCACCGAGCCGCCGAGGCCGTTTCGCTTGCGCAATTCCTTCAGCACGCCGTAATTGATGATGCCGTGCGTGTCCGGCGTCAGCGGCAACAGCACCACCAGTATGTCGGTGGCGTTGAGGAAGGGGATCAGCCCGGCCTCTCCGGCATAGGTCGCAACGCCTTTCATGGCCTTGTCGCTCCGCGACCAGCCATTGACGGCAAAGCCGAGCGACAACAGCACCGATGCCGCCGCGCGGCCGAGATTGCCGAGCCCCATAATGCCGACCGAGATGTCACCGGCCGGCCGCTGCGGCGGTTCGTGCCAGGTCTTCTTCGGCTGCTGCGCACGATAGAGCATGCCCTGGCGGTGATGGTCGAGCACGCGCCAGACGACATATTCGGTCATGTACTGCGTCAGGTTCTCGGCGACCACTTTGACGATCGGCACATCGGGCAGGCCGGGATCGGCGAAGATGTGGTCGACGCCGGCGCCGATCGAGAAGATTGCGCGCAGATTGGGCAGCGATTTCAGTAGGTTCGGCTTCTGCTTCCACACCACCGCATAGGTGATCGACGGATCCGAAGCGCCGTCCGGCTCCAGCACCACTTCGCGCTCGGCCGACAGCAGCTCGCGCCAGCGCTGCGGATGAAAGCCGGTGACGGCAAGCAGGATTTTGCCTTTTTCCATTTGCGGATTGTATTCCCTGTTATTCGCTGACGATACCGACCGGCGCCGTCTCGATCTTGAACGCGGCCGAGATCAGCGCCTTCGTATAGTCGGTCTGCGGCCGCTCGAAAATCTGTTCGGAAGGGCCGGCTTCGACGATCTTGCCATTGCGCATGACGATGACGTCATTGGCAAGGGCGCGAATGACTTTCAGATCGTGGCTGATGAACAGATAGGCAAGGTCGTGCCTGGCCTGCAGATTGCGTAAGAGGTCGACCACTTGCGCCTGCACGCTCATGTCGAGCGCCGAGGTCGGTTCGTCCAGCATGACGAAGCGTGGATTGAGCACCATGGCGCGCGCAATGGCGACGCGCTGGCGCTGGCCGCCGGAGAATTCATGCGGATAGCGGTTCCTGGTCGCCGGATCGAGCCCGACCTCCTTCAGCACGGCGACGACCTTGTCGTCGCGTTGATCGGGCGACAGCTTCGGCTCGTGGATCTTCAAGCCTTCCTCGATGATCTCCGAGACCGACATGCGCGGGCTGAGCGAGCCGAACGGGTCCTGGAAAACGATCTGCAACTCGCGGCGCAGCGGCCGCATGGCGTTGAAGGAAAGCTGGTTGATGTCGCTGCCATTGAACTGGATGGTGCCGGTCGATGAGATCATCCGCGCCAGCGCCAGCCCGAGCGTCGTCTTGCCGGAGCCGGATTCGCCGACGACGCCTAGCGTCTGGCCGGCGCGTACGGTGACGTCGATTCCGTCAACAGCCTTCACATTGTCGACGGTGGTGCGAAAGAAACCCTTTTTGATCGGGAACCAAACCTTGATGTCCTTGCCGGTCATAACCGGTTTGGCGGCGTCGTTGGCGGCCGGCGGCTTGCCCTTCGGCTCGGCGGCCAGGAGGTGCTTGGTATAAGCGTGCTGCGGGTTGGCGAAGATGTCCCTGGTCGGCCCGGTCTCGACGATCTTGCCTTTGGTCATCACGCAGACGCGGTCGGCGATCTTTCTGACAATGCCGAGATCATGGGTGATGAACAGCATTGACATGCCCTTGCGGCTCTTCAGCCCCGCCAGCAATTCGAGGATCTGCGCCTGGACAGTGACGTCGAGCGCCGTCGTCGGCTCGTCGGCGATCAGCAGTTCAGGCTCGTTGGCCAGCGCCATGGCGATCATGACGCGCTGGCGTTGGCCGCCGGACAGCTGGTGCGGATAGGCGTCGAGCCGCTTTTCCGGTTCGCGAATGCCGACCTCGTTGAGCAGCGCCAGCGTGCGCGCCTTGGCCTGGCGGTCGCCCATGCCCTGATGCAGCGCCAGGATCTCGACGATCTGCTGCTCGATCGTGTGCAGCGGATTGAGCGAGGTCATCGGCTCCTGGAAGATCATGGTGATCTTGTTGCCGCGCACGCTGCGCAACTGCTTTTCGTTCATCGCCAAAAGGTCGGCGCCCTGGAACAGGATCTTGCCCGAGGGATGGCTGGCCGTCGGGTAGGGCAGAAGCTTCAGCACCGACAGCGCCGAGACCGATTTGCCGGAACCGGATTCGCCCACAAGCGCCACCGTCTCGCCCTTGGCGAGATCGAAGGAGATGTGGTCGACGGCGGTCGACTCGTTGCCGCCTTGGGTGAAGGCAACGCTGAGATCGCGGACGGAGAGCAGGAGTTCGCTGCTCATCGGAACGCCTTGCGCGGGTCGAAAGCATCGCGCGTTGCTTCACCGATGAACACCAACAGCGACAGCATCAGCGAGATGACGATGAAGCCCGATATACCGAGCCAGGGGGCATTGAGGTTACTCTGCGCCTGTTTTAGCAGTTCGCCGAGCGACGCGGTGCCGGGCGGCAGGCCGAAGCCGAGATAGTCGAGCGAGGTCAGTGTCGAGATCGAGGCGCTGACCAGAAAAGGCATGAAGGTCAGCGTCGCCACCATGGCATTGGGCAGAAGATGGCGCAGCATGATGGTGCGGTTGGACACACCAAGCGCGCGGGCCGCGTTGACATATTCGAAGTTGCGCGCGCGCAGGAATTCGGCGCGCACCACGCTGACAAGCGACGTCCAGGAGAAGAGCAGCATCAGCCCGAGCAGGATGAAGAAGCCCGGCGGCAGGATGGCAGCGACGATCAGCAGCAGATACAGCAGCGGTATCGCCGACCAGATTTCTATGAAGCGTTGAAAGAGAAGGTCGGTCCAGCCGCCGAAATACCCTTGCAGCGCGCCGGCGGCGACGCCGATAACCGACGAACCCGCGGTCAGGATCAACCCGAACAGCACGGAAATCCTGAACCCGTAGATGATGCGCGCCAGCACGTCGCGCGCCTGGTCGTCGGTACCCAGCCAGTTCCAGTTGCCGACAATGCAGTCAGGATCGGCAGCGCCTTGCGGATATTGGCTGCATCGCCTCTGCGCGTCGTATTCCCATGACGGTTTTGCGGGAGCGGCGTCGGGGATCGCATTGTTGACGGTGCGGTAGGAATAGCGGATTGGCGGCCAGATCATCCAGCCATTGGCGTTGATCTCGTCGCGGATGACCGGGTCGCGATAGTCGGTGACGGCGTAGAAGCCGCCGAATTTTTCCTCGGGGTAGGCGACCGCCACCGGGAACAGGATCTCGCCTTTGTAGTAGGCGACGATCGGTCTGTCGTTGGCGATCAGTTCGGCAAACAGCGACAGCACGAACAGAGCGAGGAATATCCACAACGACCAGTAGCCGCGCCTGTTGGCCTTGAAGTTCTGCCAGCGCCGCTTGTTGAGCGGCGACAGCCAGGGGCGGGCGATCCTTGTCGGTGTGATCTCGGCTGCAGCCTGCGTCATCAGACGTCTCTCCGCTCGAAATCGATGCGCGGATCGACCCATGTGTAGATCAGGTCGGACAACAGCGTCACGAACAGGCCAAGTAGCGAAAATATATAGAGGTTGGCGAACACGACCGGATAGTCGCGCGCCAACACGGACCTGAAACCGAGCAGCCCGAGACCGTCGAGGGAAAAGATGTTCTCGATCAAAAGCGAGCCGGTGAAAAAGGCCGAGATGAAGGCCGCTGGAAAGCCGGCAATGACGATCAGCATTGCGTTGCGGAACACATGTCCGTAAAGCACCCGCCGCTCCGACAGGCCCTTGGCACGGGCCGTCACCACATACTGTTTGCGTATCTCTTCCAGGAAGGAGTTCTTGGTCAGCAGCGTCGTCGTCGCGAAGGCCGACAGCACCAGCGCCGTCAGCGGCAAGGTCATGTGCCAGAAATAATCGACGATCTTGTCAGGCCACGACAATTGGTCCCAATTGTCGGAGACGATGCCGCGCAGTGGGAACCAGTCCCAGAAGGAGCCGCCCGCGAACAGCACCATCAGCAATATGCCGAACAGGAAGGCCGGTATGGCATAGCCGACGATGATCACGCCGCTGGTCCAGACGTCGAAGGCGGAGCCGTCCTTGACCGCCTTGCGGATGCCAAGGGGAATCGAGATCAGATAGGACAACAGCGTGATCCACAGCCCAAGCGAGATCGACACCGGCATCTTTTCCAGGATCAGATCGAGCACCGAGATGTCACGGAAATAGCTGTCGCCGAAATCGAAGCGGACATAGTTCCACAGCATCATGCCGAAGCGTTCGAGCGGTGGTTTGTCGAAGCCGAACTGCTTTTCCAGCTTCTTGATGAATTCAGGATCGAGCCCTTGCGCGCCGCGGTACTTCGAACCGACATCGCCGGCCACATCGAAATTGCCGCCGCCTCCTGCATCGCCGCCGCCGCTGCCGAGGCGGTCGCTGCCGCCCTGGTTGGTCAGGCTGGCGATGACCTGCTCGACCGGTCCACCCGGTGCGAATTGAGTGACGACGAAAGCAACCGCCATGATGCCGAACAGGGTCGGTATCATCAGCAGGATACGGCGCAGTATGTAGGCGCCCATCAGCTTTCACCCTCCCCCTTGTGGGGAGGGTCGATCCGCGAAGCGGAGCGGGGTGGGGGTAGTCTCGATCCGGCGTACGCCGTCACACCCCCACCCCGGTTCGCCATTCGCGCTGCGCACGAAGTGCTCACCGACCCTCCCCACGAGGGGGAGGGTAAAGTGCCGCGCAACAGCCTACCCTTTGCCAATTTTTGCCGCCTTGCCCTTGTCGACCCACCACAGCGCTTCGACCGGGAAGTCGAAATCGGGTTTCCGCTCGGGAAAACCGAACATGTCCCAATAGGCGCTTCGATGATTCGCCAGGAACCAACTTGGAATCCAATCCCTCCGTGCACGCAAGACCCGGTCGAGCGCGCGCATGGCAATTGTCAGGCTTTCGCGACCCTCGGCGGCACCTGCGGCGTCAACCAGGGCGTCGATGGCCGGGCTCGACGTTCCCGGCAGATTGCGAGAGCCCGATACGGTAGCTGCTCGCGAATGGAAAATGGTTTCGAGGTCATCACGGGTTGGCGTCGCCGGAAACGAGGCCGCGACCGAGACGAGGTCGTAGTCGAACGAATTCTGCCGCAGCTGATATTGCGCGGCATCCACCAGCCGGATCGAGGCATCGATGCCGACCGCCTTCATGTTTTCGACCCAGGGCGAGTAGACCTGTTCGAAGACTTCGTCGTCGACAAGAAACTCTGCGGACAACCGACCACCCTTGTCGTTCACGACGAAATTGCCGGACCGTTTCCAGCCGGCCTCGGCCAGAAGCTTGGCCGCCTTGCCAAGCAACTGCCGGTCGCGGCCGGAGCCGTTCGACGCGTCCTGGATCACGGCTTCGCCAAAAGCCTCGGCGGGAATCTGCTCACGCAGCGGCTCAAGAAGAGCCAATTCTTGTGGCGACGGTCTGCCCTCGGCGCGAAATTCGGATTTCTCGAAGCAGGATTGCGAGCGCTCATAGGAACCGTAGAAGAAATTGCGCCGCGTCCATTCGAAGTCGAAGCACAGCCCGATCGCCTGCCGCACGCGCGAGTCGCGAAACTGCTCGCGCCGCTGGTTGACGGCGGTGCCCTGCATCGAAGGCACCGTTTCGGCCGGGAATTCGTGCTTCACCACCTTGCCGGCAGTGAAGGCTGGGAAGTCGTAGCCGGTCGCCCAGACGCGCGAGGTGAATTCCTCCCTGTAGAGGATTTCTCCCTTCTTGAACGCTTCGAAGGCAACGCTACGGTCCTGATAGAACTCAACGCGAATCCGCTGAAAATTGTTCTGGCCGCGATTGACCGGCAGGTCGTTGCCCCAATAATCAGCCACACGCTCATATTCGATCCAGGCCCCTGCCGACCAGCGACCGACCTTGTAGGCGGCTGACCCCAACGGCGGGTTCATCTGCGAGGAATCGAACGGGTTGGTCGTGTAGAACGCCTTCGACAGGACCGGGAACTCGACGACGTTGAGGATGGTGCGGCTTGTCTGCTTGCCGGAAAACCTAAGCTGCAGCGTGTGGGCATCCACGGCAATCCCGTCATCCAGATGCGTTAGCGGCAGGGAATAGTACGGGTGCCCCTTGTCCTTGAGCAGCTTGAAGGTGAAGGCGGCATCCTCTGCGGTCAATGGCGTGCTGTCATGGAAGCGGGCCTGCGGGCGCAGCGAGAAGGTGAAGTCGTTGCGGTCGTCGGAAATCGTCACGCCGTCAGCGATCAGCCCGTAAACGGCGTCAGGTTCGTCGTACGCTCTCACCATCAGTGAATCGAAGCACATCTCCGTGCGCTGGGGCGAATCGCCTTTGGGGACGAACGAATTCAGCGTGTTGAAGGTCAGCGGCGTCTGGTTGGCAAGCCAGTTGCGCGGCAGGAAGTTGAAGACGCCACCTTGCGGCGCATCGACATTGACATAGTCGAAATGAGTGAAGTCCGGCTTGTATTTGAGGTCGCCGAAAGCCGACAGTCCATGCAGTTTCACGCGGGTTGGGCTGGCGGCGAAAGCCTTGCCCGGCAGCAGCGCAGCAACAGCCGCGGCGCCACTGAGGGCCAGGAAATCGCGGCGAGGGAGCCCCGCCATCAATTGCTGCCCTTGTACTTGGCGGCCAGGGCCTTTTCCTTGTCCGCATCGATCCACCAGGAATCGATATCGGCGCCACGGTAGCCGGGCTGCTTTTCCGGAATGCCGAACTTGTTCCAGTAAGCCAGCCACACAACGGCGCGATAGTATTGCGGCACCACATAGTAATTCCACAGCAGCACGCGATCGAGCGCATGGGTGGTGGCGACGAGGTCATCGCGATCCGTGGCAAAAATGATGCGGTCGACAAGGGCGTCAACGACCGGGTTCTTGATGCCGGAATAATTGCGCGATGCCGGTGTGCCGGCGGACTTGGAGCTCCAAAAATCGCGCTGCTCGTTGCCGGGCGATTCCGACTGTTGGAGCTGTCCTGTGATGACGTCGTAATCGAAATTTCTGACGCGGTTGGTGTACTGGCTCGGGTCGACGATGCGCAGTGTCGCATCGACGCCGATCTTGCGCAGATTGGCGATCCAGGGGCTGGAAATGACCTGGTCGGTTTCATTCGAGCCTAGGATTTCAAACTTGAATGGCTCGCCGGTCTTGGCGTTGACCATCTTGCCGCCCTTGATCACCCAGCCGGCCTGGGCGAACAGGTCGACCGCCTGCTTCAGATATTTGCGCTCCGCCTGCGGCGAATCGTAGACCGGCAACTTGAATTCCTGGGTGAATACTTCCGGCGGCAGCTTGTCGCGGTACTTCTCCAGGATCTCCAATTCCTTGCCTTGCGGCAAGCCGCTAGAGGCTAGGTCCGTGCCCTGGAAATAGCTGTGGGTGCGAGTGTTGAAACCGAAGAACAGCGTGCGGTTCATCGATTCGAAATCGAACGGGTAGGTGAGCGCGGCCCTGACCAGACGATCGGCAAACAACCTATGTCTCTGGTTGAGCATGAAAGCCTGCATCGGCTCGGGCGAGGTGGTCTTGAACTCCTGCTTGATCACATCGCCGGCCTTGATCGCCGCGAAATCATAAAATGTCGCCCAGCGCTTCGAGCTGTTTTCCGGCTTGATATCGTCGAGGCCACCTTTCTTGAACGCCTCCCAGGAGGCGTTGTCGTCAAGAATGTAGGTGAAGTGCTGCGTGTCGAAATTCTCCCGGCCGATCTTCACAGCCAGCTTGGCGCCCCAATAGTCGGGGACGCGCTGCCAGACGATTTCCGACCCCGCCTTGAAGCTGGCGATCTTGTATGCAGCCGAGCCCAGCGGCGGCTCCAGCGTCCCCTTGGTGATGTCGCGCTTCTTGCCATTGTCGTCGGTGCCTTCCCACCAATGCTTGGGCAGCACGACAAGGTCGCCGAGGATCTTGGGCAGTTCGCGATTGCCCTTCTGGTCGAAGTGGAACTCGACCTCACGGTCCGAGACAGCGACGGCGTCGGTGACGTTTTCGAAATAGCGGCTGTACATCGGGCTGTTGGCCTTCAGCACCTGGAACGACCAGATCACGTCGTCAGTGGTGATCGGCTGTCCGTCATGCCATTTCGCCCGTGGGTCGAGCCGGTAGGTGGCCGAGGAATAGTCGGTAGGGTACTTGTAGGCATCGGCGATGAGCGGGTGGCTGACGCTGCCTTCGTCAGTCGCTTGATCCATGAGCGTGTCGTAGAGCAGGCCGCCGCCAAATGGCTGCAGGCCGGCCGCCGGCGAGCCCTGCACGACGTAGGGATTGAAGCTGTCGAACGTGCCGGAAACGACCGAATTGTAGGTACCGCCCTTCGGTGCATCCGGATTCACATAATCGTAGCGCTGGAAGTTCTCGCCATATTTGGAGGGGCCGATCAGCGAAGAGGTGGTGTGCCATTCCTGGGGGAAGGATGCCTGCAGGCCGCCTGCGAGGGCGCCCACAACCAGAAAGGACCTCAGAAGCGTTCGGCCAACCGTCATGCGTTCTCCTCGTCGCGATGCCCGGCAATCCTAAATGATTTGACGCCGGTGAAAACCGCCATGCGGCGGCTTTGTCGCCGCATATGCGATTTTCCTAACAAAAAGCCGGGCTGAACCCGGCTTTTTTGAGGTCATGGAGATGACAATTCGGTTATTTGGCGGGCGCCGGTGCCGGCGTCGCAGGGGCTGGAGCTGCACCTTCAGCCGGCTTGGCCGGAGCGGCACCCTCGGCCGGCTTGGCCGGCGCCGTTGCATCGGCGGCGGCACCTGGCGTCGGCAGCGGCTTCGGGCTATCCGACAGCGTGCGCAGATAGGCAATGACGTTGGCGCGGTCCTCGTCCTTCGGCAGGCCGGCAAAGCCCATCGCCGTGCCCTTCACGAATTTCTTCGGCGAGGTGATGAAGTGGTTGAGATTGTCATAGGTCCACTTCTCGGCGCCGCCCTTGGAAAACTCCTTCATGCCGGCCGAATAGGCAAAGCCCTCATGCTCGGCGACGGGGCGGTCGACGATGTCCCAGAGATCCGGGCCGACCTTGTTGGGGCCGCCTTTTTCGCCGGAATGGCAGGCCTGGCATTTCTTAAAGACGGCCGCACCTTGCTCGACATTGGCGGTGGCCAAAAGGTCGGCGATCGGCTTCGCCTCTGCTGCGGGTCCGGCGGCGCCGCCTTCGGCAGGCTCCGTCGCCTCGATGGCAAAGCCGGGTTTTTCCGGCGCCGGCGAGGCAAACAGGGCGTCGGACACCAAACCGACCGAGAAGACGACGAAACAGGTTCCAAGCAACCCGGCGAGCAGTTTGTTGACTTCGTTGGAATCCATACGCCCCAGGGCTCCCTTTTCCGGCGGACCTCTCCGTCCACTCCGTCCGTCGGTATCGTGACCCACCCCGTCGAGCCGGTCAAATCGGGCGGAAACTAGGTCTTTTGCTTGGGCGTTGCAACACCTATAAGGGCGCTTCCAGTGAGACCTTTTGCCACTTTCCCCATCCTCTTTCGAACGCCTTGCAACCTCGATGTCCACCCTCATCCTGATCCCGGCCCGCATGGCCTCGACGCGCCTGCCGGGCAAGCCGCTGGCCGACATAGCCGGCGCGCCGATGATCGTCCATGTCGCCCGCCGCGCCGCTGAGGCTGGGCTTGGCCGGGTGGTGGTGGCAACCGACACGCGCAGCGTGGCCGAAGCGGTGCGCGCGCACGGTTTCGAGGCGGTGATGACGCGCACCGACCACGAATCCGGCTCCGACCGTATCTTCGAGGCGCTGACCGCCCTCGACCCCGATCGCAAGGTCGAAACCATCGTCAATGTGCAGGGCGACCTGCCGACCATCGATCCCAAGATCATCGGTGCGGCGCTGAAACCGTTCGAGGACGCTGCGGTCGACATCGCCACGCTCGGCGTCGAGATCGTCCGCGACGAGGAAAAGGCCAACCCCAACGTCGTCAAGATCGTCGGTTCGCCGTTGTCGGCGACGCGGCTGAAGGCGCTCTATTTCACCCGCGCCACCGCGCCCTGGGGCGAGGGGCCGCTCTATCACCATGTCGGCCTTTACGCCTATCGGCGCTCAGCCCTCGAACGCTTCGTCGCGCTAAAACCGTCGCCGCTGGAGCGGCGCGAGCGGCTGGAGCAGTTGCGGGCGCTCGAGGCCGGTATGCGCATCGATGCCGAGATCGTGCAATCGCTGCCGCTCGGCGTCGACACGCCGGAAGACCTCGAACGCGCCAGACAAATTCTTTGCTGAGAAGACAAATTCTTTCCTGACACCGCAGATCCTTTCAAACCTGAGATATCGGCATGCCTGACAAGACCAACAGAATAGCCTTCCAGGGCGAACCGGGCGCCAATTCCGACACCGCCAGCCGCAACATGTTCCCTTCCATGGAGCCGTTGCCGTGCCCCACCTTCGAGGATGCCTTCAACGCGGTCGAGACCAACAAGGCCGACCTCGCCATGATCCCGATCGAAAACACCATCGCCGGCCGCGTCGCCGACATCCATCATCTCTTGCCGGAATCGAAACTCCACATCGTCGGCGAATATTTCCTGCCGATCCATTTCCAACTGATGGTGCTGCCCGGCGTCAAACGCGAAGAGATCAAGACCGTGCACAGCCATATCCATGCGCTGGGACAGTGCCGCAAATACATCCGCAAGAATGGCTGGAAGCCGGTGATTGCCGGCGACACGGCGGGTTCGGCGAAGCTGGTCTCCGAGCTCAAGGACCGCAGCATGGCCTCGCTGGCGCCTGCGCTCGCCGCAGAACTCTATGGCCTCGACATCATCGAGAAGAATGTCGAGGACACGGACTCGAATGTCACCCGCTTCGTCGTCCTGACCAAGGACAAGCGGTTGGCCGAACGGCCCTCGGCCGACACCAAGATGATGACGACCTTCATGTTCCGTGTCCGCAACGTGCCGGCTGCGCTCTACAAGGCAATGGGCGGTTTCGCCACCAACGGCGTCAACATGACGAAGCTGGAGAGCTATCAACTGGGCGCCTTCACCGCGACGCTGTTCTACGCCGATATCGAGGGCCATCCCGACGATCCACTGGTCAAGCTGGCGCTGGACGAACTGCGCTTCTTCTCGCGCGAAGTGCGCATTCTGGGTGTCTATCCCGCCAGCGAGTCGCGCGAGCAGTGGAAGGTCGCGGACTAAGGTTCCCTAAACCAGCAGGGTCAGCGGCACATAGTCGATTTCCATGAAGGTTTCGACTTCCGGGATCCAGCGGTCGCGCACGAAGGCAACGTGGTCGGGATGCTCGTTATATCTGGTGTAGGCGGCCTGATCGACGAACTCCATCGAGAAGCCGAAGTGGTAGTCGTTCTTCGGGCTGACTTGCCGCAGCGGCTCGAAATGGGTGACGCCCTTGATTGCGCTGAGAATGCGCTTGGCATCGGAGAGGAACCGCTTTTCCTCCAGCGAGTACTGCGGGTGCTTCAGGGTGAAAACCACGGTGTGACGGATCATTTTTTGCTCCCGTTAAGCAATTCCAGGAAAAGTGTGAAGCGGTTTTCCGTCCGGAATTGCGTAAAATAACAAGTCTTATTCGCTGTCGACCCAGGCGCGGATCAGATGATGCGCGATCGCGCCTTTCGGCGGCGTGACCAGATTGTCCTTGTGCGTCCTCTCCAGCATCGAACGCACCTCGTCGCGAAAAAACCAGCGGCAATCTTCCAACTCGTTGAGATCGGCCTGGATGTCGTCATTGAGCGGTTCGCCGAAACAGCCGATCATCAGCGAATAGGGGAACGGCCAGGGTTGGCTGGCATGGTAGACGACGCGGCCGAGCCGGATGCCGGCTTCCTCCAGCGTTTCGCGGCGCACCGCCGCCTCGATCGTCTCGCCCGGCTCGATGAAGCCGGCAAGCGCCGAGTACATGCCGGGCCCGAAATGCCGGCCGCGGCCGAGCAGGCATTTTTCCCGCGTCGCCGTCAGCATAATCGACACCGGATCGGTGCGTGGAAAGTGCTCGGTGCCGCAATTTGGGCAATGGCGCTTGTAGCCGCCGGCCCGCATTTGCGATTCATGGCCGCATTTGCTGCAGAAGCGATGGGTGGCATGCCAGGCAAGCAGGGCGGCGCCTTGCGCCAGCGCGCCCGCTGCCGCCTCGTCGATCAGCCCCTGCATATAGACCGAGCGATAATCGATCGCCTTCATGGTCTCCGGCAGCTGTTCGGGATCGAGGCCGACCGGCACGGCAAGGACCGGGCCGCTCTCGGCAAAGCCAAGCAGCACGCCTTGTGCGAGTGATGGCTGCAGCTTCTGGCTCTCAGCCAGATCGAACCAAGGGTCGAAGCTGCCATCGTGCAATTTCAGATACAGCCGTCCGCCATGCATCGGCAGAAGACGTGCCGAGGGATCGGCCAACGCCCTTTCGACGGAATCGTCGGCGCGGTTCTCGGATTGCCGATCAATCGTGTTTCCGGCGAAGCCGACGAACTGGCTCGGTTCGCGCAAGGGCGCGTCAAAAAGGCGAAAGGTCATGGAAGCTCGAACGTCTAGGGATGGACACAGGCGGCTTATAGCGCCGCCTTGATCTGTTGCGCAAATTGGCGGATGCCTGAACGCTCATAGGGCTCGCGCATACCGTGCCCCCACACCGGCCCCGGCCAGCCCGGATCGCCTTCCGAGCGGGCGATGACGTGGACATGCAATTGCCGAACGATGTTGCCGAGCGCGCCGGTGTTGATCTTGGTGCAGCCCGTGGTTCTTTTCAGCGCCTGCGCCACCATGTTGGTTTCGAAGGTCAACATCGCCTGGTCGAGCGGCGTCATGTCGTGGATTTCTTCGGCCCCCGGCCGCTGCGGCACCAGGACCAGCCATGGCCAGCGGCTATCGTTCATCACCCTGAGCTCGCACAGGCCGAGCCACATCAGCTGCTCGCTATCCGCCTCCAGCCTGGAGTCGAGCGTGAATCCGGCCTTGAGGCCCGGTAGCATTGGCGTTTCCCTTGCGCTTCTCGCATTATTCCCAAACTCATGACGCTAGAGCGGCTGCACGGGGGCTGCAAGCGATTCATTGAGCGGCGGAGTTCACGGGCATCCGATTCTCAATGCACCCTTGCATTTGATCGCTGAATTGCCGATATGGAACGCGGGAGGTTGGTGGTGGACGATCCACTCGCCAACCGGGTCAGGTCCGGAAGGAAGCAGCCCTAACGAGCCCGGAACGGGTCATTGTTCCAGCCTCCCACCTCATCGGCCCCTCTCGCGACATTGACGACGCATTGCAGCGCGGGCGAGACTATTGGAGCAATTCCAGGGAAAGTGTGAGCGGTTTCCCGTCCGGAATTGCGTTAAAGCAAAGGGTAGAGCGGTTTGCCGTTTCAGAAGACGGTGAAACGATCTAGCAGGAATCGGCTACGCTGAGACGCGGCCTTTTGGAGCTTTACGGGCGAATGAGCGAAGCCGGAAATTCGGACCCCGAAAACCTGGAGAAGCAAAAGGCCGTCGCCTATCGCGTGCTGGCGCGCAAATATCGTCCGTCGAATTTCTCCGAACTGATCGGCCAGGAGCCGATGGTCCGCACTTTGACCAACGCTTTCTCCACAGGCCGCATCGCCCAGGCCTGGATGCTGACCGGCGTGCGCGGCGTCGGTAAGACCACGACGGCGCGCATCCTGGCACGCGCGCTCAACTACAAGACGCCGACGGTCGACCATCCCTCGGTCGACCTCGCCTTCCTGGGCGAGCACTGCCAGGCGATCATGGAAGGCCGCCATGTCGACGTCATCGAGATGGACGCCGCGTCGCATACCGGCATCGACGACATCAGGGACATTATCGAGCGCGTGCGCTATGCCCCGGTGTCGGCGCGCTACAAAGTCTACATCATCGACGAAGTGCACATGCTCTCCACCCAGGCCTTCAACGGCCTGTTGAAGACGCTGGAAGAGCCGCCGCCGCACGTCAAATTCATCTTTGCCACCACCGAAATCCGCAAAGTGCCGATCACCGTGCTGTCGCGCTGCCAGCGTTTCGACCTGAGACGCATCGATGCCGGCGCACTGGTCGCGCACCTCTCCTCGATTGCCGGCAAGGAAGGCATATCGGTCGACGACGACGCGCTGGCGATGATCGCGCGCGCCGCCGAAGGCTCGGCCCGCGATTCGCTCTCCATCCTCGACCAGGCAATCGCCCATGGCGGCGGCGCCGTCAGCGCCGAAGCGGTTCGCGCCATGCTGGGTCTCGCCGACCGCGCCCGCATCGTCGACCTGTTCGAACATGTCATGAAGGGCGATGTGGCGGCCGCCCTTGCCGAATTCCGCAACCAGTACGACACCGGCGCCGATCCGGCTGCCGTGCTGACCGATCTGGCCGAATTCAACCACCTCGTCACCCGCCTGCGCTTCGTGCCGACGGCTGCTGACGACGCTTCCCTGTCCGAGGATGAGCGCCGCCGCGGCGCCGACTTCGCCAGCACGCTGTCGGTCAAGGTTCTGTCGCGAACCTGGCAGATGCTCTTGAAAGGCATTCCCGAGGTGCAGTCGTCCAACCGACCGGTCAGCGCCGGCGAGATGGTGCTGATCCGGCTGGCGCATGCCGCCGACCTGCCGACGCTGGACGAGGCGCTGAAATCTCTGGAGAGCGGCGCTCCGGCGTCCGGTGGTGCGTCACGCCCGAATGATGCGCCGGTAAATGCCGGCAATGGCGGCGGCGCCAGCGCGGTAGCGCAGACCCGGATGCCGTCCGGGCCAGCCGGTGCGCAAACCATGCGATTGGTCGACGCGCCCCCGGTCGCCTTTGTCGCGCCTCCGCAGCCGGTCGTCGAGCCGCAATCGCCGCCGCTGAAATCGCTGGCCGATATTGTCGCTCTTGCCGACGCGCAGCGTGACATCGCCTTCAAGGTGCTGGTCAAGAGCTGTATTCGCCTGGTGCGCATCGAGCCCGGCCGTATTGACGTCGGCCTGACCGCCGATGCGCCCAAGATGCTGCTCAACGACTTGACGACGAAGCTGCGGGCCTGGACCGGCCGCAACTGGCTGGTGTCATTGTCGAAGGAAGAGGGCGGCCAGACGTTAGCCGAGATGGAATCGACCAGGCGCGAGACCGCTTTCTCCGACGCGAAAAGCGATCCGGCGGTGGCCGCCATCCTCGCGCGCTTTCCCGGCGCCAAGATCATCGACGTGCGCATTCCCGACGCGCCGGAAGTCGACACCGACAAGGCCGAAGCGCCGGTCGAGCCGCCGTCCGACGACGACGAAACCTGACCATAGCCACGAATCCGCAAAGGACCCGACCATGAAAGATCTTCTCGGCCTGATGGGCAAGGCGAAGGAAATGCAGGCCAAGTTCCAGGCCATGCAGGACGAGATCGCGACGATTGAAGCAAGCGGGCAGGCGGGCGGCGGGCTGGTCAATGTCACGCTGACCGGCAAGTTCGAAATGAAGTCGCTGAAGATCGATCCGTCGCTGTTCAAGGAGGACGAGGTCGAGATTCTCGAAGACCTGCTGCTGGCCGCTCACAATGACGCCAAAAATAAGGTCGAGCAGATTATGCAGGAGAAGACCAAGGCGCTAACGGCAGGCTTGCCGATCCCGCCCGGAATGAAATTGCCGTTCTGAGCCGGCTCCAACCAGTTAATTGATTATGAAGGGAAATCGGCTGCGGAGCTGTTGTTAAGACTTTCTCCGGCTTTGCTCACGCGGACATATCCGGGCATTTATAAAGTTTTACCTATGCTGCACGAAAGCTAATCCTTTAGCCATCTTTTTGCCTTTAAGAGTCTCATTCTTGCCACATCTCGGGGCGGGCTGGCATCTGGACAATGAGGCATTTTTGTTGATCGCGACGCGATGGAAGACGCCGCTTCTGCTCGGCATCATCTTCTCCCCTATGTTCCTGGCGGGTTGTAGCCAGACCACGTCTTCGCACGGCCTGTCGGTCGCCAGCCTGACCGACGCCATCACGCCCAGCTTCCTTTCGACGCGCGCCTACCGCAACACGCCGAAGGAGAAGGAATGCCTGGAGCGGGCGATGTTCTTCGAGTCCAACCGCTCGAGCCGTGACGGCATGATCGCCGTCGGCACGGTGGTGATGAACCGGCTGCGCTCCGGCAATCATGGCAGCACCATTTGCCAAGTGGTTGGCGAACCGGGCCAGTTCGCGCCCGGCGTGATGACGCGGGCGATGAATTCGAAAGCGATGCCCGATGTCGAGGAGGCCGCCGATGCGGTGCTCAAGGGCGAGCGCAAGGCCAAGCTGAAGAACACGATGTACTTCCACACCGCCGGCCTGAGGTTCCCCTACAAGAACATGCATTACACCATGGTTGCCGGCGGCAACGCCTTCTACGAGAAGCGCGGTCGCAACTGGCAGCCGCTGCCGGATGAATCCACGACCATGGTTGCCTCGGCGCAGCCGCGCGCGCCTGTGCCTGAAGCGCCGTTGCAGGTTGCCTACGCCGAGCCGGTGGTGAAGACCATTGTCCGTCCAGATCCGGCCAAGCAGGCCGCGGCGGTTCGCGCAGCCAAGGCGACACGTGCCCCGGCCGAGCAGACCTATGTGACGGCTTCCGCGGCGCCCGCCAAGAGCGCCCGCGTCGCCGCCAAGCAGACGGAGGTGGCGATGCAGGAGCCGATGGCCGAGCCCGATGCCTCGCGTTTCGGCGGCACGCTGAACGCCCGCTACATCACCTCGGTTCCATCGGCAACGCAGGAAGCGTCGATGGGCTTCCAGTCGACGCCTGAGAATACCGACGCTATCGGCGCGATGATTATCGACCAGACCCGGCCAGCGTCAGCTTACTGACGCCTAAAACAGTTTCCGAGCCCGCCATGGCAGCATGGCGGGCTCGGTGCGTATGCGCATGTTTCAAAGCGCGCGGAAAAATCCTAGATCAGTGCGATGTCGAAGCGAATCGCCGGTCCCGAGATCGAACGCCTGATCCAACTCCTGGCCAAGGTGCCGGGGCTAGGGCCTCGTTCGGCCAGGCGTGCGGCACTGCACCTCATCAAGAAGAAGGAGCAGCTTTTGTCGCCACTCGCCGCCGCCATGGCTGAAGCCGCCGACAAGGTGCGCATCTGCACGACCTGCGGCAACGTCGATACCTCCGACCCTTGCATGATCTGCACCGATCCGCGCCGCGATGCCTCGACGCTGATCGTCGTCGAGGATGTCTCCGACCTCTGGGCGCTGGAGCGGGCGGCGGCCATGAATGTGCGCTACCATGTGCTCGGCGGCACGCTGTCGCCGCTCGACGGCATCGGCCCCGACCAGCTCAATGTCCGCTCGCTGGTCGACCGCGTCGCCGGCGGCGAGGTGAAGGAGGTGATCCTCGCCGTCAACGCCACGGTCGAGGGCCAGACGACGGCGCATTATCTCACCGACCAGCTCTCGGGTTTCAAGATCAAGGTCACCAGGCTTGCACATGGCGTGCCGGTCGGCGGCGAACTCGACTATCTGGATGAGGGGACGCTGGCGGCGGCCTTGCGCTCGCGGACGGCGTTTTGACGCAATTGGCGGGCAGGATGTGCGACATGAAAGCTTCGCATTCTTCGAGGTTTGCGCCAAACACCCCCCTCTGTCCTCCCGGACATCTCCCCCTCAAGGGGGGAGATCAGCAGCTTCTCGGGCGGCATTCTTCTTTCAACGCTGGTGGTTGGCGAAAACCGAAGCGACAGCCAATCTCTCCCCTTGTGGGGGAGATGTGCGGCAGGACAGAGGGGGGCGCGACAGAAAGCGGACCTTTCGGATTGGCGCTCGTTGCGCTTCTCGCATCCCTTGTTGCCCTGCTTTTTGTAGCCCCCGCCTCCGCCGCCAAAATCGACGACCAGTTCCGCGCCTGGCTGCAAACCGATCTCTGGCCGGAAGCCCAGACCAAAGGCATCTCCAAATCCACCTTCGACGCCGCTTTCGATGGCGTGAAGCCGAACCTCAAATTGCCCGACCTCGTCCTGCCCGGCGAGAAACCCAAAACCCCGCAAAAACAGCATCAGGCCGAGTTCGGTTCGCCCGGCGCCTATTTCGCCGAAAAGACGGTGCGCGCCGTCACGTCAGGTGGGCGCACGCGCGAGGCGGCCAACGCCAAGACGCTGGCTGCGATCGAAAAGCGCTACGGTGTCCCGGGCGAGATACTGTTGGCGATCTGGGGCCGCGAGACCGGCTTCGGCGCGGCGAAAATGCCCTACGACGCTTTCGAAGTGCTCGGCACCAAGGCCTTCATGTCGACCAAGAAAGACTTCTTCCGCACCGAAGTGCTGGCGGCGCTCGAGATCGTCGAGCATGGGTTGGCGCCGGTCGGCGCCATGAAATCGTCCTGGGCCGGCGCGCTCGGCCAGCCGCAATTCATGCCGACCTCGTTCCTGAAGCACGCCGTCGACTACGACGGTGACGGCCACCCCGACATCTGGAATTCGACGCCGGACGTGCTGGCCTCGATCGCCAACTATCTCGTCCACTATGGCTGGGTGAAGGGGCGTGGCTGGGGTTTCGAGGTGACGGTGCCGGAAAGCGTTTCCTGCTCGCTCGAAGGTCCCGACCAGGGCAAGAAAATCTCAGCCTGGGCGGCGATGGGAATCAGCCGCGTCGGCGGCAAAGCCTTTCCGGCCGGCGAACTGAAAGCGGAAGGATTCCTTTTGATGCCGGCCGGACGCAGCGGCCCCGCCTTCATCGCCACGCCCAATTTCTACGTGCTGAAACAGTACAACACCAGCGACCTGTACGCCCTGTTCATCGGCCATGGCGCTGACCGCATCGCCCATGGCGATGCTGATTTCGTCGGCAGCTGGGGTGCGGTTGGCGGCCTGCATCGTTCCGACATCGCCGCGCTGCAACGGGCGCTGGAGGCCAAGGGCTACGATGTCGGCAGCGCCGACGGCCTGCCCGGCTTCAAGACCCGCCGCTCGATCGGCAGCTGGCAGGAAAAGAATGGCCGCCCCGCCACCTGCTTCCCCGACGCCGATCTGGTTGCTGCCATCAAGTAACACCGAAAAGAGCAGATTTTTCCCCATCGGCGGCTGCAATTGGCTTGCCCATGCTTCGACGCGCACAGCATATTCCGGTCCAGTATGCCGGCTCGCAAAATGCCCGTTGCCGGTTGGAGGGCTGCCGGATAGGGTGTTGACCAACTGGAAAAAAATCAACACGGTATGGGGTCTAACGGTCGTCCTCCGGCCGCGAAAAAGATTACTGCAGCCCTGAGCCGGGAACTCGGGGTCAACAATCAACAAAACAGGGAACAATCATCATGATGATGGAAAAGTTTGCTCTACGTTCGCGCGTCTGGCTCGCAGGTGCAGCCATGTCCGCTCTGCTCATTGGCGTTGCGCCCGCCTTCGCCGTGACGCCCGCCGACACGCTGGTCGAAGGTTTTGCCATCGACGACATCATATCCATGGATCCGGGCGAGGCCTTCGAACTGTCGACCGCAGAGGTCACCGGCAACACCTATGATCTGCTGGTCCGCCTCGATCTCAGCGACACCTCCAAGGTCAAGGGCGACCTTGCCGAGAGCTGGACCGTCTCCGACGACGGCCTGGTCTATACGTTCAAGCTCAAGCCCGGCCTAAAGTTCGCTTCGGGCAATCCACTGACGGCCGCCGATGTCGCCTATTCCTTCGAGCGCGCCATCAAGCTGGACAAGCCGCCGGCATTCATCATCAACCAGTTCGGCATCAGCGGCGACAATGTTGCCGACAAGGCCAAGGCCGTCGACGATACCACCTTCCAGTTCACCGTCGACAAGGCCTATGCGCCGAGCTTCGTGTTAAACTGCCTGTCGGCAACGGTCGCTTCGGTCGTCGACGCAAAGCTGGTGAAGGAACATGTCGCCGCGGTGACGCCGAGTGCCGACTACAAATGGGACAACGATTTCGGCAACGCCTTCCTGAAGACCGGTTATGCCGGCTCCGGCGCCTACAAGCTGCGCGAATGGCGGGCCAATGAGGTCGTCGTGCTCGAGCGCAACGACAATTACAATGGCGAGAAGGCCAAGCTCGCGCGCGTCATCTACCGCAACATGAAGGAGAGCTCGGCGCAGCGCCTGGCGCTCGAAGCAGGCGACATCGACGTTGCTCGCAACCTCGAGCCGAACGATCTCGACGCCATCGCCAAGAATGCCGATCTCACCACGACCAGCGCGCCGAAGGGCACGGTCTATTATATCAGCCTCAACCAGAAGAATCCGAACCTCGCCAAGCCCGAGGTTCGCCAGGCGTTCAAATATCTGGTCGACTACGATGCGCTGAGCACGACCATCCTCAAGGGCATTGGCGAGATTCACCAGACCTTCCTGCCCAAGGGCGTTCTGGGCGAACTGGACGAAAATCCGTTCAAGTTCGACGTCGCCAAGGCCAAGGAACTGCTGACCAAGGCCGGCCTGGCCGACGGCTTCAGCGTAACCATGGACGTACGCACGGGACAGCCGACCACCGGCATGGCGGAATCGATCCAGCAGACGCTTGGCCAGGCCGGCATCAAGCTGGAAATTATCCCGGGCGACGGCAAGCAGACGCTGACCAAATACCGCGCCCGTAATCATGACATCTATATCGGCCAGTGGGGCCAGGACTATTTCGATCCGAACTCCAACGCCCAGACCTTTGCCTCAAACCCGGACAATTCGGATGAAGGCAAGACCAAGACGCTGGCCTGGCGCAATGCCTGGGACATCCCGGACCTGACAAAGCAGACCGAAGCAGCCTTGCTGGAGAAGGATGCCGGCAAGCGCGCCGATATGTACAAGAGCCTTGAAAAGACGATCCTCGACACCAGCCCCTTCGTAATCATCCACCAGCAATTGGAAGTGGCAGGCCTGCGCAAAAACCTGAAAGGCTTTGCGCTCGGTCCGAGCTTCGACACCAACTTCGTCGGCCCGGTCTCCAAGGAATAGCGCCGGCGGACGCGCCCTGATGAGCGCGATTGAAAACCAGGCGACGGCGGGGCAGGGAAGCGCCCGCGCCGTCGCTATCTTGTTGGCGATCGGCCGCTTCCTGGTCATCGCCGTCACCACCTATCTCGGCCTGCTCGCGGTGACCTTTTTCATCGGCCGCGTCATCCCGATCGATCCGGTGCTGGCGGTGCTCGGCGACCGCGCACCGGCCAATGTCATCGAGCGCACCCGCCGCGAGATGGGGCTCGACCTGCCGTTGATCGAGCAATTCTATATCTATCTCAAGCATGCGCTGAACGGTGATTTCGGCACCTCTGTGCTGACCACCAATCCTGTGATGACCGACATCCGCCGTGCCTTTCCGGCAACGATCGAACTGGCGACTTTGGGCACTTTGATAGGCTCGTTGATCGGCGTGCCGCTCGGCGTGCTGGCAGCGGTAAAACGCGGCAGTCTCATCGACCAGATCGTTCGCATTGTCGGCCTGATCGGCTATTCCGTGCCTATCTTCTGGATCGGGCTTTTGGGGCTTGTCCTGTTCTACGCCAAGCTCCAATGGGTGGCTTTTCCCGGCCGCCTCGACATCGTCTACGAGTACACATTCACACCGATCACCGGCTTCTACCTGCTCGACGCCGCGCTGCAGGGCCAGTGGGATGTCTTCTACGACGCTTACCGCCACATCATCCTGCCGGCAGGGCTGCTGGGCTATTTCTCGCTCGCCTATATCAGCCGGATGACGCGCTCCTTCATGCTGAACGAGCTGTCGCAGGAATACATCGTCGCCGCGCGCGCCAAGGGCCTGTCTGAAACGCGAATCATCTGGGGCCATGCGCTGCGCAACGCCGCGGTGCCGATGGTCACGGTGATCGCGCTGTCCTATGCCGGGCTGCTCGAAGGTTCGGTGCTGACCGAGACGGTGTTCTCCTGGCCCGGCATCGGCCTCTACATCACCAATTCGCTGCAGAACGCCGACATGAACGCCGTGCTCGGCGGCACCATCGTCATCGGTTCGGTGTTCATCGGCATCAATCTCCTGTCCGATGTTCTCTACAAGGTGCTCGATCCGAGGACGAAGACAGGATGAGCGCCGAAGCAATCCAAACGCGCCGCGATTGGCTGCTCAGCGATCGGCCGGCCTCGCGCATGCAGGCACGGCTCGGCCGCGCCTACGTCGCTTGGCGGCGCTTTTCCGCCAACCGGCTGGCGTTTCTCGGCCTGCTCATCATCATCGCGCTGCTGCTGGTCGCAGCCTTTGCCGATGTGCTGGCGCCCTATTTGCCGACCATCGGCGATCTCAAGAATGCCCGGCTTTTGGCGCCGAGTGCGGCGCATTGGTTCGGCACCGACGATCTCGGCCGCGATATCTATTCGCGCATTCTTTTCGGCTCGCGCTGGACCCTCTATGTCGTCATTCTTGTCGCTGTCATCGCAGCCCCCATCGGCCTTTTGGTCGGCACCGTCGCCGGCTATGCCGGCGGCTGGACCGATGCCATTCTGATGCGCATTACCGACATCTTCCTCGCCTTCCCCAAGCTGATCCTGGCACTGGCCTTTGTCGCCGCCCTTGGCCCCGGGATCGAAAACGCGGTGTTGGCCATCGCCATCACCTCGTGGCCGCCTTACGCGCGAATTGCGCGGGCCGAGACGATGACCGTGCGCAATTCCGATTACATCAAGGCGGTGCAATTGATGGGCGCCTCGCCGTTCCGCATCGTGCTGCGCCACATCATGCCGCTCTGCATCTCTTCGCTGATCATCCGGGTGACGCTCGATATGGCCGGCATCATCCTCACCGCCGCCGGCCTCGGTTTCCTTGGCCTCGGCGCGCAGCCGCCGCTGCCGGAATGGGGCACCATGATCGCGTCCGGCCGTCGCTTCGTGCTCGACCAATGGTGGGTGGCCGGCGCGCCCGGCTTCGCCATCCTGATCGTCAGTCTCGGCTTCAACCTGCTGGGCGACGGCCTGCGCGATGCGCTCGATCCCCGGAGTGGCGACCAATGAGTGGTGACCAATGAGCGGTGCACTTCTCGATGTCGACGACCTGCGCGTCACCTTCCCGACTCGGACCGGCCTCATCCAGGCGGTGCGCGGCGTCACCTTCTCGCTCGGCCGAGAGCGGCTGGGCATTGTCGGCGAAAGCGGCTCCGGCAAGTCGCAGACCGGCCGCGCCATCATGGGGCTGACGCCGCCGCAGGCTCTGGTTTCGGCCAAGAAGCTCGCCTTGGACGGCATCGATCTTTTGGACATACCCGCCCGCCAGCGCCGGGCGCTGCGCGGCAAACGCATCGCCATGATCCTGCAGGATCCGAAATATTCGCTCGACCCGGTGATGAGCATCGGCCGCCAGATCGTCGAGACGCTGCGCACGCATGAAAAGGTCTCCAAGGCCGAAGCGCGCGAGCGGGCGCTGGCCATGCTGGAAGCTGTGCAGATCCGCGATCCCTCGCGTGTCTTCGACCTGCATCCGCACGAGGTGTCCGGCGGGATGGGCCAGCGCGCCATGATCGCAATGATGCTGATCGCCGGACCGGAACTGATGATCGCCGACGAGCCGACCTCGGCGCTCGACGTCACCGTTCAGCTCGATGTGCTCGGCATCCTCGACCGCTTGGTCAGTGAGCGCGGCATGGGTCTGATCTTCATCTCGCACGATCTGCGGCTGGTCGCCTCCTTCTGCGACCGCGTCATCGTCATGTATGCCGGCAAGGTGGTCGAGCAGCTCAAGGCGTCGGAGCTGCGCGACGCCCAGCATCCCTACACGCGCGGCCTGCTCAACTGCATGCCCAGGATCGGTTACGAACGCCACCCGCTGCCGGTGCTCGACCGCAAGCCGGAGTGGGCGGCATGACGCCAGCCATTTCGATTGAAGGGCTGGAGGTGGTGTTCGACCGTTTTCGCGCGCTGAAAGGGGCGAACCTCGAGGTGAAGTCCGGCGAATCCTTCGGCCTGGTCGGCGAGAGCGGTTCCGGCAAGTCGACGCTGCTCAAAGCCATTGCCGGCCTGGTGCCTGTCGCATCCGGTACTATCACGGTCAATGGCAAGACGCTGGGAGCGCGCCGCGACAAGGCTTTTTATCGCGAAGTGCAGATGGTCTTCCAGGACCCCTATGGTTCGCTGCACCCGCGTCAGACCGTCGACCGCCTGCTGCAGGAGCCGCTCGCCATTCACGGCTTTGCCGATGGCGAGCAACGCATCCAGCGCGCCCTCGACGAGGTCGGATTAGGCAACGGTTTCCGTTTCCGCTACGCGCACCAGCTCTCCGGCGGTCAGCGTCAGCGCGTGGCGATCGCGCGGGCGCTCATCCTCGAACCGTCGATCCTGCTGCTCGACGAACCAACCTCGGCGCTCGACGCTTCGGTGCAGGCGGAAGTGCTCAACCTGCTGGAAGAGGTTCGCCGTCGGCGCAAGCTGACCTTCCTGATGGTCAGCCACGACCTCGCCATCATCACCCATATGTGCGAGCGCCTGATGGTGATGCAGAATGGCGAAGCGGTGGAGAACCTGACGGCGGGCCAGCTGATCGGGCACCGCGTGGAGAAGGATTACACACGCAATTTGCTTAGGGCGAGCGAGGGGTTTGTTCGGACGGCGTGAACTAGTTTCTTCCGCAGAATAATCGCTTGGGGAATTCCATGGAAGAATGGAAGTTTGCAGATCCGCCCAATGTCGCGGTGCTATCGGACAAGAGCATATTCAAACGGGGCGACTGGATCGCATACGTTGTGCATGAAGCTGACGATGACGAGAACTACAACGATGAAGGGGGCAGTTGGCAATTCTATAGCAGCGACTCTCGAGATTGGGATGAACGCGAGATAATGCTCGTTGGCCTGCAAGAGGTGGTGCAGCAGGATGAAAGCATCCTGGCATTGGCCGACTTGCCAAAAGGCTGGCATGCTTGGCGGACGTCAAAATCATCGCCATGGCAGCGAGCGAAATCGCGCCCCGAACCCTCTAACGATAACGAATGATCCGGCAAAGCCTTAAGCGGGGTCTTGCGCCAGTTCGCCGTTCTCCGGAACAGATGGTTCGTCCCCCTGCTTAGGCTCCTTGATCCTGAACCACGTCACATAAAGCGCCGGCAGGAACAGCAGCGTGATCGCCGTGCCGGCGATGATGCCGCCCATCATGGCGTAGGCCATCGGGCCCCAGAACACTTCGCGCGCGATCGGGATCAGCGCTAGGCTGGCGGCCGCGGCCGTCAGCGCGATCGGCCGCATGCGGTGCTCGGTCGCTTCGATCACGGCTTCCCAGCGGTCTTGGCCCTCGGCCACCAGATCCTCGATCTGCACGATCAGGATCACCTGAGTTGCGGATCAGGATGCCGATCAGCGCCAGGACGCCCAGAATGGCGACGAAGCCGAGCGGTGCGCCGCTCGGCACCAGGGCCGCGACCACGCCGATCAGGCCGAGCGGCGCCACCGCCACGACCAGGAACAGGCGCTGAAAACTTTGCAACTGGATCATCAGGATGGTCGCCATCACGAACAGCATCAGCGGCACCACCGCTGCGATCGGTCCCTGGCTTTTGGCGCTTTCCTCGACCGAGCCGGCGGTTGCAACGGAATAGCCGGGCGGCAGTTTGGCGATGAAGGCGTCGACCGACGGCTTCAATTCGTTGACGACGGTGGCCGGCAGCACGTCGCCAACGAGGCCTGCGCGAACGGTGATCGTCGGGATGCGGTTGCGCCGCCACACCGTCGGCTGTTCGAGGTCGTAGCGGAAGTTCGCCACCGCGGCGAGCGGGATCGCTTCGCCGTTCCCGGTGACGGGTGAGCTGTCACGGACTGCCCCGTACGTGTATCGGTCGGCTGGTTAAGACCGGTCTGTCGAAGTGGCCCGCATCGACGACAGGCCCAATCGCCCGGCGGCGGTGCCAACTTGAGGAAAACGTGAAATAAGGTCAGAAGAGGCCTTGGCATTCATCTAACGAGAACGGGCGTCGGCCCGATGAGGGACGAAATGAAGAACGCAGCCATTTCTGAGCGCAAGAACCAGTCGATCTCGCGCGGCGTCGGCATGACGACGCAGATCTATGCCGACCGCGCCGAGAATTCGGAGATCTGGGATGTAGAAGGCCGCCGATACATCGATTTCTCCTCCGGTATCGCCGTCGTCAACACGGGCCACCGCCATCCCAGGGTGATCGAGGCGGTCAAGGCACAGCTCGACCGCTTCACCCATACCTGCCACCAGGTCGTGCCCTATGAGAGCTATGTCAGGCTGGCCGAACGGCTGAACGGCATGCTGCCCGGCAAGTTCGAGAAGAAGACCATCTTCGTCACTACGGGTGCTGAAGCGGTCGAGAACGCCATCAAGATCGCCCGCAACGCCACTGGCCGCCAAGCCGTCATCGCCTTTGCCGGCGGCTTCCACGGCCGCACCTTCATGGGCATGGCGCTGACCGGCAAGGTCGTGCCCTACAAGGTCGGCTTCGGCGCCATGCCGGGCGACGTCTACCACGCGCCGTTTCCGGTGCCGCTGCACGGCGTGTCTACAGCCGATTCGCTGGTCGCACTCGACAAACTGTTCAAGGCCGATGTCGATCCGGCTCGCGTTGCCGCCATCATCATCGAGCCGGTCCAGGGCGAGGGCGGCTTCTACGACGCGCCGCGCGAATTCCTGACGGCGCTGCGCAAGCTCTGCGACCAGCACGGCATGCTGCTGATCGCCGATGAGGTGCAGACCGGCTTTGCCCGCACCGGCAAGATGTTCGCCATGGATCATCATGAGGTCGCGGCCGACATTACCACCATGGCGAAAAGCCTGGCCGGCGGCTTCCCGCTGGCGGCGGTCACCGGCCGCGCCGAGATCATGGATGCGCCCGGTCCTGGCGGGCTCGGCGGCACCTATGGCGGCAGCCCGATCGGTGTCGCCGCAGCACACGCCGTGCTCGACGTAATCGAGGACGAAAAGCTGTGCGACCGCGCCAATACGCTGGGCGCCCGGCTGAAACAGCGGCTGCAGTCGATCCGCGACGATGTGCCCGAGATTGTCGACATCAGGGGTCTCGGCTTCATGAACGCGGTCGAATTCAACGACGTCAAGAAGGGCCTGCCGTCGGCCGAGATCGCCAATGCGATCCGGCTGAAGGCGCTCGACAAGGGGCTGATCCTGCTGACCTGCGGCGTCTACGGCAACGTCATCCGTTTCCTGGCTCCGATCACCATCCAGGACAATGTCATGAACGAGGCGCTCGACATTCTGGAAAGCTCGATCCGCGAAGTCTGCGCTGCCTAGCGCAAACCCCTACCTCCCCCTTGGGCCCTTGTGGGGAGGTCGGACCGCAGGTCCGGGTGGGGGCCTCGCGCCGACCCCAACCCCGCTGCTTCGCAGCGACCCTCCCCACAAGGGCATAGGCGCTAAGATAGCTTTGGCATGGACTGAAACTTGCGCTTTCGTGGTGGTTCGCGCCAGCGATATCGCAAGGCATGGAGTTTT